>CALFTM010000063.1 GCA_937916355.1 uncultured Bacteroidales bacterium
CCGTCCAAGAGGAGCCGGAGTGGATCGAACATGACGGGAAAAGGATTTATGAAGCCATAATATAGAGACCAACAGAGACGTAGGAAGACACGTACACTTCCCTCTGTTGAGCCGCCCTTTTTTCAGAGAGGTTCTACAAGGAGACTTCGTTAACTAACGGCTGTTTCTACGTCTTTCCCTCCTCTCACGACGTTTTTCTCTTCTGCTTTTATTGCTTCTCTTAGTGGTGTCGGCGTTTAGGCTATCCTTTCCATCCCTACCAAATAGTTTTTTCCAAAAGTTTACGAAACCTTCTCCGGCGTTCTTTTTCTCAAATTCGTCGCAATTATATATTTTCGAGATTTCCTGAATCGGTTCACCAAATAGTCCTTGGTAGCGAGTCAGTCTCTTGTCTGCCATAACCCTTGCCATAAAATCTCCAAAGACAGGAAGCGCAGTCTGACTTCCTTGCCCATAAGTTCCATTTCGGAAATGGATACAACGATACTCTCCACCAACCCAAACACCACCAACCAACTTAGGGGAGATGCCCATGTACCAAGCATCAGAATAATTTGATGATGTTCCGGTTTTCCCTCCATATTCTGTATTTTTGAAAATCGGGAATTTTTTCAAACGTTGAGAAGTTCCATTCTCATCGCGTAATCCCTCTTGCAACATATCACGCATGATAAATGCGGTTTCGTAGTCTAAAACTTGTTCGGCTTCCCCTTTGTTTTCGTAGAGAACATTTCCCTCTCTATCTTCGATTCGAGTAACCAATACCGGCAGAGGTCTCTTACCCTCATTTACAATTGTAGAGTAAGCGGTGACCATATCCAACAAAGAGACATCTTCTGCACCCAATCCGATTGACGGAATCGGACGCAGCGGACTTCTAATACCCATTAATTTTGCTAAGTTGACGATACTATCCGGGGTACATTCTCTTGTGAGTTGTACTGCAATGCTATTAATAGAACGTGCAAATGCCGATTTAAGGGTCATCTCCTCATCCGAGAAGATTCGGTTGGCATTCTGAGGATTCCATAATTTCATTTCATCCTCTTCCTTAACCAGCCAATTGATGGCACTATCTACACGAGTGTCACAACTGCAAAGTCCTTTCCGAATCGCTTCGGTATAAATGAATAGTTTGAATGTAGAGCCGGGTTGCCTTTGAGCCACCACCTTATCATATTGCCAATAGTTAAAATCAATATCACCCACCCACGCTTTCACCTTACCAGTTTGAGGTTCCATCGCAACAAATCCACAATGCAGAAAGCGCAATGTGTATTTTAGAGAATCGATTGAACTCATAAACGTATCTTTTAGCCCAACCTGATAATCAACAACCTTTGTCAAGTGAGGTCGATTAAGTGTCGCATACACAGAATCTACATTCCCATTAAATCGCTCAGACAAACGCTTAAATTCGGGCATTTTTTTGATTCGTTCTTCGATGAATCCATGCAATTCATTTTGATTTTCATCGCGCCATGGATTTTTCTCTCCCCAATGCGCGTTGAAATTTTTTTGCACGATTTTCATTTGGGCTTTCACCGCCTCTTCCGCATGTTTTTGCATACGAGAATCAATAGAGGTGTAGATTTTCAAACCATCACGATAAAGATCTCTGTTATTCTTTTCGCACCATGATTGCATTTCGTTAAAGACCGCCTCCCTGAAATAGAGTGCGATTCCACGATTATCAGAACTATTGTTTAAATGCAACACCAAAGGTTGATTGCAAAGAGAATCGCACACCATTTTATTGAAGAGACCTTCGTTGTGCAAATTGGTCAGAATGTCATTTCGCCTTTTCTTGTTATTTTCCGGATTCCTGATTGGGTTGTAGTAGGTAGTTGCTTTTAGTATCCCGACAAGAGTTGCCGATTGTTCGTATGTGAGTTTTTCAGGTGTTTGGTTGAAGTAACTTTTTGCCGCAGCCTTAATTCCGTAGGAGTGATTTCCGAAATAGACTGTATTCACATACATTTCAAGGATTTCATCTTTTGAGTAGATTTTCTCCAACTCCATGGCACCCTTCCACTCCTTCACCTTTACGATGAACGTTTTTATTCCCGGTATTTTACAAAACAATCCATCGGAAAACTCGGTACGAGTCTTGAATAAATTCTTCACCAATTGCTGGGTAATAGTACTCGCCCCCCTTGCATCACCGAACAAAGCATCTTTAAAAGCACCTAAAACCCCTCTGAAATCCACTCCGTTATGTTCGTAAAAACGCTTATCTTCCGTCTCAATTAAAGTTTGGATAAAAGCTTGGGAAATCTCACCCAATTTTACGGAAGAACGATTTTCCACAAAATACTTTCCGATCAAAACGCCATCATCGCTATAGATTTCAGAAGCCTCCATATTGATGGGGTTCATCAACTGCTCCTTTGTAGGAGAATCACCGAATAAATTCAAAAAATTATGGTTGATGGCAACGATAAAAAGGTACAGACCAAATATTATTGAGACGAATCCGATTCCGATTTTAATTAAAAGATTTTTATATGTTGACATAAGTTAGCATCCAAAAAGATTAAAATTTCAAGTTACAAAAATAATGAAGATTTCATTATAAATGGTAAGATTTTTAGCAAAACATTGAATTCGCATGAAAAAGCACAAGTTTAAAATTGGCATTGGAATATCCAAGGGCGACTTCTATAAATTATGAGACCCGAAACACACATTTATACAAATCACTCAATTTCAAACATTTACAAAAACAGCAAAATTATTCACCGTCCACAACTGCAAAAAATATTGAGTTATGGACGGCAAATAAAATTATTCACCGTCCACAACTACAAAAAAAATGGAGTTATGGACACCAAATAAAATTATTCATCGTCCACAACTACAAAAAAATGGAGTTATGGACACCAAATAAAATTATTCATCGTCCACAACTCGAAAAAAAATGGAGTTATGGACGGCAAATAAAATTATTCACCGTCCACAACTCGAAAAAATATTGAGTTATGGACGGTGAATAAATCGTCTATCAATCTTTTTCCTTAAAATTTCATCGTATATTCAAAGAGATATTTTTCTTTTTTTGATACTACCTCTTTAAAACTACCAGCAACATTAAAAGCCCCTACTGCACTTAACCTGATAGCCAAGTCAAAAATATCATTACACTCTTTTGTAACTTCTATTTTATAAATCCGAGATATAGATTTATTCGGATGATCCGGAGATCTACTTTCTAACAATTCGATTACATCAGGATCATTTTTCAAACCATACTCTTCTGCAATTTCTTCCGCCCTTTTCTTATCAGTTTCTCCTCCCTCATATTCAAACTCACGTTCAATTGATTTAGCCAATTTTTCCTCACGCTCTTTTCTCGCCTTTGCATCTAAATCTACACCCTCTATTTTCACATTTAGATCTCCATTGCATGTACGTTTCTCTTCACTTTCAAATTTAACCTTTGAGTAAAACTTTTTTATGCCCAGAAAAGATGCGATTCTACGCATCGCATAATCCTTATCTTTATCCATCCTTTCTTGAAAATCCTCTGCCTTAACATACTCATCTTTCTTATAAGGATGTTGAATGAACACCATTCCTTCTTCTGGAGAACTACCCTTTAAGCTTTCTGTTAATTGACTGCAGCCTAGAGCCTTATCAATCGGAAGTATTTGAAAATTTTCTGTCCCTAACTCTCTAAACCTTTTTAATCCAGGATCTCCAGACCATTCCCAATTTCTTCCACGTTCTTCTGTCTCGACTAAAACGATTTTTTTTGTTAATTTTTCCATATAAAAATTTTATTTAATGAATTACTTTTTTATTCACCTTTCTCAATATAAACCTCCACATTTTCACCATCACGAGGCTCTTCAACACTATCTTTCATCATGTGGGAGATTAAAATTCCAAGCAGAATACTACTTACAATTACAAGAATTATGCCCAATCTTTTCTTTTTCTTCTTCTTATTTTCTTCCACAGACTCCATTGCTCTCCTAATCTCCTCTTCATTTAATTCTCTTTTAAATGCAGAAGCATAATCACGCAAAGTTTTAATCACATCTTCTAATGAAGAATAATTTTTAGAATAAAACATATAGGCCATTCTCCTTCCGATGCTATCCTTGTCCAAAAAATTTGACCTTAAGAAGAATGACTTATCCTTTTTTTTCCACCAATTCTTCTGTTTCCCTAAAGAAATAAAAACAAGATCTTTCAAATCTTCAGGGAGACCCTCTTCACATTCATACCTCTTTGATAAATCAGAAAACTCACCTCCAACCTTAAAAACATTTCCTGATTCATCAAACTCATAGTTTTTTCCGTCTATTCCAACAGAACACTTTTCTCCTCCATTATTCTGGGTGAAAAAAATGTTTTCTTTATAAAACTCTTCTTTTTTGTTTTCTTTATTATTTTTCATAAAAATCCTCCCTTTATTTTAAAACTTTTTTGAAAATTCCTTCTACTTGTTTTTTATCTCTGACATCTATCACGTCAAAATTCCACTTCACCAATTCTGAATAGGGTTTATTTTTCAACTTATCCTGCACGTCTGCTATTGCCTTTTCCTTTTTATAAGACTTTAATTCGTCAAAATGAGAACCTATACAAATATGTTTATTTTCTTTTTTATTTTCTTTCAAAAGTCTCCACACATCATCCATATTAGAATTAGTGTCTTTTTCATATTCTGGTTCAGTAAGATACCTGTTCACATCAAAAATAAAAACTATAATATCTTTTCCTTTCACCAAATCCCCCCAATTAGACTTTTGTCCTTCATTTCCTCCCCAATCCTCTCCTTTCTTTATTTTGTAAGTTTTTCCATTACACTCATAATCAAACTCTGGGATATCATTCTTATTAGTTTGTATAGAAGGACAAATACCTTTACCTTGCAAGGTGTAGTACAACTGTGTTTTCCCCACTCCTGGATCTCCTAAAACCGCTATGGATGTTCCTGAAAGCACTTTCCAAAGCATGCCGAAACCGAGAAAAGCAAAGAGAGGAAGGAGAATCCACACAGGAGGAAAAATCGCCTTATAGACCACAACCTCAGAATTGTCAGACAAAACTGTCATCATACAACTTAAAATCAAATTAAAATTCATCATAACACAAAAAAATTTCCCCCGTCCGCAAGCCCCAACAGACAAACACACATATAAACAAAAAGGACGTGAGACTTGTTTCGCCTTACGTCCATATTCTATAGGTATCGCCAAACACCCCAACAACTGAACATAGAATAGAAACAATACCCCACGCCCAATTTGTATATGATTTTGGCTTCTCAGCCCATCATAAACAAAAAGCATAGGACATTCTTCTGCTCGGAGTCCGTTGTTGTAAAATTTGGCGAATTTTATAGAATAGGACCTATCGCAAAAATGCCTTCTTGATCCCTCGGTTTTCTCCCCAAAGGATATTCAAAAATATACTTTTTAATTTTTTTTCACAAATTCCAATCCTACTTATTTTTCACATTTACACATCCCCACCTCCTTCTTCCGCTTGTGCGAACCATTTCTCCTCAATGAGATGCGCCTCATGACAACGCACATCAAAATCACTCCGACTCAATTTGTGAAAATCATCTACACATCAAAAATTTAAGTGGTTTACGCTCTTCGTCTTACAAATTTTTCTATATTTGTTGCGTAAACGCAAATCCGACAAGATTTTGCATAAATTGTGTGTGTGATGGAAGGTTCGTTTGAACCCATGTTAAACCAAAAAAGGAACGAGAATGAAAGTAAATTTAAAAAAGAGAGGTCTGTTATGCGCCATCTCGTTGTTCGTTTTTATTTCACCCCTGATGTCTCAATCAATCAGCGGTGTGATAGACGGTGATGTCGACAAAAAGAGTATCAGAGTTTCAACCAACTCTTCTCCTGAACTGAAGAAGACAAGTAAGCGAGGTACTTTTTCGTTTAAAAAAGCAGACTTGTACAAAGACACCCTATTCTTTTACGAGAATGAAAATGCGGCACCCTACTACTTTTCATTGGGCGGACTGGACGACATTAAAATATATGTGAAGGACTCCGTCATCACCGCAAAGATGAAGAAACGAATGCCTGAGATTTCAACCTTTTACGGAGGAAACATCATCACCCAAGAAGATCTTTTGGCAACCGGAGAGATGACCGCATTGGCTGCTGTTTACAGGAAATTTCCTTCAAATTCTAAAACCACTTTCAACGGTAACACCTCCCCTGTCTATTTCGTCGATGGCGTGGAAACGATGGACGTGTCCGGAATCCCCGTGATGGAGGTCGCCTACATCGAGTATGTGAAACCGACCAACCCCGCCTGCGCATCGTTGGGTATGCGTGGAGGAAACGGCATCATATTGTTTACAACCAAAACGAAATATGAATCATCCCTCTCTAAAGAATACTTCCAACCAGAAAGGGAGATAAACATCATACGAAAGTTTGATGCCGCAAGCGAACTAAAAAAATATTCAACGATAACAAAATAACTAATAGTTGGTTTATAGGTTTGTTCTCGAAGATTCTAAAATACCCTAACGAAGATTCTTTTTATCGTCTTCGTTAGAGTGTTTTTTGTCAAAATAATAAAAAAAAAAACAGATTTGCATTTTCTTTGCATTTTTATTATATATTTGCGTCCATATTTTATCTGATTCTACATGAAAGAGAAATTTAACAAAATCATTGGCGAACTGTACGCCACCGTCGGACGCTTCCCTGTGGCGGTAGTGTTGTGCGTCGTCTCAACAATAGTCATCATACATAATTTAACTGTATCCCCCAGCGGATTTTTACCTGATTTTTTGCTGGCTTCAGTCCCTTTTGCAGCACTTCTTTCGATTCTTCTCAAACTCATTGAAGAACAAAAAAGGGGATACAAATGGGAGGTTGTCGGACTTGCCTTATGGTTTGTCGTCATGGCAACGGGAGTCTATTTCGAGCTACAATTTGTCGAGAAATTCATCTCTTTCCATCTTCTGGTCTTCTTAGTGGTCATCACGCTGATGTGGTGGCGCAAGAAAGATGATGTCGCCCTGTACAATTTCCTCACAGACATTCTAAAAGCAGGTATCTGTGCCACAGTGTTGGGAGGTCTGTTATATAGAGTGATCACACTTTTGGTCTTCGGCATTGAAGGACTATTCGGCATTGAATTTGCAAGTCCCGACACAATCATGCTATACACCCAAGTGATCAGTTTCAGTTTCATATCTCCTCTGGTATTCATGTACATGCTACCAACCAAAGAGGCAGTGAGCGCATCGGCGACACAAACTGAGACTCACGAGATCCACAAGGTTGCGAAGAGAATTGGTATGCCGGTTGTTTGGCTCATCACTGCATTTGCTTGGGTCTATTGGCTGATTAATCACCCGTTTCGCAGTTCTTCTGATGTGCAATTACTCTGCTATATTTTGATGTTATTTGTAGCAATCACTGAATTTCTATATTATAAAGAGAGACTGAAAACACCGTGGAATCAAGTCCATCGGATTATCATGTACAGCCTCTTGTTGCTATTGCCGATACTATTTTATGAACATAGAGAATATCTGAAATACTACGTACAATCTCCATACGACGCATCATTCTGGATCATCGTATCATTCATAGTGACGATCCTCATCAATTTCAATAAAAAGCGTTGGATCCGATATGCTTTGTTGGTCATCGCAATAGCTCAATACATTTCCATCCAACACACGGAGTTCCTTTCTCAATCAAAATTACTGAACCCAGAAAAGGAAATCATAACCTACAAATCTGAAAAGCATGAGATAGAAAAAGACTTTGACCATTTTGGTGAAATTTTAGGATTGCCTGATTTTGAAACCCCCGAAAAAGGCGAAAACATCGACCTCATTTTTGTAAAATCGGATCGCTACGGTGGTTACTTCGAGGGCGTAGATGAGGAAAGAAGGGATTCTACTGTTGAGCAAAAACGAAAATATGTATTCACCACCTCCATTAACGAACTGGATTCTTTGATCAAAATATGCAAGAAAGAAAACAGAGGGTTGAAATTATGGACAAAAGAGCATGACGCATGTTTGTCTATAGACAATTTGTATCAAAGCATCTATCCCAACAATCCACGTATGCCAATCACCATATCCGGAGTCATATTTTATTAAAATCAATCTGATATGAAAGCAATAAAGGAAAAAATAAACGAAATCTTCCAATCAAAAGAATACAGACTGCCGCTAATCGTCAGCGCAATCGTAATCATTTCCATGTCATTGACTTATGATGAAGATTTTGTACCCATCATACTAACCATCCCACTCTCGGTGTTGTTGAGTTATTGTTGCCATGGACGTAAAGGGATTATATACTCCATCGTAGTCATTCTATTATGGCTGGCAGGTTGCTTTGCCTGCATTTTCGAACACGATGGTGGTTTTTGGAGAGTTGAGTCTCTTCGTTCGCTATCCATATTCTTATTTATATGCTCCTTTGTAACCACAACAAAAATTTTGCGTGGAGAAAAAAACGACCTCAAGTTAACGGATTTCATCATACAGAATCTTTTCCGATTAGTCATAGCAGTTCTCTTAAGTTTTATCGTCACTATTTTGTTAGGAGCTCTTCAATATCAATTCGGATGCTCAGAGCTGACAACAATCGGATTTTTAGCCCTTTGCTCCGCACCATTTTTCATAGCCCTACGCCCTTCCGCGCAAAGCTTTGCCCAAATGGGAAGTAAGGTTGATCTGCCTCGGATAACGAAAGGTTTGGTGCGAACACTACTGTTCCCTTCCATTTTCGCAATTACGGTACTCATCTACGCAGGTTTTGTAAAAGCACTTTTTATATTGGAATTTCCAGACTGGTTCACCTTAATGATTTCAGTACTCTTCATATTGGTGGTGGTCATGAAGATTGTGATGTATCCGTTGGAATATGGCTCACCGACCCGGTACGAGTCGATCGTCCTGAAATACACACCTTTCCTCATGATTCCGCTGCTATTTCACATGACAATAGAAATCGCGCGAACAATCTACGATTACGGGATAACAGCAACAAGGCTCTATACAGTTTTTTGGCTGGTCTTCTGCGTAATAACTCTACTCTTGATGATCTTCAACAAAGAACGTTGGCTACGGTATAGCATGATGTGCTTCACAACCCTTATGCTCATTGCCACATGTGGAGGTCCGCTCTCTATCAAAAACATCACGTTCCGAGTGATCACCTCAGACATAAAAGGATATGTTGAAAATGCAGGTCTCACCCTACCTGTCGAGGAGGATGATATTCTCTTCTTAAAAAAACAACTTGATGCAAAGGAGTTTAATAAATTTGCAGAGGAATGCAAGCATTTAGAACAAGACTTTCCCATCACAAGAACCAAAAACATCATCGATATAGTAAACGAAGGGGTTTTTACCATATTAGACTCTACAAAAAACAATAGGCCGCCTCATAACATCGTTATTGAGTTCAATAAACAGAACAATATTCCAAAAGGATATAAATACTTTGCTCCAGTAAGTTACAATCATGATGTTGAAGTATATGGCGAAAACATACGAATCAAATGGGATGGAACAACTTTTTCCTTTCCAAAAAAGGAGTTATACCAATTTATCCCCAGCATCAAAGAACTTCAAGAGACGGATAAATGGGAATATACTAAACATTATTACAACGGGCAGAAGCTAATATTAAAAAACGAAAAAGCCTGCTTGGTTATAGAGACGGCAAAGTTCAATCCTAATCCTGAATCTCAACCAATCGACGAAGAAACAAAATTCGACCTTTGGTTGTTGAGAGGTTCTTTATTTTACAACGAATAAATCGTCGGGTTCTTGTAACTTTATTTCACACGCAACCTTCTGCCGATTCGCAAAATGGTGTTGGGCGTTATACGGTTCAACCTGCAAAGCCTTGAAACCGTCGTATGGTATTTGCGAGCGATCTTTCCTAAATAGTCTCCTTGTCTGACCCTATAGTATTTTATAGGGCTGTGCAGATAGTTGTAAAACTCTTTGAACGATTCCTTTGGGCGCACCACATAGATGGAGTCCTTCAAATACATCGTGTCTGGCTGAATCTCCAACAGATTGCGTGTATTGATCGGATTTCCTAAAAACCTGAATTCAAAATGCAAATGAGGACCTGTAGAGCGACCTGTATTGCCTCCCAATCCGATTGGCTCACCCGACTCCACATCTTGGTTGTTCTTCACCAGAATCTTCGACAGATGGGCATACAGCGTCTCTAATCCATTTTCATGCTGCACCATGACATAGTAGCCATACCCTTTTTTTCGATGTCCATACTTGGCGATGCGCACCTTTCCCTTGAACGCTGAACGGATGGTGTCCCCCACCGTCAGGCGCATATCAGTCCCGGCATGAAAACGCCCCCAACGCTCACCACATTCCGAAGTGACCACATTGATGTGTGGAGGTGTAAAACCTTTGCAATCGACGACAAAAGTATCTTTGATCGAATCCAACGGGAAACGGTAAGGGTTCACACGCATACTATCCCACCCGCTCCGGTAAATCCGAACGACCAACGAATCAGAAAGAGAATCGACCGGCAGACTTAAATCCGTAGCGGCACTCACAATCGAAGTGTCCGAAATCAACGACTCCGTCTCTTCATCAGAGACCTCGGAATTTTCGACAGAATCCTGTTCGAGAGTAGGTTCAGATTGAGGAACCGACATATCTTGCGCACTAATCCCTAAAGTCATGAAGCTCAATAACACGACCAAAAAAATTCTTTTGTCTATCATCTCAAGTAATTTAAATCGAAATAGGGTGCAAATTTACAAAAAAAAGCAAAACAGACCCGGTGAATCGTCACCGAGTCTGTCTTTTTTTGTATTTCAAAAGGCGAAAACCTTTTCAGATACAGATTGATTAGCCCAACTTGTTGTCAGAACCAAGCACGTTGATGATTTTGTGCTTGTACATCTTCTCCATGTTGTCACGAGCAGGGCCCAAGTACTTACGAGGGTCGAACTCAGCTGGCTTCTCTGCGAAAGTTTGGCGGATAGCAGCAGTCATAGCCAAACGAGAGTCAGAGTCGATGTTGATCTTGCAAACAGCAGACTTAGCAGACTCACGCAACCAAGGCTCAGGAATACCGATAGCAGCCTTCAAAGCACCACCATACTTGTTGATAGTTGCAACTTCCTCTTGAGGAACTGAAGAAGAACCGTGAAGAACGATAGGGAAACCTGGAAGTTTCTCTTCAACAGCCTTCAACACGTCGAATGCCAATGGAGGAGGAACCATCAAACCAGTTTGAGGGTCGATAGTACATTGCTCTGGAGTGAACTTGTAAGCACCGTGAGAAGTACCGATAGAGATAGCCAAAGAGTCGCAACCTGTACGAGTAGCGAAGTCGATTACCTCCTCAGGGTTAGTGTAAGTGTGGTGGTCTGAAGAAACCTCATCCTCAACACCTGCCAATACACCCAACTCACCTTCTACAGTTACATCGAACTGGTGAGCATACTCAACAACTTTCTTAGTCAAAGCCACGTTCTCCTCGTATGGAAGGTGAGATCCGTCGATCATCACTGAAGAGAAACCAGAGTCGATACAGCTTTTGCAAGTCTCGAAAGTATCTCCGTGATCGAGGTGAAGAACGATCTCAGGTTTTTCACAACCCAACTCCTTAGCGTACTCAACTGCTCCTTGAGCCATGTAACGCAACAAAGTAGCGTTAGCATATTGACGAGCACCTTTAGATACTTGAAGAATAACTGGAGACTTAGTCTCTACTGCAGCCTTGATGATAGCTTGCATCTGCTCCATGTTGTTGAAGTTGAACGCAGGGATTGCGTATCCACCTTTAATCGCCTTTGCGAACATATCTCTTGTGTTCACAAGACCCAAATCCTTATAGTTAACCATTTTTTAATTTATTAGGGTTTTTAAATTATTTCTTCCGCAAAAGTACAAAATATTTTTTTTATTCTTTCACAAATCTTTCGTTAATCACTCTATTTCCGTTGCGAACTCGCAAAATATAGATTCCATTTGACAAATCAGAGACTTTTACTCCGCTTCTCAACGCTTCTGAATCCATCTCGGCAGCCTTCACCACAATACCCAACATGTTGAGGATTTCCACATTCACGTTTCCTTCCACTGCCCAATCAACTGACAAATAGTCGTGGCAAGGGTTAGGTGCAAGAACGACATTTTCAGCAACGACATCATCAACATTGGTCGCCGACCCTTTTGTCACTTTTACAACCGCACGGTCACAACCAGAACCAGTCATGATTTTCCAATCCGCATAGCCCGGAAATCCTCCGTTCGTATTGGTAGAACCTGTGAATGTAATTGGGTTTCCTTGGTTCTCGAAAGATGAATAGTTGTTCATATTGGTGAAGTAGCCGATAGCGAAATTACCACTCTTCACCATCAGAGTGTAGTTGCCGGCAGCCGGAATCACAATCGGATTGCTGAACGTGATTTTCTGGAATTTATTTCCTGAAGAAACAGCAACAGCATCTGATGTGAATGTCTCCGATGCATCGCCATCCAACTCCACTGTAAGCGTTGCACTACCAGTATTGTATGGTGCTCCCAACACATACACCGAAATCTCTTGAATAGAGAATGCTTTCTCAGCAGTGAACGCAGCACCAATATTTCCCCAATTGACTGCACTTGAAGTGCTGAAATCACTCTCTCCCGGTCCTGCTGTCACGTTCATCTCTCCAGCATCCTGAACGTAGAAGTAGGTATCCTCCGAAATGGTAGTCGCATAGGTTGCTCCGCTATGAACTGGTTCACCACCCTCAGCGACCGTGTACCACTCATATTCGCCATCACCCGTAACTTTTAACGTAACATCACCCATAAAATCGGATTCTGCATCAGCAACTTCTGGAAGCAATGAAGTAACGGTGGTTGTGTAGACCACAGGCTCGCAATTTTCCGCTGAAACCTCACAAGAATAGACTCCAGCTTTATTCACCCAAAGAGAGCTTCCTTTCTCAGAGAGTCTTGAATCTCCCTTAGACCAAACGTAAGTCGCCGGAACTGACATTGAAAGATCCAAAGTAGCAGTAGAAGGAGAACACAACTCTATCTCATCCACCCATTCAACCTCTGGCAACTCCGCCAAGACCTTCACAGTACCGGAAGTCTGCCACTCACCAGCAGAATCAATCTCGCAAGTGTACTCACCCGCCTCTTTAGCCTCGTAAGTGGTCGCATTATTTGAGCTGGTCAACTTTTGTCCATCCTTGAACCATGTGAACGTCATGTTTCCTTTAGCCTCAACCTTAGAGTCCAACACGATAGAAGAGAGTCCGCAAATGCTGCGGTCTTCACCCAATTCAGGAGAAGGATGTCCGAATTTATTCGTATTAACAGGATTGATCATTGAGTTAATATACCCCAACGCACCTACAAGTCCCGCATTGTAGTCGATACCACCCTCTGAGTAGGTATATTCCTTTTCTACATCAGTGTAAGCTCCATTATTCAAAGAACCTCCAACCATATAACCTAACTGCACATACTTATAATCCTTCGTGATTTTAGGCAATGCGCCTTCATTATTGTTGTCTGTACGGTAGAAGTTCCTATGATGAGGATAGAACGGGTGGTTGTCACCAAATCCCACAATGTAAGAAAACTTTCTTCCATTGTTACCCATGATATACTCGATAGAGCCCAATGCGTAAGGATCGACAGTTGTCGCACCCGTCAATTTTGCATACAAACCATATACAAAAGCTTGGTTGGCAGGGAATCTCAACACTCCCCATCCATCATTTTTCACATTTAGGAAATAGCCACTTGCAGGTTTATATAGTTTAACAAAATACTCTAATGCAGCTTTACCATACTTGCTATATTCAGTATCGTCACCCAAAGAGGCCATCAGGTAGCAACCCAAATCCTCTGTGTTGTTGTAACAAAGGCTGAAATTGTGGTTATAGCCAGTCTCTGTCATCATCCAAGACGCAGATTTTTCTGCAGCCTCAAGATATTGTTTGTCTTTTGTCGCACGATACAACTCGGCATAGAAGATGGTTTCATCCGTCTGATATTTAGGCTTGTTGCCATAAAATGCGCAAGCACCTGAATTTCCTTTGGCCGTACCTGTCACAAACTCATAGCAGACCTTAGCCTTCTCTAAACAGAGCTTCGCATATTCTGGGTCGAACTTCGCATAAGCCTGTGCCATACCTGCCAAAGCAGCACCTGCCAAGGATGCCATTGAAGTAACATTTTTAGTCGCCTTTCCAATGTAACGAGAACCGTCTGCTTCTCCTCCATTATTAACACTCAACGTAGATTTTGTAGGAGAAGTACACCAAATCTTATGGTCAGCATCACCGTCCCCCTTCTGATAATAGAATGTATTCTTGTCACGAACCGCCTTGATGATGAAGTCAGTAGCATATTTTGCCTCATTCAAGATGTCCGGAATACCATCTGGGACGCCTTTTTTTCCTTCCCATGTATAATCTCCCGACTCCACATAACCATGATAGTCTGTAGAATAGAAGTCGTCATAACCTTCAGGGAACTCCAAATAACCCAACACAAGCATATAGGCAGAGTAGAAGAATGTCTGGCCAAATGTGGCGAAGTCTCCACAGTCATACCATCCACCAGTCAAGTCATAGCTACCATCCGCATCTTTAATGTAAGATTTTCCTTTCACAAACGCGGAAAGATTTCCTTTACAGTCATTTGCCACGTCAGTCGGCTCGTAATCCGCAATCAACCAGTTGGGACCATGACCTGAACGTTGCGCACCATAAAAGCGAGTCGTCATCCACAACGCCTTCTGATATTGTTCTTTTTCAAAATTAGGTGTAGACTGCGCATTCGCCCCTCCGACGAAACCTATCATCGAAGTTGCCGCAATAGCTACGCCTGTCAAAAATTTCTTCATTCCTTTTACCATATTCTAATTCCTATTACATATTATACAATAACGGGACAGACAAAAAACCGCCCCACCGATTGAACCACAATCCGCCGACCAAATTACACAAAAAATGTTAAAAAAGAAAAATATCTGCAAATTATTTCTTTACCGCAATTTTTTCTACCCGTCTTTCATGTCTTCCGCCCTCAAAGTCGGTAGTCAAAAAAGCCTCAACGATTTGCAATGCTTTCTCCTTTGAAATAAATCGTGCTGGGATGCCCACCACATTTGCATTGTTGTGTTCTCTTCCCAATTTTGCGATCTCTTCTTCCCAAGAGAGTGCGGCACGCACAGCCTGATGCTTGTTACAGGTGATGGAGATTCCATTTCCTGTTCCACAAATAGCGACCCCAAAATCACACTCTCCAGTCTCAATGGCAGTTGCCAACGGGTGGGCGTAATCTGGATAGTCGCAACTATCTGTAGTGTCCGTTCCGAAATTCACGAAGCGTTTCACCTTTCCAGACAATTGTTCGATGATGTAATTTTTCACTTCTACACCTGCGTGATCATTTGCGATACCGACAGTCAACTCGTTAAGTGGTTTCATGTTTTTATTTACCTAATTTTTGTTATATAAAAAGTTTTTTCAAATCAATATAATCAAGCCTCTTTAGGCACATCCTCTTCTATCACAAGGTTCTCAATGATGAAATCTCTTCTTTGTGGGGTGTTCTTTCCTCTGTAGAACTCCAACAAATCATTGAAAGCATCTTCTTTTCTGAGTATCACTTGATCCAATCGGATGTCTTCTCCAATGAAGTTTTTAAACTCATGGTCACTGATTTCACCCAAACCTTTGAATCGTGTGATTTCCGCACTATCACCCAATTTTTTTATTGCGTTGACACGCTCCTCATCGGTGTAACAATAGTAGGTCTCCTTTTTATTCCTCACACGGAAAAGTGGAGTTTGGAGGATATAGACATGGCCTTGTCGCACAAGGTCTGGGAAAAATTGCAAAAAGAAGGTGAGCAACAACAATCGGATGTGCATTCCATCATCGTCGGCATCGGTGGCGATAATGACTTTATTATAACGCAAACCCTCCATTCCGTCTTCGATGTTCAACGCCGCTTGTAGCAAGTTATATTCCTCGTTTTTGTAAACGATTTCACGGGAAGAGCCCCAGCTGTTTGGGGTCTTTCCCCTCAGACTGAAAACTGCTTGATAAGCGACATCCCTACACTTGGTAATCGAACCACTCGCCGACAATCCCTCCGTGATGAAGATGGAAGATTTGTCCTGATCTTTCCCTTTTAAATCATTGTAGTGGATTCGGCAGTCGCGAAGCTTTTTGTTACACAAGTTGACCTTCTTCGCACGTTCGCGCGCAGCTTTAGTCACTCCTGCTATTGCCTTTCGCTCTCTTTCCGCATCTTGAATCTTTTGCAACAAGATCTCCACGGTGAGAGGGTTCTTATGTAGGAAATTATCTAATTCCGTTTTGATAAAATCATTGACAAACTTATTGACGGAGACTGTCCCCTCTTGATCCATGTCTTTAGACCCCAGTTTGGTCTTTGTCTGGCTCTCAAAGACCGGCTCCTCGACATTGATGGCGATTGCTGCAACGATTCCCTGTCGAATATCCGCCAAGTCCATGTTCTTATTATAAAACTCCTTTATCGTCTTACCCAAAGCCTCTCGGTAGGCAGACTGGTGCGTACCTCCCTGTGTGGTGTGTTGTCCGTTCACAAAAGAGAAGTAGGTCTCGCCATACTGCTGGCAGTGCGTGAAGGCAATCTCGATGTCATCAGCCTTTAAATGGATAATCGGATAGAGCGAATCAGAGATCATCGACTCGTTCAATAGATCCAACAGACCATTTTTTGAAACGATCTTCTTCCCATTGAAAATCAATGAAAGTCCGGTATTGAGGTAGGCATAATTCCGCAACATCGTCTCGATAAAGTCTTCTCGATATTTATAGCCCGTAAATAATTTTGACTTAGGGTCGTCATCCGGACGGAAATAGACCAACGTGCCATTAGGCTCATCGGTATCAATAAGCCCAGAGTCACTCACCAGCTCGCCTCTTGAAAACTCCGCTATTCGGGTTTTCCCGTCACGGAAACTTTGCACCTTAAATTCGGAAGAGAGTGCATTGACCGCTTTCGTACCTACTCCATTGAGACCGACAGACTTCTTGAAGACCTTGCTATCATATTTACCACCGGTGTTCATCATAGAGACCGCCTCTATCATTTTTCCCTGTGGGATTCCTCGTCCATAATCGCGGACGGTAATCGCCCCATCTTGCAGAGTGATGTTGATCTGCTTTCCGGCATTCATTCGGAACTCATCCACACTATTATCCAGCACCTCCTTCAAAAGGACATAGATTCCGTCATCTATATGAGAACCATCGCCCAATTTACCGATGTACATACCCGGACGCAAACGAACATGTTCCAACCCTTCAAGGTGTCGAATACTATCGTCGTCATAATTCCCTATTTGGGAATTTTCAATCATGTTAGATTCTAATTCAGCCATCAATCTCTCTTTTTTATTTTTTGTGCAGATGCAAAGGTAAGGAAAATTTCGTATTTTTTTCCTTTTTTACTACCTTTGTCCCCATCAAAGGGGTGCCAAAAGGCTGAGATCATACCCTCAAACCTGATGCAGGTAATGCTGCCGTAGGAATTGTGTATATTTCAAACCATATACAATCTATGATTTTTCCTCGTCATCTTCTCCTGTTCTGGCATTCTCCTTTGACTTTATTAGTAATTAACTTTATAACTTATTGATTATGAAGATCACGGTCAATTCCAAAGAGGTTGAAACAACATCTCAGACGATTGCTGAGCTTGCGAAAGAGCTTGATTTGCCCGAAAAGGGAATCGCATTGGCAATCAACAACAGTTTGGTGCCACGTACTGAGTGGGAGAACAAGACTCTTTCCGAAGGGGATAAAATCATCATCATCAAAGCAACTTGTGGAGGATAAGTGTATGGATTCATCAAATAGTTCTAAAAAAGTTTTGCCACAAAACTTCTGTCTGCAATTCATTTCGCACCATTTTGAAGGAATCTCCTATTTAGATTCGATTCGATTGGCATTAGAGGGCGGGTGCAGATGGGTGCAACTCAGAATGAAGGATACCCCCGACGAAGTGCTGCTGGAGAACGCCATTAAAGCAAAAGAGTTGTGCCGTCAATATGGAGCTACATTCATCATCGACGACAATGTGGAGATTGTCCGAAAGGTTGAAGCGGATGGTGTCCATCTGGGGAAAAACGACATGCCGGTAGACCAATGTCGTGCCATCCTTGGCGACAGCTTCATCATCGGCGGCACAGCCAACACGATTGAGGATGTCCGGAATCTCGCCCAAGCAGGTGCGGACTACATCGGATGCGGACCGTTCCGCTTCACCACCACCAAAGAGAACCTCTCTCCAATCTTAGGGCTTGAGGGGTATCGGGAGATTGTCCGTCAGATGAAAGCAGAAGACATCAACCTTCCTATCGTCGCCATCGGAGGCATCACTTATGACGACCTTACTCCAATTCTTGAAACAGGGGTATCAGGCATCGCCATTTCTGGTTCTATCCTACGGGCAGAAAAACCTGTTGACGAAATGAGGAAGTATGTCGACACCATTTTCAAATGATTAAATTTTAACAAGACTGATATGCAAAAATTAGTGATAGCAGGGAGAGAGTTTAACTCCCGATTGTTTTTAGGGACTGGAAAGTTCATGTCCAATCAACTGATGTCAGCGGCCATCACCGCCTCTAAAACCGAAATGGTCACCATCGCCATGAAACGTGTGGACATGGAGAATAAAGAGGATGAGATGCTTTCGCATGTGATTGAAAACCCTAACATCCAACTCTTGCCCAACACCTCAGGTGTGCGTAATGCCGAAGAGGCTGTCTTTGCGGCACAAATGGCTCGCGAGGCCTTCGGAACGAATTGGCTGAAACTGGAAATCCACCCAGACCCTCGTTATTTGCTCCCCGACTCTATCGAGACATTGAAAGCGACCGAGCAATTGGTCAAGTTGGGCTTTGTGGTTCTCCCTTATTGTCAGGCAGACCCGACGCTCTGCAAAAGGTTGGAAGAGGCTGGAGCGGCAACCGTCATGCCGCTTGGCGCACCCATCGGAACGAATAAGGGATTGCAAACAAGGGATTTCCTACGCATCATCATCGAGCAAGCCAACATTCCTGTGGTGGTGGATGCTGGTATCGGTGCGCCAAGCCATGCCGCAGAGGCAATGGAGATGGGCGCATCAGCCTGCCTCGTCAACACTGCCATCGCTGTGTCCAACGACCCAGTCGGAATGGCAAAAGCATTCGCTCAAGCAGTGGAAGCAGGAAGAGCCGCTTTCGAGGCCGGTTTGCCTGCTCAAGTGGACAATCTTGTGGCAGAGGCTTCTTCTCCTCTCACCGCATTTCTAAACTAATTTAGTATAGCCCACCTTTAGAATTTTCACAAATGGAGAATCGAATCAAATATCCTCGTTCAGAAAAAATATACATGAAGGGGAAAATGTTCCCTTTCATTCGCGTGGGAATGAGACAAGTAGAACAGGTGCCAAGCACGAATTTCATCGACGGAGAAAAGGTCATCACTGAAAACCCGAAAGTGGTGATTTACGACACCAGCGGACCATTCAGTGATCCAAACATTGAAATTGACCTAAAAAAAGGTCTTCCAAGGATGCGAGAGGAGTGGATCACCAGTCGTGGCGATGTTGAGCAACTTCCTGAAATCACCTCCGAATACGGAAGGATGAGAAGGGATGACAAAAGTCTCGACGCTCTACGATTTGAGCATATAGAACTACCCTATCGTGCAAAAAAGGGCATGCAAATCACACAAATGGCATACGCCAAAGCGGGCATCATCACTCCCGAAATGGAGTATGTGGCAATCCGTGAAAATATGAACTGCAAGGAGTTGGGCATCGAGACGTTCATCACTCCCGAATTTGTGCGTGATGAGATTGCAGCAGGTCGGGCTGTCCTTCCTGCCAATATCAACCACCCTGAAGCAGAACCGATGATCATCGGAAGAAACTTCTTGGTGAAAATCAACACCAACATCGGTAATTCCGCCACAACATCTTCCATCGAGGAGGAGGTGGAGAAGGCTGTCTGGAGCTGCAAATGGGGAGGCGACACCCTGATGGATCTCTCCACCGGAGCCAACATCCACGAGACCCGCGAATGGATCATCCGCAACTGCCCAGTGCCAGTCGGCACGGTTCCTATCTACCAAGCATTGGAAAAGGTGGACGGAGTCGTGAAAGATCTTTCTTGGGAAATTTTCAAAGACACTTTAATAGAGCAATGTGAACAAGGTGTAGACTACTTCACCATCCACGCTGGTATCCGCAGAAAGAACGTCCATTTAGCGGACAGTAGAGTCTGTGGCATCGTAAGCCGAGGAGGAAGCATCATGAGCAAGTGGTGTCTGGAACACGACAAAGAGAATTTCTTGTACGACCACTTCGATGAGATCTGCGACATCTTAGCTCAGTATGATGTGGCAGTCTCTTTGGGCGACGGACTTCGTCCGGGCTGCACTGCTGATGCGAACGACGCAGCTCAGTTTGCAGAACTCGACACTTTGGGTGAATTGGTACTGAGGGCATGGGAAAAAAATGTGCAAGCCTTCATCGAAGGACCCGGTCATGTCCCAATGCATAAAATCAAAGAGAACATGGAAAGGCAGATCGAAAAGTGCCACAACGCTCCGTTCTACACACTCGGACCTTTGGTGACAGACATCGCTCCGGGATATGACCATATCACCTCCGCCATCGGTGCGGCACAGATCGGTTGGCTGGGCACTGCCATGCTCTGCTACGTCACCCCTAAAGAACATTTGGGGTTGCCAAATAAGGAGGACGTTCGCACAGGTGTCATCACCTACAAAATTGCCGCACATGCAGCAGACTTGGCAAAAGGACACCCCGGCGCACAAGTGCGAGACAACGCCCTGAGCAAGGCTCGCTATGAATTTAGATGGAAAGACCAATTCGACCTATCGCTCGACCCCGAAAGGGCGCAACAATTCTTCCACCAAGGGAAACACCTCGACGGAGAATACTGCACAATGTGCGGACCGAATTTCTGCGCACTAAAACTTAGCAGAGATTTGAAGGATTGCGGACAAAAATCTAAATGACCTCTGAACAGACGAAAGGAGATGGGCAACGAGGGTGGACTAAGGGAGCGACTGTCAGGTAACAGAATGGGAGTGCAGGAGGTGAAAGCTCTTTCCGATTCTATCGGGGAGTCTCTTCTACTATTTGATGAGCTATATGGGCTAATCCATGAAGAGGACAAACGTACCTCTTGGCACGCACTCTGGGTTTGCGAACACCTCTGTCATGAACGACCAGAACTATTCTTGGAGAAACGGGACGAACTCTCCTCCTTGGTAGAAACCTGCAATCATGATGGAAAACGCCGCATCTTGCTCAACATCCTTTTATCACTTCCGGTCGACGAAGTGAGAGTGGGACTTCTGAATTTTTGTCTCGACAATATGTTGTCGCCGGCACGCTCCATAGCGGTTCAGGCCAATTGCCTGAAGATGGCTCTTAGATTGTGCGAGAAAGAACCGGAACTACTCCCCGAACTGAAGTGTTTAGTGGAGAGCTGCGAGCCTACTCTTTATTCCAAAGCCGTGCAGAGCGTCATAAAGGCTATGCGCAAACGGCTATCCAGTAAATAAGGGCTATCCAGTAAATAAGAAGGTAGTGATTTGAAATTTTATTAAAATAAAAATGTTTAGTGAAGAATTAGAGAAGATTTCGTGGGAAGAGACCACAAAATCCATTTATGCAAAAACAGATGCGGATGTGCGCACGGCATTGTCTAAGAGTCGCCTCAACGTTGACGATTTCATGGCACTCATCTCACCAGCCGCAGCACCCTATCTGGAGACAATGGCTCAACTTAGCCAGAAATACACCCTCGAAAGGTTCGGGAAGACCATGTCGATGTTCATCCCTCTTTACATAACAAACTCGTGCACCAACTCGTGCGTGTACTGCGGATTCCATGTCAGTAACCCAATGAAACGTACCATTCTGACTTACGAAGAGATTGAAAACGAGTATAAGGCGATAAAGAAACTTGGCCCTTTTGAAAACCTGCTTATCGTAACTGGTGAAAATCCCGCAAAGGCTGGTGTGGAATACATCGCAAAAGCGTTGGACTTGGCAAAACCCTACTTCTCCAACCTGAAAATAGAGGTGATGCCCCTCAAAGCTGAAGAGTACAAATATCTCACAGAACATGGACTGAACGGCGTGATATGCTTTCAGGAGACCTACAACAAAGCAAACTACAACATCTATCACCCAAGGGGTATGAAGTCCAATTTTGAATGGAGACTCAACGGTTTCGACCGCATGGGGCAGGCTGGCGTGCATAGCATCGGAATGGGTGTACTGATCGGACTTGAGGAGTGGCGCACCGACGTGACGATGATGGCACATCACCTCCGCTACCTGCAAAAGAATTATTGGAGGACTAAATATAGTGTGAACTTCCCTCGTATGCGACCAAGCGAGAACGGTGGCTTCCAACCTAATGTGGTGATGACCGACAAGGAACTTGCGCAACTCACCTTCGCCATGCGAATTTTCGACCATGATGTGGATATCAGCTTCTCTACAAGGGAGCCGGCTTATATTCGTGACAACATGGCGACGCTGGGCGTTACTACCATGAGTGCGGAGAGCAAGACAGAGCCGGGCGGTTATTACTCATACCCACAAACCTTGGAGCAGTTCCATGTGAGCGACGACCGCACCACTTCTGAGATTGAAGCCGCACTAAAAAAGATGGGGCGCGAACCCGTGTGGAAAGATTGGGATGCAAGCTTTGACATTCCCCATAAATGATAAATAAATTCTTAGAACCACCTTAAAAACAAAAAGAGGTCTCGACCACATAAATCCTGCAATCGAGATCTCTTTTTTTTATTTATTTGATTATCAGTATTTTACCCCCCCCCTATTCAAAAATTTAATTTGCGAAAATTTATTTTATCATATAATTTTGCATTACATTTGCAAAAAAAATTTAATGGTTCGCAAATTTAACATTATCATAGCCTTCGTCTTACTGTCGATTAACCTGTTCGCACAGGAGTACTCGACGGGCGACATCATTGAAGAAAATGGCATTTCGTACAAGGTTCTGGTCACGTATCTGGTGGTTCACCCAAAAGAGTCTCCCGACACTATTAAAGGTCCAGACAAATTCTATCAGGCAGGCGAAC
>CALFTM010000064.1 GCA_937916355.1 uncultured Bacteroidales bacterium
CCGTACATCGAGCGGCTGAACAAGTCCCGTGGCTTGGTGGAATGTCAGGGAGCCAGAAATCTCGCCAAGAAACTGAGGGAAGAGAATGCCGAGTTTGCCCGCTTGTCGCAAAGCCGTGTGTACGAGAATCTCTCCTTCCGTGCCAATGTGATAGCGTATCTAAAGGCCATGGTGCTTTTCGTGGCACACGGCGGTGTTTGGGACAAAACCATGGAGGAGTTTGTCCGTTGGTCGCTGCGGTATGACATGTGGTGCAAGATGCAAGTATTTGGCGACATACTGCAAAGCGAACTGGAAAGTGAAAACTTACCACCGCGACAACGCAAGAACTTACTGTACATGCTTCCCGATACCTTTACCCGAGAAGATGCCATAAGCTTGCGAAAGCGGATAGGGAAGAACAGCAACGTAAACGGCATGCTGCGTCAATGGGTGCATCGGGAATTCATTGCCCTGGACATGGAGAAAAATGTATATGTGAAAACGGATGCGCGTTACAAACGTTACGAACGTTACAGCAAAAAATGAGCCCCCATTATGCGCGGATCACGAAACAACAACCCATTGAAACATCAATAATGGAAAAATACCATTTCTCTTGTTCGTCATCCCGAACAGTACGCACTTTGCGTTCTTCAAATAATTGTATCGCTTGTTTCTTTGTCATAACAAAGGATCCATTACATCGTTAACTCCAAAAACTTGTATATCCCGAAGACAATCGTTCTTGCATTTCCTTAAGTTTAGCTATAGAAACAGATTCTATTTTCTTTTCCTCTCCTGTCAGTGCTAACAATTGTTCCTCAATGGTATCAATCAGCCCTTTGAGAAGAGAACTTTTAACTTTGGTGTCATCCCCTTCAATGCGTGACAGAATCTTCATGCTTGTTATTTCGTCTAAAGCAATTGCAATAGTTTCGTCTTCGCTAAACTCATTACCATTTTCATCTGTTGTGTATGGAAGGTTGTTCACAACATATAACAAGAATTCATTTCTTGTACGATATGCAATCTTGAATGGTGTACGATCAAGAACATCATTTACTGCTTGGAGATATGTCAATACCTTATTGCATACTTCTTCATTGTCTGCATATACGTCAACACCTTCCACCGCAGTACCAATAAGCATATCACCAGTCAGTTTGCCAATTCGTTCATATTTATTTTGTAATCCGGCATACAAATCAACTTCATTCATTTCTATAGTCATAGCACGGTCAAGCACCTTTCTTGAGAAAGAGAATGTTGTTTCATCCATATTCACTGTACCAACAACTATGAGGTTTTGCGGAATAGTAATACCTTCTTCCAAGAATTGATTTCTTAAAGCCTCATTTTCCCCTGTCAATTCTGCTGTCAACACTCTGTACCAATCTTCTGTACTCTTTTTTAGGATTGGGTCAGTAATAACTGTTCCGTTTCCATTACTCTTGCGAGATTCTATAACACTTAGAAACTCTGCAAAGTATTGTTCAACTGGAGCAAGGTTCATCTCATCCAAGCAAAGGAAATGAGGTACTTCAAGGTTTTCCCAAGCTTTTGTAATAAACCTTAAGAAATCACCTATTATATATACAGGTTTTCCGCTAACACGACTAACATATCCCATTAATTCTGTTGAATCATGCCAATTGGGCTTCACCTGAATCATTTCAAAATTCTTAGGTTTTTGACCTTCGTATTCAGGTGTACCTTCATCCCAACAAGCACGAGCAAGTTCACGGACAATACGGCTTTTTCCTGTACCTGATATGCCTGCAAGTAAAAGAAATGGCTTGGTTTTTGCTGCAGTAATTACATCAATATATTTAATATAGTCCGAATTTGTAGTATTTGTTTTTAATTCATTTATTTGTTCGTCTGATAAGGTTACAATTTTTCCTACCTCATGGGGCATTGTTGGAACCCATACAAGGAATTTTCTGCCCTTTGAAAAATAAGTATAGAACTCTGACGTATGAGCAAATAATCCTTCCCAAGCAGAGCGAGAACTTCCAGATCCATTCCAAACTGATTCAATGTGCAAAGGTTTATTTTCTACGACTTTTTTTACAAATATTGCCAATGACTCGCTAGTAATATTAGCACTTTTTTCTTTGTTGTTTGTTGTGTCAACCTTGTTTGCATCCACATATTTTTCAATATGGTCAACACTATTCAAACGAATTTTATTACTACTAGCTTTTACATAATCAAACTCAACTCCCTTAGGAAGAGCGTCTATTAATTTTAAAAAATGCTCAAGTGTAAAAACCATATCTATTAATTGTTATGAAGATTTATATAATCGTTTAATGAAGCAGCAATTCCACTAGCCAATACATAAGGTACTCCGTTGCCAATTGTCTTAAATGCATCTGTTAGAGTTATATCATGTGGTAAGATATAATCTGAAGGAAGCGTCTGAATTGCCAAAGCTTCTGCAACAGAGATTCTTCTTGGCAAATATGGGTGAATATGTACTTCATTATTTCCATATGCTGCGGTTGGTGAATATCTCCAACGATGCAAACGTTTATAACATTTTTTATCAACATCGCCTTCGTCCTTTGTCGTAAATCTAACAATTCCTGCACGTGGTTGAAAAAACATATCCGAATTTTCATGATTATATACATCGTTCTGATTCCACCAGTTTTGAACAGTCAAATCAGCGATAAGCCCTTCAGGAATTATTGTTGGAACATTTTCTCTATAAGGAGTCTTATCAGGCCACGGAAGTGCCTTTACATAATTCAATTCATATAATTTGTGTTCATTCCATGGAAAATTCATAAGTACACCATTCTCTGAAGGTAAATTTAGTTCTTCTATCACTTGACGATGTATTCCTATAAGGATAATTCGATCACGATCTTGTGGTGCACCATATTCTAATGAATTAACCAATTGTTCTGTTAGAGAATATCCATGCTCTTTAAATTGAGTTTTTAATTCTTCAAAAAACTCTCTATGTCGAGCGGTCCTATAAAGTCCTTTGACATTTTCAAACACAAAAAAGTCCGGTAATGCTCTACAGATTAGTTGAGCATAAGTTCCTGAAAGTTTACCATTCTCTCCATCTTTTCCTCGATTCCGTCCTGCCACAGAGAAATCCGGGCATGGAGGCCCACCTATAAAACCTGTTAAAGTTTCAAGTTTTGATTCTTCAACAAGTCCTAATAGTTGATTTAATTTTTCTGCATGCAGACCATCTGTATATTCTGTTATATCCTCTACATGATGGCCATAACGAGGAACTTCTAGCCCCATACGTTGTCTAGAATATCGATATATATAATTAAAGGGTTCATGAAATTCATTGACAAATACAATATTATAATTGCCATGTAATTCAAAGCCCAAATCAAGAAAACCGGCTCCTGAAAAAAAAGAAAATATATTCATATTTCTACTTACTATTTTATAGGCCTCAATAAATCCTTCTCTATACTCATTTTTTGCGATGGAATTTACTTCGAGGACGCAATTAGTTCTCGTCTATCTATATCTAACAATGTAGCTATTTTATCTAAAGTAGCCAAATCAGGCTGACTGGAGTTGCTACACCATTTGCTGACTGTGCAAGCGGATTTTCCCATTTGTTCTGCCAGCCATTTACCTGTCTTTTGCTGTTCAACAAGTACTACTTTGATACGATTAAGATTTGCCATTATTCCCAAATATATTTAATTCTAACGCAAAAGTATTAAATATATTCCAAAATAAAGAATTCTATGGCTGGGATTTGCCCATCTAGTGCTTTTTCGTATCTTTAAAAGAAAAAACATGGCATTATTTGAAGAATACAAGAACAATCTAGACCAAATTGTCAGGGAAAGGGCTAATAATTGGACAATTGCAATCGGACTTCAACGTGTAGATGGGCTTCATGTATCAGACTTCCTTATTCAAGTTGCTCGTCAAGAGATTGAAGGAAAAATCACAATGGATGAAGCCCAAACATTGATTGATGAGTATTACGCACAGATGAATTCCAATCGTTCTTCTTATGAAATTGTACCGCCTGATTCGGAGGAGAGTAAAAGAATAGCAGAGTATAACAAAGCCAGGCGACCATGGTTATATAAATAACTGTTTTTTGTTCTCAATATTATCCACCTTGCTCATCATTCGTTTTGTTTCTTGCACTCTTTTTACAAGAGGACACTCGCTCTGTCTATAGTTCTAGGTTGGGTAAATTAGGCCATGGTTAACACAATCTGCAATTCTCCAACAGCTTATTGGAGTTTTGAATCTACCAATTCTGCACCAAGCTGATGCAGAATTACAAAGAATTGAGAATCAATTTGAAATTACTGAAACAGGCCGTTTCAGTAATTTCAAATTTTCGGCATAGAATAGACATTAGCGATTAGCGTCAAAAGCTTGTAAATCAAAACCTTGAACTTTAAGAAGATTTAAACTATTGAGCTATAACTCGATTTTTTTTAGACTTATAGCTCTAAAATTTTTAATTTTCTTCGTTTGATGAATTTAAAATTTATATCTTTGTACCCATAAATATATAAGTTATGGCACGGAAAATCATTGGAAGAAAAAAAGAAATCGAACAACTGAATTCAATCTTCAACTCTGATAAGGCAGAGTTAGTAGCTGTATATGGACGTAGGCGTATAGGCAAAACCTTCCTTATAAAAGAATTCTTCAAGGATAAGTTTGATTTTTATGCTACAGGTATCTTCGAAGGCAGCAAGCAGGATGAACTGGATGCTTTCTGTGATATGCTCCGTCAAAACTCCCATGATGGCCCAAATCCACCTCCTATTAAAACATGGATGGATGCTTTCGCAGCTTTACGCGACTACTTAAAGAGGTTGCGAAAGAAACGCATTATTGTTTTCCTCGATGAGTTGCCTTGGTTCGATGTCCCATCTGGGCAATTCCTCAAAGCATTTGAATGGTTTTGGAATAGTTGGGGCTCTACACAAGATAATCTAAAAATGATTGTTTGCGGAAGTGCTACAACATGGATGACAGACAAATTTATAAGTAGTAAGGGTGGACTTTATAATCGTACAACAGAACGTATTTATCTCGCTCCATTTAATCTTCATGAATCAGAAGCCTTATTAAAATCAAACGGTGTAGATTGGGATCGTTCTCTGATACTTGATGCTTACATGGTATTTGGAGGTGTACCACTTTATCTGAGTATGTTAAAAAAGAATCTGAGTCTTGATGCGAATGTTGACGAAATGTTCTTCCGTGAAGGTGCACCACTTCATAATGAATATGAATTTCTCTTTAGATCATTGTTCAAGGATTCTGATTTCTATATGCGCATAATAGATGCTATCAGCAAAAAGAATATGGGCATTACTCGGCAAGAAATTGTAGAACAGGCCAAAGTGAATGCAAATGGGGCACTTACCAAAGCACTTAAGAATCTTATAAGTTGCGATTTTATAAGAAAATATAGTGCATTTGGCAAGAAGGAACGTGATGCATTGTATCAACTTACAGATCTTTCCATCCTTTTCTATAAAAGATTTGTCGAAAAGTATAACGGCAAAGATGAGCATCATTGGACAAATCTTATTGATAGTCCCTCAAGACGTACATGGACTGGCATTGCATTTGAGCAAGTTTGTCTATTACATGTCCCACAGATCAAACAAGCCTTGGGTATTGCTGGTGTACAAACAGAAGTAAGCTCATGGCGTTTTGCAGGTGACCAATACACTGCGGGGGCACAGATAGATATGCTTATAACTCGTCGCGATAAAGTAATCAATCTCTGTGAGATGAAATATTCTGCATACGACTATGAGATTACTCCTAAATATAATAAGGAGTTACGTGAACGTTGTTCTACATTCCGTAGTGTAACGAAGACTCGACATGCCTTGCATATAACATTGGTTACCCCTTGGGGATTAAAACTTAATGCCAATGCAGGAATCATAGGACAGACTGTTAATTTGGAACATTTATTTGCGTATATAAGATGAATATATGCAGTTTTCACCGAAAGTTTGAGCTATAAGTGGTTAAGAAACATGGGTTATAGCTCACACCTTACATCGACTTTATAATGGATGTGGGTGCCTTTAGGTCAAATAATGACCGAAAAGAACAGACTGAACGTCCTATCCATATGGTTCCTGCTGTTTTTTCCTTATTAAGACAGTATATCAGATGCAAACAAAATATTTTTTTGTATCAAGCAAGTCTGTACTCTACAGACAATGAAACAAAGAAAAAAATTGAATCTGCTAGAAATTTTATTAATAAGTCATGATGTTAGACTAAATTGTTATATGCAATATAAATTCTATCATAACCTAAAGGGGGATAAAATGCTCAAATATCTCTCCTATTTATCCGTGCAGCAAGAAAATTCTAGTTTCTGCTATAGGTTAGAAATGGCCTTGGCCAAAGCATACTTGATGTGGAAACGTGGAAAATATGATTGGAAACTCATTGATGGAATTCTTGAGAAAGGTAGTCTGCAATTGGAAGATCCGCAGGAGAGATTGTTTGTAGAAACGGTAAATACTCCGATAGGTTCTTACAAGGTATTTTCTGCTTTTTATTTGACTCATAAGAATCTTCTCAGTCAGTTGCTTTTTCTTGCTCGCAAAAAAAATAGAACAGAGCAAGTTGGCTTTGGTGTATGTTATCTTAGAATTGTCCAATGAAATAGCTGACAGATTCAGTTATGGACGTAATGTTTGTGGCAAATATGATGCAGAATCAGTATATTACTCGAACTACAAGGATATAGTAAGCATGAATCTTATAACTGTTTTTGTAAAGCAGAGCTAAATGCCATATTGTCGAAATATCAAGTTGATGTAAAGTGTCTGCAATCACTTATTCTGTGCATGAGTAAGAAGGAATACGAAAAAGAATTATATCAATTTATTACTGTCCGCTAAAAGTTAAAAAAAGAAAAAAAATCAGGGCTGATTCCATAAAAGGTTTCAACCCATTTAGGTTATTTTTGTATATGCAAAAAAATTAAATACCCATGGGCAAAAATAGCATTTTTTTCGGACAGCAGATATTTTTATTTTTAGGAGGGGACTTATCCATGCTCATGATAACGTAAAATATTATTCATGAAAATGTTACTGAACTGATTTATTGTTTAGCGGACAGTAATAATTGAGGATTTATAGAAAGAGCCGAGGAAGCAAATGATCGCTATTTTCGACCTATACGTCCTAATTTTTCACACTTAGTTTTTTTACGTTACGTTTATAGTTGTTCCCCTGTCAAATGGCTATAATCGTCCCACGAGTGTATGTTCCATACACCATTCTTTTTTTCTACAACACATACTCCAGTGGAATGAGGGTGGGGCGCATTGGCGATGTCGTGGATAGTTTGATAGTTGAAATAGGTGTAGAGCGTTTTGAGGAGTGCTCCATGGGTGACCACCAATATATTTCCTCTGCGATGCTTTTCAACAATCTGTTCCAGTAGTTTGGCGGCGCGGTTTCTGACTTGCAGGTAGGTCTCGCATCCCTCTTTGTTGAACAGTTCCGGGTGATGCCAGAAAACTTCCATTTCCCTTGGAAATCTCTCTTTCAATTCGTCCACCAGTATGCCTTGCCAATCACCCATAAGGATCTCTTTGAGTTCTTCGCAGTAGATTGGTTCCAGCTCCCTTCCTTGAGTGATGAGAGCGGCCGTCTCTCTTGTTCGTTTCATCGGACTCACGTATAGCGCAGAAAACTTCATGTCGGAAAACCTCTTTCCTAACGCAGAAGCCTGTTCACGCCCTTTGTCAGTAAGTTCCGATTCCATTTGACCCTGAATACGCCTTTCGAGGTTAAATGTGCTTTGTGCATGTCTGACCAGATATATTTTAGCCATTTTTAGTGTTTCATTGAAAAATAAGAACCCTATACAAACACAAAAGGAGGGAAACCAAGAAGACTTCCCTCTATTTTGTAGAATGCCTAACGTGATTAAACTGCAGCCTCTTTTACGATTGCAACAGATCCACGGTAGTAACCACACTCACCACAAACTCTGTGGTACAAGTGCAACGCGCCACATTTAGGGCATACTGCCAATGTAGGGAGCTCTGCCTTGTAGTGGGTTCTTCTCTTTGCTCCTCTTGATTTTCCTTGTCTTCGCTTAGGATGTGCCATTTTGTTTTATTTTTAATTAGTTATTTCTTTGATTTGTAAATCTATCACTTATACTCTCAATTTTTCTCTCCGGGGAAACCATTGTCCAGCAAGTCTTTCAGTCCTGCCCAACGCGGGTCTACCTCCTTCGTCCCCTCTTCTTCAGAAACCTCCGCATCATTAGGTCTCTCTATCGTCATGTAGGTGTCCAAATGCTCTGCTATTGAGCCGACACACTCCCCGTCAGGGTGTACATGGCGAATTGGGACGTTTAGCGCGATAAACTCATACATGAACCAAGACAAGTCTATCTCTCCCGGTATTTCTGGAATGGTAACCAATGTTTCGTCCACCTCCTCGTACGAGTCGCCAAATTTTATGATAAGGCGGTCTTCCGAATCAACCTCTACTTGCACGTCCTCCATGCAGCGGTCGCAAGGGACAAACACAACCCCTTTTGAGAAAACCTTCAACTCGGTTGAATGGTCAGACTTCCTGAGGGCTATTTTTACATTGACATCCCCACGATGGATTTCTGTTGTATCTATCCACTGAAAATAGTCGTCCTTCAAGTGAAACTCGTAGGAGTGTTCCCCAATAGGCAACTCTTTTAGTGGTATGATATAGTTCTCTTTACTCTCCATTCGTATAGTTCCCAAAAACTCTGCAAAATTACAAAATTTCACAATACAAAACACCTAAGAAACTCTATTTTTGTGAAAATAATTTTAAAAGTTATTAACTATTTGATTTTCAGCGTCTAAATTGGTGCTTTCTCCTCTTTTATTTGAATTCTTATAGTCGTTCCTTTCCCAATTTCCGATTTTTTTACGAAAATTTTACCGTGATGATACTCTTCCACGATGCGTTTTACCAGTGAAAGACCTAATCCCCACCCTCTTTTTTTGGTTGTAAAGCCGGGGTTGAATATGGTTTTGAATTTGGATTTTGGGATTCCCTTTCCATTGTCTTCCACGTCTATGATAATCTTTCCGTTTTCAGAAAAGATATGTGCGGAGATATGTCCATCGCCGGCAATTGCGTCTATCGAGTTTTTACAAAGATTTTCCAAAACCCATGCGAATAGTGGTTTATTGATATTTGAATATAGGTCTTCGTTATCATATTGCGCAGAAATTTTTATTTTCCTTGAACATCTGTTTTGCATATAGGTTAGTGTGCCATCTACAACCTCCTTGATGGAGGTAAGCTGCAATTCTGGTATTGAGCCGATTTTTGAGAAGCGTTCTGCAACGATTTGGAGTTGTTTGACATCCTTTTCCATTTCTGGAATCATTTCGTTGGGCATATCACCCGATTTGATGATCTCCATCCACGCCATAAGGGATGAGATAGGAGTACCTAACTGATGGGCGGTCTCCTTTGACAATCCGACCCAAACACGGTTTTGTTCGGATCTTTTAGCACTTGAGAAGAAAAAGAAGAGCAGACAAAAAAATGCGATGATAAGTCCTGCTTGTATAATCGGATAGTAGGATAGTCTTTTGAGTAGTAGAGAATCGTCGTAATACAGGTTCTGGAAGGTGTTCTCGTCGAGGTCTAAGCGGATGGGGTCGTGGCAATCCTTCATCTCCGCAAGTTTATTTTTCAGGAACTCATCCACATTTTTCACGGGCAGTTTGATGTTTCTGTGGGTGATGACCTCCTCACTTTCATCCACAATCATGACTGGGATGGAATTGTTGTTCTCTAACACCTTTAAAGCGAAAGAGAAATCGGAACTAAACGAGTTGGAAGCGACAAGTTGGGTTGCCTCCGCCCATAATTCTATGCGTTGTTGTTCTTCCTGCTCCATCTCTTTCACCAATTTATTTGTGAAGTATATGGAGATGACGACGATTATGACGGCGACAATTGTGAATACGATTCGTATATTCTTAAAGTTGTCGAAAGTGATTTGCATGGTGTGGTTGGTGATTAACGATATTTCCCCTCTTCGCAGTCTTCTAAGATGCTGAGGTAACTATTGTATCTGGATTCGCTGATTTCATGGTTTTCCAAGGCGGCAAGCACAGCGCATCCGGGCTCCTTCAGGTGCATGCAATTGCCAAATTTGCAATTCGCTGAATGACGGAATATTTCTGGGAAATAGTGGTCGACCTCCTCTTTTTGAAAATCGATTGTTCCAAACCCTTTGATTCCCGGCGTGTCAATTAAGTAGGAATCCTTTCCCAACTCAAACATTTCGGAGAAGGTGGTGGTGTGCATTCCTTTGTTGTGAGCATCGGAAATAGAGCCGGTACGGGCTATGTTGGAGGCAGCCAAGGCGTTGATGAGAGAGGATTTTCCTACGCCGGAGTTTCCTGAAAGGAGGGAGGTTTTCCCTCTCATGGCCTCTTTGAGCAATTCGATGCCTTCTCCCGTTTGTGCGGAGACGCAAATGGAGGAGTACCCGATCGTCTGGTATAGGTGTCGGAGAGCCTCCATATACTCCTTCTCTTCGTCTGTGTAGAGGTCGATTTTGTTGATGACCAATGTCGTGGGGACTCTGTACGCTTCTGCAGTGGCGAGTACCCTGTCTATGAAGACCGTAGAGGTTTCAGGGTGGTTGATGGTAACGACCAGTAATAGTTGGTCGAGGTTCGCCGCTATGATGTGCAGTTGCTTGGAGAGATTGGCAGGTCGACGCACGATGTAGTTCCTGCGGTCTTCTATTTGGGTGATCCACCCGATGCCGTCGGGCATCACATCGAAAGAAACCCGATCACCAACAGCGACCGGGTTTGTGCTTTTGATGCCTTTGATCCGGAAGTTCCCCTTCACTCGGCACTCATAAAATTGACCATCGTCAGTTCTGACAAAGAAACTGCTTCCGGTGCTTTTGACAACTAATCCTATCATTCTTTTTGTTGAAGGGTTTAGACTGTCATGATCTCTTTTTCTTTTGCTGCAAGCACCTCTTCCACCTTTTTGATGAACTTGTCGTGGATTTTCTGCACCTCAGCTTCTGCATCTTTTTCAGCATCCTCAGCCAACCCGTTCTTGATCTCTTTCTTCAAACCGTCGATTGCGTCGCGACGTGCGTTTCGGATACTGATTTTTGCATCTTCTCCTTCTGAGCGAGTTTGTTTAACAAGAGCCTTGCGGCGGTCTTCCGTCAAAGGAGGGATAGAGAGGCGTATCATTTCTCCATTGTTCTCTGGGGTGATACCCACTTCTGAATTCATGATGGCGCGCTCAATATCAGCGATGATTTTCTTTTCCCAAGGTTGGATGGCGATGGTGCGAGCGTCTGGAGTGGTGATTGTTGCCACGTTGTCCAATGGCACCATGCTTCCGTAGTATTCGATTCGGATAGGCTCCAAAATGCGGACATTCGCTTTCCCTGCGCGGATGTGCGCCAATGAGTCGTCCAAGTGAGAAACCGCCTGAGCCATTTTCTCTTCTGCAGTTTTGAAATATTCTTTAACTTCTGCCATTTTTTTATTCTTTAATAATTTAAAATTTTAAGATTTGCAAAAATAGAAAGATTTTCGGAATTATCCCACATGAGAACGCACTTTCTCATTTTGCTTCAACTTTCATCTCATCAGGGTCGGTGGAAATCCACTCAACACGTTTGCCGTTCCCTTTTTGAGGAAGGAGGGGTTCTCCCTTGAGGTTCGTGAGTCCACGTTGTGCCAACACCCTCACGCTGACAATTCCTTCTTGCACAATTTTTGCGTCCTCATATATACAAGGAATCACGATTTTCCCCTTGTTGTCGATGACACCCCATTGCGTTACGATTTTTACGGGAGCGTAACCGTCACGGAATGTCCCCACATAATCAAAAATGTAGGCTGTGATCTGCTTCCCATCGTGTCCTACCAGACAATATTTTCCCTCTTTCTGCTTGCTTGAGGCAAACTTCTCTAATTCTGCGGAGGTGAGGTTCGTCCCTTCTAAAGTAAGATAGTTCTCACCATTGTTTAGTTCGAACACGTTATATTTGTGGACAATGGAGGAGTATTTGCAATCAATGATGGTCTTGTGGTTAGTGATGTCGTATATGCCAGAAAATCCATTTTTTGAGATTTGTGCATAGACTGATCTTTTCCCAGAAACCGGATGATCCACTTCAAATATTTCGATCGAACTATATTCACAAGGAAGAACAAACTTCCCTGCTTCGTAGAGACCTTTCTTGCCTGCTTTTGTCGCGATGATTACTTTGTGATCAAAATCATATTCGATGTTTTGATAGGTCAGTGGTAAAATCTCTTTCCCAGTCGGGTCGATTAGTCCGTACTTCCCTCCCAATTGCACTCTTGCAGTCCCCCACACAAAAGAGAAGGCATCGTCATATTTAGGCTTGATGATCATTTTCCCTTCTGTGTTGATAAATCCGAATTTGCCTTCTTTTGAAACTGCGATAAGGTCTCCGACCTTAGAACGTCCGTACGACCATTTTTCATTGTCGTCAGAGAAGGTGTAGTCGAATTTGGAAGCGATTAGTTCCAAATTTTGGTCGATCAGCCCCCATTTTTCTTTGTGTAAGACAGGGCATATCCCGTTTTGGAAAGTTCCTGCATCTTTGTATTCAGGCGTTTGGACAATGTTGCCGTTTGCGTCGATGATGTTCCAGACCACCTCATCTTTCTTTTGCTGCGCCACCAAGGTGTGTTGTTCGTTGTAAGGACGTGCATCGATAAATTTGCATGGTATAGCCACTTTCCCCGAAGGATGGGCAAATCCGTAAAGGTCATTTTTCTCGATAAGGATAAACTTGCTTCCCTCCTTCCCGATAAATTGATACTCGCAAGGCAGAAGAAGAGTTCCGTCTGTTTTGTACGCGCCATATTGGTTGGCTTTCTCTACGATGAAATATTCAGTCGCCCCAGTGAATGGACCTTCGATGTTGTCGAATTCGCAAGGGATTACTTCCTTCCCTTCCTTAGAGAACATTCCGTCTGTGATTTTTATCACTCCATATTTTTTCCTGCTGGTCCCTTGTTGACTACATACAATCGCAAAACCATCTTTGAAATCCCCGATTGATTCATAAGGTGCTTCTACCTGTTTATAGAACTTCTTTGCAGTGATTTTTTTTATTTCTGCAGGGATGTCGACGCGGGCCTCCATTCTTGTCTCCTTTGTTGCGTTGTTGGCTACCACGCTGTCTATGGAGGAAAGAGGCATGACGCTTTGCTCGAGCGAGAGAGTTTGGAGGGCTTTTTGTTCGTTCTCACCCAAGTTATTGCCTTGCTTGTCGATGTAGAACCATTTTCCATTTTGGCTGATTTTGCAAATACCATCAGCATTGAATTGAGGTTCTCCTATGTTGTCGTACGAAAATGGAATAGCAATCAAACCGTATTGGTTGAGGAAACCGATGGAGTCGGATTCATTTACCACCGCTGCCATGCCATTGACAAACGGGGATATTTTTTTATAGCCGAAAGGAGTGACGGACTCATTGTTTGTGTTGATGATTCCCCAAAAGCCATTCTTCTTGACTGATGCGAAGTTGTTTGCGAAATCGTTGGCTTCATCGTATTGACAGGGAATGACCTCTTCTAACTTGTCGTTGATGAAACCATATTTGCCATTTTTCTTCACCTTCATCCTTCCGTCATGAAACTGGTAGGAGGTGGCTGGTGCATCTTTCTCATAGGTCGGACTGAGCAATGCTTCCCCCGAATAGTCGACGAACCCCATCTCTTTTCCGCTAAAGACAGGCATTACACCTCTTGCCGGTATGCCGACCTCCGTGTATCGGAGCGTACTGATTCGCATTCCGAGAGAGATCGGAATGGTCTCATATTGTTGCGCTATCAGTGGAGACGACGCAACTATTGCTACAATGAAGATTAGTTTTGATAATTTGCCCATGATTTTTTTCAGTATAATTGTTTTCACAAAAGTAATCAAACTTGACGGAAAAATCAACTTGAAAAAAAGATATATTACGAAGGAAAATAAAAAATTAAAAAAATACGCAAAGTCACATTTGCGTCGCAGTTTAAAACGAAAAAGACCGAAAGCAATATCTTAAATATTGACTTTCAGTCTCTCGTGATCGAGAAGGGATTCGAACCCTTGACCCACAGCTTAGAAGGCTGTTGCTCTATCCAGCTGAGCTACCCGACCATCCTTTTTTGCTTATGCGAGTGCAAAGGTAGGCAAAAAATAAAACATTGCCAAATGAAAAATGGTTTTTTGTCTTTCTTTTTTGTTGATTTAGTTTTAAAGTCGCAGAATTTCCATAGAATTTTTGTTCGCATTCTCCCACAAGTTTCTATTTTTTGCCTGTGATGACAAAATGACTGGGAAGTTGGAAGAAAATGAAAAAAAGAAAAAAAACATGGCCAAGGTTCTTCTGCAGAGACGCTTTTTTTATCATGATATTTTTGTTATCTTTGGGGTGTGAAATAAAAGGTGAGTTCTATAATGCTCACACCTTTGGGTGAGGGCTGGACTATGGTGTATGGCGGGTTTCTTCCTAGGCTTCCCGTGAACGCGAGTAGAAAGGCCTGCACCTTTCGTTTGTGATTTTTTTTCTTTACCTTTGAATTTGAAATTCTTATTCTTCTAAAATTTGAAAATATGGCAATAGGGAAATACAAATTAGGTTTTATAAGTGACGAAGCTATTTATGGCTACGTTAAAGAAACTGTACTACAATACTCAACTTCGATAGATTTAAAGAAATTTAACAGCAATATAGTTGATCCAATTAAACTCACTTTTGACGCAAAAGTTTACGGAAAAACAATTAAAGAGGTAATCGAGGACGAGTGTATTAGGCAACTAGATAAAGCCAATTCAAACTTGTTAGGTTATTTTCATCAAAACATCTTTAAACTTGTAGGTAACGGCTGGACAGTTCCAGCATCGGGCTTTGATGTCGTAAATAACCGACGGAAAATTTTCGTTGAAATGAAAACCAAGCACAACACGATGAATGCGGCGGCATCTCGAGACACTTATTTGTCTATGTTAAATAAGGTATCTAATGATTCTAAAGCAAAATGTATGTTGGTTGAAGTTATTGCTAAACGTTCGCAATGTATCTTATGGGAAGGAACTTTTAAAGGACAAAAAATGTCCAATAGTCGTATATTCAGGGTTTCCATAGACAAGTTTTATGAAATAGCTTTTGATGACAAATACGCCTTTATGAAATTATGCAAGGCATTGCCTAGAATCTTAGACGATGTTATTACAGAAACAGGTAAAGGATCGATAGAGAATACTGTTCAAAAAGAATTGGATAGTTCGTCTGTAAATACTTTGAAAAATTTGTATTTACTTGCATTTAAAACCTACGAAGGATTTGATAAATTTTGATGGATAATTTTTTCACCATAACTAATCTTGCCGACATATTGGGAGTCTCTTTTAGAACTGTTAATAGTTGGATTGATAATGGCAAGTTACATCCTGAACAAGACAGTTTGGGACGTATAGGTTTCTCATATTTTCAGTTGATGGGAATTCCGGAAATAGAAGAAATGGTTAATTCTGATTGGGAATCTGAATTGAATGTTACCCCCAAAAAACGATACACATCAATAGAATTGTTTGCCGGAGGAGGCGGCCTTGCAATAGGGATGGAAAAGGCAGGATTTCATCATGTCATGCTTAACGAATTTGATCATTGGGCATGTGAAACCTTACGAGCGAATCGTCCAAACTGGAATGTGATAGAGGGTGATGTGCATAACGTGGATTTCACTCCTTATAGGGGCAATGTAGATTTCATTTCGGGAGGTTTTCCTTGCCAGGCATTTTCATACGCAGGAGAAAAACGTGGGTTTGAAGATGCTAGAGGAACTTTATTTTTTGAATTGGCAAGGGCTGTTAAAGAAATTCAACCTAAAGTTTTTATGGGTGAAAATGTCAGGGGACTATTTACTCATGAAAATGGACAGACATTGCAAGTTATCAAAGATGTAATTTCTGATCTAGGATATACTCTGATTGAGCCAAGGGTTTTGAAAGCAATAAAATATCAAGTTCCTCAAAAACGAGAACGTCTTATCCTTATTGCAATACGCAATGATATTGCGGGTGAGGTTGAATTTCGTTGGCCTTCTCCATACCATAGAATCCTTAATCTTAGAGATGCTTTTTACAAAGGGATATTATATGATACTGATGTTCCTGATTCTATTGGACAAAAATATCCTCAAAGAAAAAAAGAAATAATGGATATGGTTCCTATGGGTGGAAATTGGAATAGTCTACCTTTGGAGATACAAAAAGAGTATCTTAAGGGTAGTTTTGGTTTGGAAGGAGGTAAAACTGGAATAGCCCGAAGATTATCGTTGGACGAGCCATCTTTGACTCTTACATGTGCACCTGCCATGAAACAAACAGAACGATGCCACCCACTGGAAACTAGACCTTTAAATGTAAGAGAATATGCTCGAATTCAAACTTTCCCTGACGAATGGGAGTTTAAAGGAAATATGAGTTCACAATACAAACAAATAGGAAATGCAGTGCCTGTGAATTTAGCTTACGCTATCGGTCGTTCTCTTATAAGATTGTTGAACGATATAGAAAAAATCGTTTAGAATCAAAAGTTGCAGATGGAGGCAGACCATATCACCCCATGGAAGGAGGGCGGACGCACCATTGCAGAAAATTGCCAGATGCTTTGCCGTGAATGCAATCGTAGGAAAGGTAGTGCCTAATAATTCCTACGAATCCACATTGCAAATAAAATCGAATTATGTAAAGAAATAAAAAGCAAAGGGAGATTAAGAACCACACTAACAAAATATATGATTTTCATATTAGAGAAAGATGCACATTCAAGTTAGACGTGCGACCATCGGCTGACTCAGAAAACATGATGCAATACAAAAAAAGAGACCGAAGTCTCCAATAGGTCTGATAATTTTGTGTTGCATCAAGTACAATATTTTAATATTGCACTTGCTTCTTGACTCTAGGGGAATCATTTCCTCCAAAACTTTTTCAAATTTGACTCTTTTTCATTTGGAGGTTTAAGAAAAAGTACATATCTTTGCACCGCAATTCAAAAATATGGCGGGATAGCTCAGTTGGTTAGAGCGTCGGATTCATAACCCGGAGGTCACGAGTTCAACTCTCGTTCCCGCTACTAAAATAAAAAAAGCATCAGTTTTAAACTGATGCTTTTTTGTTTCAATTGTTTTTTTCTTATTTTAAAGGAAGTTCTTTAAAGCCTTTTCCTAATGCTTCGCTACTGTCCATTACTGAAATGAAAGCATTTTCATCTATTGCACGGATTCCAGATTTTAATTTCACAAATTCTGCACGTGTAACTGTTGTATAGATTACTTTTCTTTCTTGTCCTTTATACATTCCAAGAGCATTAATACATGTACCACCTCTATTCAAATCATTTATAATAGCTTTTCTTACCTCATCATACTTATCTGTAACAATAAATAAGGTTTTGTAAGTTTTTATGCCATCGACAACCATATCTATAATCTTTCCTTCGATTATAATAAGAAGAATAGAGTATGCAGGTAAACGTAAATCTGGTGAGATTAACAATGTAGATAATGCGATAATTCCATCTACAATGATAACCATTGTTCCAAGTGATATTCCTGTGTATTTGTTTATTATCATTGAGATAATATCACTTCCTCCTGAGGTTGCTCCTGACTTGAATATCATTCCAATTCCTATACCATACAATAAACCTGCTAACAATGTGTTAAGCAAATAATCTGGCATAAAGAAATATGCTGATTCTTTTATTGGAAGTGCATCAAATGTTGCTTTGCCTGCATCTGTTATAAGTTCACCAACGTGAATTAGTGGGGCATATCCATAATATGTTTCTATTAACCAAGTAAACAACCAACCTAATGCAACAGACACAATGGTCTTTACGCCGAATTTAGGTCCAAGAATTATACTACCTATGATTAACAATGGCACTTCCATTGATATCAAAAACCATGTAATTTTTGATTCGGTCAAAATTGCCAATACATTTGCTAATCCATAAACTCCTCCTGGCGCTAACTGATAAGGCACTGCAAATATTACGTCTGCAATAACAAATAACAAGGTTCCAAATACTATGTAACCATAAGAAATGAACCATTGTTTTGAAAAGATTTTTTCATTTGGATCAACAAGCTGGCTTAACCATGCTTTTACTTTGTTTTGTTGTTGTGTCATAAATTTTTCGTCTGTTTTTATTTTTTTATTACTTAATTTTTAAAGTTTGCAAAGATACTACTTTTTATTTAGTCTCCAAAAGCAATACCTAATCCTTTTGCTGTTTTTACTAAAAAACTATCTGGACTTACCAAATGTGGCTCTTTCAACGCTTCTTCTAAGGTTACCGATATTACCTCAGGGTGTTTATATGCTACCATTTTACCAAATTCTCCCGCTTTGGCAAGTTCAAAAGCTTTTACTCCAAATTCCGATGCCAATACTCTGTCGTATGCTATTGGTGTGCCACCTCTTTGCAAGTGTCCTAAGACCGAAACTCTTATATCGTGAGTTACGCCTGCTTCTTGCAACTCTGATTTTATTACTTCACCTATTCCGCCTAATTTAAAGTGTCTATTTCCAATTTCTTTTGACTTTTCGCCAATTTGTTCGCCTTTTTGATTTTTTGCTCCTTCGGCTACAACTATTATACAAAAGCCTCTACCCTTTTTATAGCGAGTATCTATTTTTGCTTTTATCTTTTCTATGTCGTAAGGTATCTCTGGAATTATACAAATATCGGCTCCTCCTGCTATTGCTGCATTTAGTGCAATCCAACCAGCATCACGTCCCATTACTTCAAGGATAAAAACACGATTATGTGAGGCAGCAGTTGTTACTAATTTATCTACACTTTCTGTTGCTATTTGTACTGCGGTTTGAAAGCCGAAAGTAAAATCTGTCATTGAAAGGTCGTTGTCTATTGTCTTAGGAACACCTATTATATTAAGACCTTTTTCGTATAAGGCTTTTGATATTCTTTGCGAGCCATCTCCTCCTATATTTATAACTGCATCTACTCCCAAGAATTGAAGTTTTCTTATCATTTGATCGCTCACATCTATCGTTGTCCAATTGCCTTGCGAGTCTTTTACAGGATATGCAAAAGGGCCTCCTTTGTTTGTTGTTCCTAATATTGTACCTCCTTGAACTAATATACCAGCTACATTATCTTCTTCTAAGGTTACGATTTCGGTTGGCTCACGCAAAACTCCGTTAAAGGACTCTATGCAACCTATTACTTCCCAATCCTGTTCCAAAGAGGCTCTTTTTACGATTGCTCTTATAACTGCATTCAATCCAGGGCAATCTCCACCCCCTGTTGCTATCATTAGTCTTTTCATATTCTTATTTTTTTATTATTGGGCTGTATAATATGGTATTATGTTTTTGATTGAATCTAATAATTCTTCTAACCCTTTTCTTTTTTCTGCCGAAGTGAGTATTATGTTCGGAAGTTCTTCCCAATATTTCAAAAGTTCTTGCTTGTAAACTTCAAGATTTTCTTCTGTTTTACCTGCTGATTGTTTATCTATTTTGGTAAAAACTATTGTAAAGGGAACTGCGTTCTCGCCTAAAAAGTTTATAAACTCTATATCTATTTTTTGTGGTGTTAATCGAGAATCTACCAAAACGTAAAGGTTCAATAAGTTTTCTCTTTTAAGAATATAGTTTCTTATCATCTTACCCCAAACCTCACGACTCGACTTTGAAACTTTCGCATAGCCATATCCTGGTAAATCTACCAAATACCATTGCGAATCTATTAGGAAATGATTTATCAATTGTGTCTTTCCAGGTTGCGAACTCGTTTTTGCCAAATCTTTTTTGTTCACTAATGCGTTAATTAGCGAACTTTTACCAACATTACTCCTTCCTATAAAAGCAAATTCGGCTCTATCGGCTTTTGGCGATTGACGATAATCGGAACTACTCTTTACAAATTCTGCACTTTTTACCATCTTAATTAAAGTTTCATATGTCTTTCTTTCTTCTCGTCATAAATATCGGCAATCGTTACCAATATTCCTGTTTCTTCTACATCGCTAAAATGACGATTTATTGAAGTTCCAAAACTTTTCATTGTAGATGATAAATTCATATAGGCGTTTACCAATGGAGGGATGCTTTCTCCTAATGCTCTAACGTTTTTTACAAGTATTTGATAATCTTCTTTATAATTTTTTCCATTGAACAAACGTACCAATTCATTGTAATCAGTTTGAATTTCTATGGCTTCTTTTGGAAACACTAAGCCTTCGTTATCTGGAAAGTGTTTTTTATAGAAATATAGTATGTAATCTCTCGCTGTTGTATTCATTGAAGGATACATTGTAATCTTTCCAAAGAAATATTTTACTTCTGGGTGAAGCAATACCAAACCTCCAAGTCCGTCCCAAAGATTATCTAAGGAGTACATACCTTTTCTGAAATTTGTTGTAGGCTGATAATTCACACTTACAAAGGAACGTCCTAACTCAATTGTGCAATCAAGATAGTTTTTAAGAAAATGTTCGCTAAATGAGAACAAATCTGCTGTTGCACTTAATAGTTCATCATTGCTTTCTTTAAAAATATTCTTTCCTATTATGTATCTGTATCCTCCAACTATTTCTTCTTCTTGCGGATCCCACACAAAAAGTTGTTCATAGCAATGTGGCTCAGGTGCAATGTCGTATTTATCAATATCACCCTCTGTTCCGCTTCCGCCTCCCTCTGCTCCAAAACTCAATTCTCTTAACCTACCTATCTCTCTCATTATATTTGGAGTTCGATGTGAATTTGTAGTGTAGATTTCCTTTGAACCATAGTTGGTTTTCTTCATAAAAGTTGCTATTTCCAACTCTTTTTTCAAAATTTCCTTATCAATAGGTGCTATTACATAAGAAGTATCTATCGCTGTCATAGTTTTATCTATTTTATTCTATTACTAATTCTTTTTGTGGATTGTCTTTTAAATCATAAACGTGATTTCTAACAACTGCTGCCCATTCTTTATGAGAGCGTTCTTTTGTAAATGTTTCCCATTTTATTGGCTTACCAAACGTAATCTTTATTGTTTTGCCACTATACTTAAACATCTCATCTGGCAAAAGTATCATTTCCAAATCAAATTTCATTCCAAAGAAACGTCTGATTGCCGATAATCTATAAAAACGTTTAGAATTTTTACCCTCTATGTAAACAGGTACAACTTCTCTTTGAAATTCTATTGCTTTTTTAACGAAAGTTTTTTTCCAAGGAAAGTCTTGAAACTTGCCATCAATGATTTTCGATTCTGTTCCTGCGGGGAAAAACATTACACAACTATCTGAACGAAAGGCATCATTCAAAACATCGTGGTTTGAAGAGTTTTTACCATATTTATTTATAGGAACAAATACATCTCGAAAGTTTGGCAAAGCACAAAGCATATCATTGACGGGGAAAAGAATATCTGAACGTTTTTCTCCTACAATATCTATCAACGCCATGCCGTCTATGCTTCCTATTGGGTGATTTGCAACAAGTAAACTACGAGAAGTGTAAGGTATATTCTCAGGATTTACAATCTCAATCTTTACTTTCAAATAATCTTCCACAACATACTTTGCAAATTGTGGTCCATCTAAATGACGTTGTTTATATATTTCTTCGTTAATTCTATCTAAATGCAAGAGTTTTTTAAACCATCTCATCACAAACTTTGGTATGCAACGAAGAAGTTTTTTATTCTTGCTTGCAATCATACGTTCTAAATTTATATGATCACGAGTTATAGATTCTACATCAAATTCTTTCTTCATTTCTTCTTTATCTAAAAACTCAATAATTATGCAAAGATACAATTTTTCAGTAAATCTTCAGAAAAAAGCATTCATTTTTCAAATTATTTCTTTGTTTTAAAAAATTATTTCTTTGATTTAAAAAAATAAAACAAAGAAATAAAAAAACAATGCTAAACATTTGGTAGGTTGTTGTTTTTTTTTACTTTTGCGATCTAAAAACTAAAAATTATAGATTATGAAAAAAGTAACCTTATTTGTTGCAACAATGTTTTTAACAACCGTTGCATTTTCGCAAAAGCTTGTAAAGACAGAAACTGCAGAAGGAACAAAATACGTTGAAAAAAACGTAGATTTGAATAACAAAGAAAACAATCAAGAATTTGTTGTATTGAGCAAAGGAGACAAAATATCACAACCTAAAAAATACGACGCAAGCGAATTAAAAGACAAGAAGGGTAAAATAATCGTTAAGAAACCAAACTGGAAAACTCCAAAAGAAACACGCCCTCAAAACTCCTTTGAACGCAGTGTTTACAACACCGAAAGCCTAATAGAAACAATAAAACAAAACCAAGACAAATATTTCGTCAAAGAAATGTACGAAGACGGCGGAACATATCACATTTTGTTCTACCCTGTAAAATAAAACAAAAAAAGCGTGCAAGAAATCTTCTACCGAAGCTCTTGCACGCTTTTTTTATAAAAATATTTATTATTCTACTTGCTTGTTAGCAGGACATATTATATTTGTGAAAAAATTTATTTATTACCCCTTATACTTCTTCTTTTTGAGGACAACTTACATCTGCAGTCTTTATTTTTTTCTCTCCTGCTACTATTGTTTCTTGTTATTGTTTTTTTTACCCAAATAGAAACCCTTAATCGTTCATTCAATTTCGCATCTTTGCAGTTTTGATTTAACTTACAAATATAAATTTCATTCCAACCTTGTTTAAGATATGGTAAAAGTTTATTTTTATCTACATCTGAGACCTGCAATTCTCCAATTGGAGACGTACTACTTTTTACTAAAATTATACTCTTATCTTGTTCATCAATTGCCAAATCAAGTTCAGAAGCAACTTTCAACTCTTCAATCTCCTGAAAATTCCCATAATATTGACAGTTAACTATTGGATAATCCCCTATAAAACTATCCTTACATAAATTTTGACCGCTCATAATTAATTAATTTTGAATATTAAATAAATTTATTGATTTTCTACTAATTGCTTTATCACATTATAAGCATCATTTTGAGAAGTACATACTAATGACAATTCAATATTTATATCATTGATGTTGTCAAAATCTTTCTGTGTTACAGCATTTCTACAGATATTCACTAATGCTGGAAGCAATAATTTTTCTCTTTCCATAAGTGGAAATAAATTA
>CALFTM010000065.1 GCA_937916355.1 uncultured Bacteroidales bacterium
CGATGTGGCAAAGGTAAAAAAAATCGCACAAAACCGTTCCTTTCTGAAAAATATTTATTACTGTCCGCTAAACAATAAATCAGTTTAATAACTATTTTATATACAATAACTTACGTTATTCTGTGTATGGTTAAGTTTCGCCCTAAATATCGGCTGTCCGAAAAAAAATACTATTTTTGCTCATGGTTATTTGGTTGTTTTGCAAATACAAAAATAACCTAAAAGGGCTGAAACCTTTTATGGAATCAGCGCTGATCTTTTTTCTTTTTTAAACTTTTAGCGGACAGTAATAATCCCCAATAAAGACATAATACACCCCAAATTGGAGGGTAAAACAAAAAGGTGCAACAGCGAAAACACCATTGCACCTTCATCGTATAGATTATAATCTTACTCCCACTCGATCGTTGCGCTTGGTTTCGGACTCATATCGTAGCAAACACGATTTACGTTCTTCACTTCTGTTAGGATACGCTTAGTGATTTTGTCCAATATTGCCCAGTCGATGTGTTCGATAGAGGCTGTCATTGCGTCGATAGTGTTTACCGCGCGAATGATTACTGGCCAATCGTATGAGCGTGCGTTATCCCTCACACCTACCGACTTGAAGTCTGGCACAACTGTAAAATATTGCCAAACCTTCTTGTCCAAACCAGCCAGCTGGAACTCCTCTCTCAAGATTGCGTCCGACTCACGAACTGCCTCCAGACGGTCGCGCGTGATCGCACCCAAACAACGTACACCTAAGCCCGGTCCTGGGAACGGCTGGCGGTATACCATTTCGTATGGCAAACCTAATTCAACACCACATGCACGAACTTCGTCCTTGAACAACTGCAAAAGAGGTTCAACCAACTCGAACTGCAAGTCTTCTGGCAAACCACCCACATTGTGGTGCGACTTAACCATCTTAGCGGTCTTTGTTCCGCTCTCTACAATGTCCGGATAGATAGTTCCTTGCCCCAAGAAGTCAATTCCGTCAAGCTTGCGAGCCTCTTCCTCGAATACACGGATGAACTCGGCACCGATAATCTTACGTTTCTTTTCTGGATCTTCCACTCCTTCCAATTTGCCTAAGAAACGGTCTGTTGCATCAACGTATATGAGATTGGCGTTTAATTGGTTTTTAAAGATTTCTATCACATTTTCAGACTCGCCTTTTCTCATCAAACCATGATTGACGTGCACGCACACCAAGTTATTCCCGATAGCTTTCAACAACAATGCAGCCACAACAGAACTGTCTACACCGCCACTCAACGCCAATAACACTTTTTTGTCGCCAACTTGCTTTCTGATAAGCTCAATCTGGTCGTTCACGAAATTCTTCATGTTCCAGTTGGCCTCAGCTTTGCAAGTGTCGAAAATAAATGATTTAACCGCCGCTTTTATAGCCTCTTCATCATCTGTGAATTGAGGCAACTTAACTTCGCACAAAGCTTTGTCGTGTCCGGCTGCGATAACAGGAAAACCTGCGTTATAAATTTCAGGGTTGACATCAATCGCCACACCGTCGATAATATTGTTTGGGCCTCCGTTGATGATGATACCTTTTACGTTTGGCAACGCTTTCAGTTCTTCAACTGTAATGTCGTGCGGGTGGATCTCGCTATAAACACCCAATGCACGGATGGCTCTGGCAAGCACTGTGTTTTCGTGGCTTCCCAAATCCAAAATGACTAACATATCTTGCTTCATATTGAATGAATTATAAATGTGATAAAATTCTTTTGGTGATAAAAATTCTTTTGGTGATAAAATTCTTTTGCTAAATTTTTTTACGGCGCAAAGATAGAAAAAAAATATTTGCAGTGGGGTGGACTAATATTATTTTAGATGTTTATGTTAAAAAAATATTTTAGCACCTTCTGCAAAATCGGATGAGACGATTAAGAGGGTTGCTCACTTGGTTTGAAGATGCCTAATCAGCCCCAACGAGCTTCCCGTAAAGGTTTCTCCCAGAAGACTCTTCCGCCCGCCTCTTCAGCAAGTTGGTTGATGACGCTTTGCAGTTCGTCGAGAAGATTCTTTTCTCTTTTTTTAGATCGTCTTCCTTTCGCTTCGTAGAGAACTTTTGAGAAATAAGCATCGTATGAAATCGCAAAATCAGTTTCATCATTGTGTGGAAAAAAAGTGGCTGCCGCTTCATACCGAATTTGTCCCTCTTCAGACGTTGAGATAAGCATTACGAGAACTCCTTTCCTTTCAACACCGTTGGCTGTCAGTTCAGCCTTAAAATACTGTTCATATACATTTATTGTTGCCATATTATTAAAAATTTTTATTGGTAAATATAAAGTTTTTTTCAAATGAGACCAATATTGTATGAGGTTTTAAATTTTTTAAAAAAATATATTCTTGATTCTTAGTGCTTTATGGAATATGATTTTTGTTTTTCTAAAAAAAATCCTTCAAAAATTTGCAGATAAAAATATTGATTGTATATTTGCATTGAAATTAAATTTGTAATGAATACAGATTTATAAAAATTGTAAATTATGGTAGCAGAGCATCTAAGAAAATACGGTATTAAGCCATCGGTTCAACGGATTGCGATCATGGATTACTTGTTGAATCACAGGACACATCCGACAGCAGATGAGATTTTTTCTGCGCTTCAGCCTACCATGCCGACACTTTCAAAAACGACGGTTTATAATACGATGAAACTATTTGTTGAGTATGGTGCAGCGTTGGGTTTGAACATTGAGGAGAAGAATTTGCGGTTTGATGGAGATACTTCTTTACATGCGCATTTCATCTGTCTTGAATGTGGTGCGGTTCACGATTTCTTCCCCCATCAGATTGAAGCGTTGGAGGATGCACAAAAATCGGAAGTAGATGGTTTTAAGATAACAGAGACGCAAGTCTATTATAAAGGTTATTGTAAAACTTGTTTGGAAAATAAAAGAAATTAATAAGAATGTAAAATTATAAAATTTAAGATTATGGCTAAATTCATTTGTACAGTATGCGGATATGTTCACGAGGGTGATGCCGCTCCAGAAAAGTGTCCTCAATGTAAAGTTCCTGCTTCTAAGTTTAAGGCTCTTGATGAGAGTGCAGCGTTGACTTTCGTGACTGAGCATGTTATCGGAGTAGCAAAGGGATGTGACGATGAAATGATAAAAGATTTGAATGCGCACTTCATGGGTGAGTGTACTGAAGTCGGAATGTACCTTGCAATGAGTCGTCAGGCAGACCGTGAGGGATACCCTGAGATTGCGGAGGCTTTCAAAAGATATGCATGGGAAGAGGCTGAGCATGCAGCAAAGTTCGCTGAACTTCTTGGCGACGTGGTTTGGGATACTAAGACCAACTTGGAAAAACGTAAAAATGCAGAGTCTGGAGCGTGTGAAGATAAGATGCGCATTGCAAAGCGAGCTAAGGAGTTGAATTTGGATGCTATCCACGATACAGTCCATGAAATGGCGAAGGACGAGGCTCGTCACGGAAAGGGATTTGAAGGTCTATTCAACAGATATTTCAAGTAATCACATTGTTTCAATTTAAATTGGGTCGGGTGCGTATTTCGTACCCGATTTTTTTATTGCCAGTTTCAGATTTCTGAATTGGAGGGAAATTTTTACCTTTGCAAAAAATAGAAGTAAAATCATGAGTAAACTTTTATACAAGTTGAAAAGTGGGAAAAATTCAAAGTTCCTCTATTTCGCGAAAAACTATTTAAGTTTGTTGATACCCTCTTCCCTCTACAGAAAAAAGAGGGTTGATACTTTGCGGGCGTGCGAGTCGCGGAGTGATTGGGAATACATGAAGGAGCGTATTGCCTACTATAATAAACTTTCCTCGGTTCAGGAGTTGCCGGCGGACTGTCCGACATTATCAGAACACAAGTTAGGTAGTAAGAAAGTTTACTTTTTTGACACTTATGAATTTACCCGATGGTTTGAGCCTTCGCTGCGGTGGAGTTTCCTGCCCGGTGATATTACCTACATTCCGGATGCTCCTTCTATTTTGAAAAGTCGCCCCATTGCTGGCGACAACCAAAACTCTGTGTTGATGAAACTGAACAAGGTGCGCCACTATATATTTGTGGATGACGAGAAGTCTTTTTCCGAAAAGAAAAACATGGCGATATTTCGAGGAAAGGTTGCAGGGAAGGAGGGTAGAGAACTGTTTATGGAACGCTACTTTGGTCATCCGATGTTTGATTTAGGCGATATTGGCAAACGGGCAAGAGCAGAATGGAAGACTGAAAAAAAAACGATAAAAGAACATTTGGATTATAAATTCATCATGGCGATAGAGGGGAACGATGTGGCGAGCAATCTGAAATGGGTGATGTCCTCCAATTCGGTGGCGGTGATGCCTCGTCCCACTTATGAAACATGGTTTATGGAGGGTCGTTTGATTCCCAATTATCACTATATCGAGGTAAAGCCAGATTTTTCGGATGTGGAGGAACGGTTGAATTATTACATTCAGCACCCTGAGGAGGCAGAGGAGATTATCCGCAACGCTCATGCCTACGTAGATCAGTTTAGAGATGAAGAGAGAGAAAGACTGATTTCACTTCATGTGTTGGATAAATATTTCAAGTATGTAAAATGAAAGAAGGAAGGGGTTTTGCCTTCCTTCTGAAAATGAAAAAGATTGCTCCTTGGAAAATAGTGTTTGCCGCTTATCCCTTTTGTATGGTTACGTTATATATTTTGTGCGCCAATTATTTGTAGCAAAATGACCTATAATTGTCAATGAGTATTTTTATACCATCTTTAGAGTGTCTCTCTATTGTGTCTTTGACACTGATAATCTCTGTTAAACTATCATTGCACAACACATCACAGGTCCCTATTTCCATTCTTCCTCTTCTGTTCTTATAGCGAAACCTCAGCTCTACTTTTTTTCCGATGTATTGCTTTTCCCATTCTTCAAAAACTTTCTTCCCCGATTCTTTTAATGTTATTTCAAAATTTTGTCTTTCCATTATGTTTAGCTCATTTTCCTGTTTTAATTTTTTCGCTTCTTTTTCGTAGGCCATTACTTCGTGTAATTCTCTTTGGGCTATTTCATAACTTCTGGTATCTGTAGTGTTGGACACTTTGTTTTGGGCTTCAACAATAAGCGGTTCAAGGTTGCTTATATACTCGTCGCACTTCTGGATTGATTCTTTTATGTCTTCTATGTCCGACATGCGAGACTCATGAGCAAGCACACATTCTACTATTTTTTTATCATCGGCCATTTCTGTGTGAACACTATCCCATTGTGATATTTCGATAATCTCAAATGAGGCAAAATCCGCAACATTCTTCCTTGCATACTCCATGATGAGGTCTGCAATTATTTCGTTGTCTTCTTTTTCTGGTTTTTGGGTACAATTTAGAAAAAAAATTGTAGAGAAAAGTAAACTTATTAATAGGATTTTTTTGAAAAAACACATGATTATTAGGATTTAAAATGTTTAAGTTGCGTGTGGCTGGCTGTCAAAAAAGAACGGAATTATACATTTTAGGCTTGTAAAAAGATTTCTGTTTTTATACAAAATCAAAATACATCGTTAAAATTCCATTGTTATTCTTCTTAATACACGTCTCCCCCTTACTAATTATATCCATTCCAATTAATGCAAAGTCTAAATTATTGCTATTGGGGTATATTGTGATTTCTTGCCCATCTAATTCAAAATTTGCAAAATATCTATTTTGATAACAGGCACCATTATTCCCCTTTGTTAATACACCTCCTATACTTTGCAATTGCAGTAATTTTGCATAATATTCAGGAACTGTCGATGTCACTGCACCAGTATCCCACAATGCTTCTATCTCAATTTTTAGATGAGGTTTTATTGGATTAATAATTGTGATAATACTTCTAAAAGACTTAGTTTTGTTGTTGAACGGAATAATCATCTTTAATGCTATTTATAACTATCTTTTTGAATTGTAATTATTAAAAAATCCCCTACTGAAAGGTTAAGAATACTCAATGCATGGAATATTGTTTCTTCAAATGAATTTGCTTTATACAAAATATTTTTATCTTTTATTAGGAAACAGCCATTTGATGTTTTCTTCCTATCTAAGAACCAGTCATAATCTTCTTGTTGTTTTGCAGAAAATCCTGTATAAGTTTCTCCTGTTTCTTCCCATAGATGCTTCTGTGCTAGATCTGAAGAAATTAGAAGTTGGATTTTCTCTCGTTCTTGTTCCGTAGGTAGTTTTAATTTATATAGACCACCATATCTAACTCCTTCTAATTCGTCATTTAATTTTAAAGCACCATCATATTTAATAAACTCTAATTCGTCAATATGTTTAAAATCTTCCATAATTATTGTGATTTTTAATAACATTAAACTCCTCGGTTAATTTTCTTTGCTTTTTAAGAATACGAGCCATTTCATTTAATGATTGAAGTGAAGCTCCCGATTCTTTTGCAATACTCATTGCTCCAGCATTTGCAGCTTTTATTAGGACAGATTATCCACCCTTATACTTAGTTGCAACGATAAAATCTATTGCATCATAACAGTCTATGAAAAAAATTCGCACATTTTGCAACCAATTTTCTATCTTCCGCTGGGAGATTTGCATATACGGAACCGATGTTTTTTAAAACCATATATGCGATTCCGCTCGAAACAGGAATTCCAAATCCGGGAATCCACACTGTTAAAGCGTATGCTGCTATTCCAAAAACTGCAATTCCTCCAGTTGCTTCGGATAGTAATTTCAAGGCGGCTTTTACATCCCCTTTTGAAACAACTTCATTAGCGTAGAGCTTCATGTCGTGTTCTAATTGTGATTCTTTTCCCATAATACATTGATTTTAAAGGTTGAAACTGAATTTGTGGAAATGAAGGGAGGTTTTCATAACTAAAAGATACATTTGTCGTTTCTCCTGCGTTATTAGAACCTCCGGAGGATACTAATCAACTGTAGAAAATCAATTTAGTCCAATTCAATGTCGTCGTCTACGTTGAAATCGTCATTGTCGTTACCAGTGATGGCGTTGATGACCATTTGTATCCCTTTGATGAACAAGTATGGCAATATATTACTCATAGTCGTAAAATTTAAAAGTTTAACATTATTTTAGTATGAAGAGAAAGCAATGAAAAATACAGGATTCTCCACCCTTCTAAAAAGGAAGTTTCTTTTGAGATGAGTCACTGTTCAAAGCTTTCCCTCTTGAATTTGCATAGGCTACAGATGCCGCTACTGCGGCTGTACCTACGCCTACCGCTATGATAACTGCTGGAGCACCCGCTGCAGCGATGACCGCACCTCCTGCGGTCGTTATAGATAATAAATTTTTACTCATGGTTATTTATTTTTTATTGTTTCAATATAAAATTTGCCTGACAAATAGAACTGAAGATAGGTTATGAATGAATTACCTAACCAGCCTATGACCGGAATCATTCCGATGAAACTCATTATGAGATTAACTACGATGTTTACAATCATCGCAATGATAATATTCCCGAAGTCCAAACTTTGTTTGGCACGTTCGCTTAGTTTGGAATACATGTGCCATAATATGATGACGAAAGGAATCAATTCAAATCCAGCTAAGGGGAGGAATGTCATGATTGCCGCCCAAAAGGAATGTTTCCTAACGATCTTTGCAGTATCATTGTCGAACATTTTGTCGCCGACGTTTGCTAACTGGTTTTGTAGCATACCTTACACTATTTGATTAACAAGTTCAGTAGTTGCGCGGCAGTCGAGAGAACTTGTTTACCTCTTCTGCTTGGTTCAAAGTTATATCCTGTTCGTTTAGTTTTTATTAAGTCATGTCGTCTTTTTTTGTAAAAAAAACATAATTGTTTTCTTTTTGTATTGGGATACGAAATCAGGGCGATTTTGGGTGTGTGGTCATGGAGGGATTTTTTATAGATAACGTTTATAAATTAGGGCGGGATGCCCTTTAAAAGGTCTTTTATTTATTAAGGTTAAATTAATATCGCAATTTATAGGGGTTGATTTTAAATCATAACTTGAAAATTCGTAACTTTGCAGTTGGCTTTTCAAAGAGCCTTGATTGTTGAACCAATTTAATTATAAAATTAAAGTATGACTGTTAAAAAGTTTAAGAGAACTACGGTCACTTCGGCGTTGCCTTATGCGAACGGGCCGGTTCACATTGGTCACTTAGCCGGTGTTTATGTTCCAGCAGATATATATGTGCGCTACCTTCGTTTGAAGGGCGAGGATGTGGTTTTTATCGGTGGTTCTGATGAACATGGTGTGCCGGTTACTATCCGTGCGAAAAAGGAGGGGGTCACTCCGCAGGATGTGGTAGACCGCTATCATAAGATTATCAAGGACTCTTTCGAGGAGTTTGGAATCTCTTTTGATGTCTATTCGAGGACTACATCTAAGACGCATCATCAATTTGCTTCTGATTTCTTCCGTAAGTTATACGATAAGAAGGAGTTTATAGAAAAGACCTCTGAACATTACTATGACGAGGAGGCTAAGACCTTTTTGGCAGACCGCTATATCGTAGGTGAATGTCCTCGCTGTCATGCTCAGGCTTACGGGGATCAATGCGAGACTTGTGGAACTTCTCTTTCTCCTGAGGAACTAATTAATCCTGTCAGCAAGTTGTCGGGAGCGAAACCAGTACTTCGCAGTACGAAACACTGGTATTTGCCGCTTGACCAACATGAGGAATGGTTGTCGAAATGGATTTTATCAGACCATAAAGAGTGGCGTCCGAATGTCTACGGACAATGTAAGAGTTGGCTCGATACTGGTTTGCAGCCTCGTGCGGTGAGCCGTGATTTGGATTGGGGTATTCCAGTGCCAGTGGAAGGTGCGGAAGGAAAGGTGTTGTATGTTTGGTTTGATGCGCCTATCGGCTATATCAGCAACACTATTGAGATGTGCGAGAAGAACCCGGAGAAGTTTGGCAACTGGGAGCAGTGGTGGAAAGACCCTGAGACCCGTTTGGTGCATTTCATCGGAAAGGATAACATCGTGTTCCACTGTATCGTATTCCCTTCTATGTTGAAGGCGGAGGGTTCTTTCATTTTGCCAGACAATGTCCCAAGCAATGAGTTTTTGAATTTGGAGGGTGATAAAATCTCCACTTCCCGTAACTATGCGGTTTGGTTGAATGAGTACTTGGTGGATTTCCCGGGTAAGCAAGACACTTTGAGATATGTGTTGACAGCCAATGCGCCAGAGACAAAGGATAATGATTTTACATGGAAGGATTTCCAGACCCGCAATAACAGTGAGTTGGTTGCCATTTACGGTAATTTCGTGAATCGTGCGTTGGTGCTTACGCAAAAATATTTCGACGGGAAAGTGCCGGCGTTGGGCGAGATGTCTGATTATGACAAGGAGACCATCGCAGAGTTTGTGGATGTGAAATCGAAATTGGAGGGTCTGCTTGATAATTTCAAGTTCCGTGATGCTCAGAAAGAGGCGATGAATTTGGCCCGTATCGGAAATAAGTATTTGGCGGAGACCGAACCATGGAAACTTGCTAAGACTGATTTGTCTCGCACTGCCACCATCCTACATTTGAGCCTTCAAATCGCAGCCAATCTGGCTATCGCATTTGAACCATTTTTGCCGTTTTCATCGAAGAAACTCAGAGATATGTTGAACCTTCAGACATTCAATTGGAATGATTTGGGTCGCACAGACCTTTTGGCGGAAGGTACTTCTTTGGGGGCGGTAGAGTTGTTGTTCACGAAGATAGAGGATGCGGAAGTCGATGCGCAGGTTCAACGACTTTTGGAAATGAAAAAAGCAAACGAGGCTGCTGAGTGGAAGCCAGAGGCAATCTCTTCTGAGTGTACGATTGATGATTTTGCGAAATTGGACATTCGTTGTGGTACGATTTTGGAATGTCAGAAAGTGCCTAAGGCAGACAAGCTTTTGCAGTTCAAGATTGATGACGGTATGGGTGGCCGCACAATAGTTTCCGGTATCGCACAATCTTACGAGCCAGAGGAGTTGGTCGGATTGCAGGTTTGCTTCATTGCTAATTTCCCCCCTCGTAAATTGAAAGGTGTGGAGAGTCAGGGAATGATTCTGTCGGCAGTGAATAGCGATGGAAAATTGGTAGTCATTTCTCCTTCTAAAAAGGTGGCAAATGGCTCTAAAGTAGGGTAAGACCGGATATGTTATGGCGACTTTGTAAAATGTGATTTTATGAAGTTGTGGGAAAATGGCCATTCTTCGTTTGAAGAGTGGTCTTTTTTTGTTATTCGATATTTGAATATTCAAAAAAATGCGCTAAATTGCAATCGCTATTTGCATTTAACGAGAATATTAATTTCAAAAAAATGTTTTTATGAGGAAAATTTTTTCTTATGTGTTTAGTCTTTTGATGTTGGGGGCTTTTGTGAGCTGCTCAGGAAATAAGACTCAGGGAGAGGCGAACAGTGAGGCTCAACCTGTTAAGGAGTGTGAAGGTTCTTTGGGAATGAAGTTGAAAAATGGAGTGAACGTAAGTCATTGGCTCTCTCAATCAGATAAGAGAGGAGAAGAACGTTCTTCACAAATCACAAAGAAGGATTTCGATTCGATTGCTGCGATGGGGTTTGATTTCGTCCGTATTCCGGTTGACGAAATGCACGTCTATGATGAGAATATGAACCGTGATGAAGAGGGTTTCCGCCTATTGAACAATGCTATAGGATGGGCGTTGGAGAACGATTTGAGTGTTGTAGTGGATCTTCATGTTGTGCGTTCTTTCCATTTTAATTCAGAAAATGACCGTCCGAACACTTTGTTTACGGATATGAAGGAACAGGATAAGATCTGCGACATCTGGAGAGATTTGCAAAAAGATTTGTCTAAATACCCAACAGACAAGGTGGCATACGAGATTCTAAACGAACCTGTTGCTCCAAAAGCAGAAGATTGGAATAATTTCGTGGCAAAGGTGGTTTCTGCTATTCGTGAGACCGAAAAAGATCGTAATCTTGTGGTAGGTTCCAACAAATGGCAGATCCCTTATACTTTCGATTCTTTGAGAGTGCCGGAAAATGATAAGAACATCATTTTGAGCTTCCATTTCTACGAACCACATTTGGTTACACACTATCGTGCGCCATGGACAGCCTACAAAGATTATGATGGTAAGGTCTCTTATCCGGGAAGGGTAATCGAAGACACCTCTGTTTTTGCCAAATATGATGGAGAGTTGCCCCTTATGTTGAGAGCGATGAACGAAGAGTTTTCTAAAGAGATCATGTATCAGAAGATGAAACTTGCCATAGATATGGCAGACTCACTTGGTTTGCAGTTGTTCTGCGGAGAGTGGGGTGCTTATCCTTACTTTGTAGATGAGCAGGTTCGCCTTCGTTGGTATGAGGATATGACCGCAATATTCCGCGAATATAATATCGCAAATTGCCACTGGTGCTATAAGGGTGATTTCCCTATTGTGAATGAGGATGGATCGCCTAATGAATTACCTGCGATATTGACTCGAAAATGATTTGAGAAAAACAAGAGAGGACTGTCCGTTGGGCAGCCCTCTTTTTTATGGTCTTTTAAAGTGATGATTCTATCAGACTAATCCGCAATGACCAATTTGGAGGAGAAACTGCAACGGGCTGTTTTTACCACTACAATATAAGTTCCATTGGGAACGGTTAATTCTTTCTCGAAGGATGTGGATGATGTTTGCTGATGTTCCATCAGGCATCCAGCTGCATTGTAAATATCAATGCTTGTTGATTCTTCCTCTAATCCTATGATTTTCATTATCTTATTTTGAAGAAAGATTTGTGGAATGGAAGTGTTGAGGGATTTTTGTACCTCTCTGTTTTGTGTTCCATCTCCCTCCGATTGCATGTATAGAGGAGATAATGCCTCTGCCCATAAGTGGTGCATGGCCTGCCCACCACCTGTCTCTCCGTTGGGATGGACACCATCGCTGGCGATCAGTTCGGGGTGGGCGAGGAAGTGATTGTAAAAATCAGGGCCTTTGTGGAGTCCGTTGCTCTCTGTCAGTTCGTCGATGACTTGGAGGAATTTCTCATTCACCTGCCAGCCGGCTTTAGTTTCGTCCGTTGCGATGATGCGGGCTAAAATTGGTTCGATACCATTGCTTTTTGCAGAGTCGATGATAGTTTGCAGGTTGTTTTTGAAAGTGTTCAAGTTCCAGTCGCCGCCACCCCATGCGTCGTTAGTACCCATTTCGATTGCCCAATATTTCACATTGCCAGCATATTTGAGATAGTCTGAAAGATGAGCGACCACCTCTGTGCTGTTGATACAGCCGATTCCGCCACGCAGCATGGCGGGGGTGAAATTAGGAAATCTCGCATGGATGAGGTCGGCTGTGGTTGTGTCCGTATTTTGTTGTTTCATCCCCATCTGACTAATGCTTGTCCCCATGAAGAACCAAGTGTCGTCTCCCCCTTGCGTCATATCGAAAACCTCGATTTCAAGAATCTCACCAACCTCTTCTTCGCTGATGAACTTGACCCATGACTGTCCCTGAAAGTCGATGAAGATGCCGCGAGCCATGACAGGGTTGTTTTCGATGGTTGCGACACTCTCCCAATCTCCGTCAAACCCGTTGGTGGAGTTTGCCGATGTTTTGATTATGAAGTTTTTTAGAGGTGTGCCGCTGTGGGAACATCCGGTAGTGAAATTTGTTGCCCACGCATAGTCGCCGCAAGACTCCCAAGTGACGAGCAGTTTTTCAGCCCCACTTCCCACATTGAGGGCAATCTCTTTAGAAGTGCAGCGTTTCCATCCGGTTAGTGTACCGTCTGTGATGTAGGAGTTTTCTCCATCCGACGTGTAAGCCTTCAAACCTCTACTCATTAGCGGATTGGGCGTGATAGCAGATGATAGTCCGCAGCAGAACAGTGCCGAAGAGAAAAATAGAAGCGATTTTTTTATCATGACTTAAACTTTTATGGTTTCTTATTGGTGCAAATTTCCCAATATTTTCCTTTTCTTGCAAATAATTCCTCATGTTTACCGCTCTCTACGATATTCCCATTATGCAAAACTATGATTTTGTCAGCTTGCTTGATGGTGGAGAGACGATGGGCGATGATGAGGCAGGTCTTGTTTTGTGTTAATTTGTTTATCGCTTGCTGAATGAGAGATTCAGTTCGACTGTCAATACTGCTCGTCGCCTCGTCTAATATGAGGATGGGCGACTCCGTAAGCAATGCCCTTGCAATTGTGACCAGCTGTTTTTGTCCGTGACTGATGCCCAGCTCTTGTCGATTCAGTATTTGGTCGTAGCGGTTGGGTTGTTTTTCGATGAAGTCTTCGATATTTGCTAATTGTGCGACATGGGCGATTTCCGATTGTTTGGCAGTACTTTTCCCATATCCGATGTTATATCCGATGCTTTCTGAGAATAGGAAAGACTCTTGCAATACAATGCTCATAAGAGAACGTAGATGAGGGAGAGGAATGGTTTGGGTCTCCTTGTCATCTATTTTGATGCACCCGCTATCAGGTTCGATGAATCGAGCCAGCAGGTCTACAATTGTACTTTTCCCCGCACCCGTTGCCCCTACCAAGGCGACCGTCTCATTTTCATTGATTTCAAAAGATATGTTGTTGAGGACAGGAGACTCTTTTGAATATTTAAAAGAGACATTACAAAACTCTATTTTAGGGCCGTGGCGAAATGCGATTGGGGTGGTGTTGTCAGGAAGAGTTGAGGCATACGTTTCTTCGGTTTCCGGATTGTCTAATAGTTCAAATATTCGACTTGCACCAGCCAGTGCAGATTGTATTTGGTTGATTTGGGTGGCGATGGCGTTTACGGGGCGTTGGAAATTTCTCGTGTATAACAAAAAGGTCTGAATCATTCCTACGGAGATTGCTCCTCTGCTTGCGAGAAGTGCGCCATATACCGTTACGAAAAGGAAGCAGAGATTGTCTAAAATACGTAGGAGTGGCATGAGTATACCACTGTATATCTGCGCTTTTTCTCCACTTTTCCTCACCTTTTCGTTCAGTTGGTCGAACCGGTTGAGGCGGTTTTTCTCTTGTCCGAAAGTTTGGATGGTCCTCATGCCACAAATATCCTCTTCGACCATTCCGTTGAGGTCGGCGAGGGCATCCTGCTGAATTGTGAAATATTTGCGAGTGTGGCGAATGATGTAGCGGCTGAGAATCAATGTGAGAGGGATGGTCGTGCAGGCTATTAGTGTGAGCGAGACATGATGGTAGAGCATGATGATGAGCGAGCCGATGAGCATTGTCAGGCTACTGAAGAGGTTGATGAGGGACGTTCCCAGTGCGGTTTTTATCAGGTCAGTGTCGTTGATGAAGTTGGAGAGTAATTCCCCTCTTTTATTCTTATGGATGTTTTTCAGTTTTAATGAAAGGAACTTTTGGAAAAGTTCAGAACGTAGATTTCTTATGACTTTGAAGGTGATTTTTTTCATCAGAAACTCTTGTGTCAAGATGCAAAATGCAGAGACCATATTTGCCAATAAGAAATAGAGGAGCAGTTGGGTGAGCTTCTCAAAATCCATTGCGGAGTTTTCGGTAGTGTATATCTCCACGCAGTAATCAATCGCCACTCCTAAAACGTAGGGGGCAGACAGAGCGCAGACAGTCCCGAAACAGCAGACAAGGAAAATCAGCAGTAGCACCCACCCATCTTTCCGGTAGTAGGCAAACAGTCGTGAAAGGGTAGAGCCGGAGGAGATTCTGCTTCCCAGCCGATTCTGATTACTGATATGTCCCAGACCCTTTCCTTCCATGGATTACTCTTTTTGTGATTTGTGTATCTCTTGGTAAATTACATTATTTCTCATCAACTCCTCATGGGAGCCGAGTCCGGCCACTTCTCCCTTTTCCAAAATAAGGATTTTGTCGCATTGCCTTACCATTTGGATTCTTTGCGAAATGATGATTTTCGAGCATTGGAGCTTTTGGATTGCGTGCATGATTTTCGCTTCAGTTTGTGCGTCGAGTCCATTCAGACAATCGTCCAAGATGAGAAGCGGACTCGCTTTTAGCAGAGTCCTTGCGAGAGCGATTCTTTGCCGTTGACCACCAGAAAGATTGTTGCCCCCTTGCGTTAGTTGCGTCTCATATTGTTGAGGCTGTTTTGCAATGAAATCCTTTATGTGTGCTAAGTCACATGCCCAATCCATTTGGTCGAGGGTGGCATATTCATTGCCAAAACGCAGGTTTTCTGAAATCGAACCTGAGAACAACTGTACATTTTGAGGGGCGCATCCGATGATCTTAAGAAGTTCTTCCCGTGTATAGTCCTTCAAATTGCGACCATCTATGAAAATTTCCCCACAGTCAGGTGGAAAGTTTTTAAGGATTAGTTGCACAATAGAACTTTTCCCTGAGCCTGTTCCGCCGATGATGCCAAGACACTCCCCCTCTGCAATAGAAAATCCGACATTCTTCAGAATGTTTTTTCCCGTCTTTGCATCAGGCGGGTTGTGTGAAAACCAGATGTTTTTAAATTCCAATCGTACCCCAAGAGGATTCTTCGATGTCAATTGAGAATCTTCCTCTGCCAGATTCTCTTCGGAAGTCTCTTCCCCGATGAAATCTTTGATGTTTTTAATGGCGGAGCCCGACTCGGTCAGGTAGATAATGATATGTTGCGCCATGATGAGCGAGATCAATATTTGCGTCAGGTAGCTTGTGATCGCCATGATTTCTCCAATGTTAACGGAAGTCTCCTTCTCCATTAAAATGGCAGTCCAGTAGACGATGATAGCAATTCCGATGTTGATGATGAGAGACATGATGGGTGTGAGCAGGACTGTTAGTTTTGCCACTGCGATGTGGTTTTCGCATAAGTCGTCGTTGATCTTTCCGAAACGTTGTTTCTCTCTCTCCTCTTGAGTGTAGACACGCACTACTTTCATGCCAGCCAACAGCTCTGAAATGTAGTTGCTCATTCGTTCAGTCAATGTGATGATCTTATGAAAAATAGGGTAAGCCTTTCTGGAGATGGATATGATCAGGAAAACAAGAACAGGAAGGATGAGAAGTAGCACCGAGGAGAGTTCTTTGCTGACAGCAAGCACCATGACGATAGAGCCAATGAAGAGGATGGGGGCTCTGTAAAGTAGTCGCATGGACGATTGGATCGTACTTTGAACTTTGTTCACATTGTTTGATATGCAGGTAGTGATAGTTCCTGCGTCCGACTTTTCCATTTCAGAATAAGAAAGTCTTATGGTTTTAGAAAAAATATCGTGTCGAATATCCGCGCCAATCCCGTAAGCGACAATACCAGCGGCAAAAATTGAGAGCATACCGCCCAACATCCCGATGAGGCTGATGACAAGCATCTTTATGCCCAATGGGAAGATGACGTGCATTTCTCCTCCGATGATGCCTTTGTTGATGATCTCCGACATATAAAAAGGCTGGGCGAGTTCTGACCATACCTCCGTCGCTACAAATAGAGGAGAAAGTATTGCCCATTTGTAGTGAGACCTGATGTATTTAGAAAGAAAAAAGCCCAAAACTTATGAAAAATAGTTTAACATTTACAACAAAACCCAAATTTAAATAAAATGAAGTGATAACAGATGCGTTTTATTTATCAAATTTTTTTTGAGTTTTAATTATATAGTGTTAATTTTGCGTAGAATTTTGGTAAAATGGCTTCTTTAGAGAGTATAGAAGAGAAGATAGAGCAGAAGGTGCGCTTGATGATAGCCTCCTTTGAAGCGCTGAAAGTTCAGAATTATGAACTGAGGCAGACTATATCTGGATTAGAAGAGGAGTTGAAAAATACAAAAGAAGCATTAAACGTTTGTCGAGAAGAGTTGGTGAATCTGAGGCTCGCAAAAGCTACGCGGGTGTCAGAAGACGAGGCGAAGAAGATGCACAACCGTATGCTAAAATTGGAGCGGGAAGTAGAAAAATGTATTTCACTTTTGAATGAGTAAATATAATGAGTAATATGTCCGATACCTCTGATGACACTTTGACTATCACAGTAGATCTCGTTGGGACGAAGGTGAAGTTGCCGGTGAGGCGTTCGGATGAGCAATATTTCCGTGAGACTGCCGTTATGATGAAGGAGACTTACAATAAATATGTGGGTAATTTCCCTCCATCAGGTGGAACGGGTCGTTCGATAGACTATTATTTGAGGCTTGTGGCAGTTGAATATGGAGTAAAACTGAAGAAGTTGGTTGCTGCGAATGAAGAACTCAAGAAAAAGCTTTCCATTTTGGAGTCAGAATTGGAGAAGGCTTTGGAAGAGTGACATTTAATCACATTTTTCTTTTTCTATTTTAATTTGAAAACCCGCATTCCCCCTTTAGGCTGAGAAGGAGGAAGGCGATAATTTTTATATATTTAATTGTTATTTTATGAGTGTTTTAATTCCTATAGTAACGTTTTTGGTCGGCGCACTTATTGTGTGGGTAGTGATGAATACCCTTTTGAAGTCGAGAACCGAAAATATTCTAAAAGAGGCGGAGGCGGAAGCTAAAGTACTCCGTGAAAATAAAATGTTGGAGGTGAAGGAGAAATATCTTTCACTGAAAAGTGAGTATGAAACGCAATGCAACCAGCGTAACGCTAAGATGCAGCAGTTTGAATCAAAACTCAAACAGCGTGAGATGCAGTTGAACCAACAACAGGCAGAGGTTCAGCGAGGACGTTCAGAGAACGAGAATCTGAAAAATAACCTTGCAGGACAACTGGAGATTGTAAACTCAAGGAAACAAGAGTTGGATAAACTCAACCGTATGGCTAACGAGCGTTTGGAGGCGATTTCTGGTCTCTCTGCTCAAGAGGCGAAAGCCAGTCTTATCGAATCTTTGAAGGAGGAGGCTAAGACGGATGCCATGTCGTACATCAATGAGGTGATGGAAGAGGCGAAGATGACAGCCAACAAAGAGGCGAAGAGAATCGTTGTGCATACCATCCAACGTGTGGCAACTGAGGCGGCTATCGAAAATTCTGTTACGGTTTTCAATATTGATTCTGATGAGATCAAGGGACGCATTATCGGTCGAGAAGGTCGAAATATCCGTGCATTGGAGGCTGCTACAGGTGTGGAAATCATTGTTGATGATACTCCAGAGGCTATCGTCCTTTCGGCATTCGACCCTGTTCGCCGTGAAATCGCTCGTCTTGCTTTGCACCAGTTGGTGACTGATGGTCGTATCCATCCAGCTCGTATTGAAGAGGTGGTTGCGAAGGTCAAAAAGCAAGTGGAAGAGGAGATCGTGGAGACTGGTAAACGTACTACCATCGATTTGGGAATACATGGTTTGCACCCTGATTTGATCCGTTTGATTGGTAAGATGAAATATCGTTCTTCTTACGGACAAAACTTGTTGCAGCATGCGCGTGAGACTGCTAATCTGTGTGCGACAATGGCTTCTGAATTGGGTCTTAATGCGAAGAAGGCGAAACGTGCTGGTTTGCTTCATGATATAGGTAAAGTGCCTGATGACGAACCAGAATTGCCACACGCAATTTTAGGTATGAAACTTGCTGAAAAGTATAAGGAGAAGCCAGATATCTGCAATGCGATTGGTGCGCACCACGACGAGGTGGAGATGGAGAGTCTGCTCGCTCCTATTGTTCAAGCTTGTGACGCAATTTCAGGAGCTCGTCCGGGAGCTCGTCGAGAGATTGTTGAGGCTTACATCAAACGTTTGAATGATTTGGAGAAAATGGCTCTTTCTTATCCGGGAGTAGTGAAGACTTATGCGATTCAGGCAGGACGCGAGTTGCGCGTGATCGTTGGCGCAGATAAGATTGATGATAAAGAGATCGAGACTTTGTCTTACGAAATCGCAAAGAAGATTCAGGATGAGATGACCTATCCGGGTCAGGTGAAGATCACGGTGATTCGAGAGACAAGAGCAGTAAGTTACGCTAAATAAAAATTGAGTATAGTGAAGGAGGAGATGCAGACATTGTATCTCCTCCTTTTTTTGAATAGAGACGGGTGTTCGTTCGGGGAAGAATTTTTCAACAAAAACACTGTGAAGTAGTGATTTGTTTGTTTATATTTAGTACTTTTGCCAACCTTGCGTTTTTTATTTATCGGCTGATAGGCTCGAGATTTATAATAGAACGTGTTTTGTGTGAATGTTGTGTAAGGTCTTAAATTGTGTAAAGATGGATTTTAATTGGATTAAAAAAATAAATAAATTATACATTTCATTGTTTATCACATTGTTCGTTTTCATGAGTTTGAAATCGTGGGCGATGGCAGCGTGCAGTTTCATAGAACTGATGTTTATATTCATCGTATGTGATAGATTCGCACAACACAATAAGAGTTTGGGGTACTGGTTGAATGTGGTTCTTCTATTTGTTTTCTTTGCCCAAGTTTTAGTCTATTATTTCACAGGAGAGTTCATAAGCAAGCTGATGTTGGAGAATGTTGATATGGTGTCTAATTTAGGGGATAGTCTGAAGCGGTACGTCTTTGCAATTGTTGTTCTCCTTCTTGTCCTATTTATGCCGTTGAGAGAACTGGAAATCTTACGGGGAAAAGGAAGTTTTGTGCAAGTGCTTGTGATATATATAATGTCTTTGTTGGTGGCGAATTTTTATTCTCCTGAAATACCGACCTCTCCGATGAGAGCCTCCACGAATTTGCTCACGTTGTATGTGAAATCTGTCTACACTGGTCAAACGCTAAAAGAGACAGAAAAGGAGCAGGTCTTGGCCTATTTTCATAAAGAAAAGATTGAAGGAACTGATTTTAAATTGTCTGGGCAGATGCCCGAAAAACCCAATGTCATCTTGATTTTCACAGAAGGACTTTCAGCAGAAGTCTTAGATGTCTACAACAATTTGGGGTTAAACTTGACACCTAATCTGAATGAATTGCATGCTCGTTCTGTCGTGTTTGATAATTATTATAACCATACAGTCGCAACTTTCAGAGCCCTTCGCGGACAACTTTACTCTGCTTATCAGTATAAAGGAGGTTTTGAAAATATGAAAGGTTTGGGAGAAATGCATCTTGATAGTTTGAGGAAATTGACTGAAACAAAAGTTTTAAGTTTGATTGACATTCTAAGGCGTGAAGGGTATAAAAGCGTTGTTTTTAATACAGAACCGTCAAATATGAATTTCACGGAGTATTTAAAAACTTTAGGCTCAGATACTGTTGTTTGTGGTGATGCTTTGGGAATACGAATGAGGACAGATAAAGAGATGTTTGAATTGATGGGGGATGTTTTGTTGGAAACCCAAAGGGATTCTGTGCCATATTTTTATATTTTTTATAATGTGGGAACACACCATGGGTTTGATAGCCCTGATTTGAAATACGGGGATGCTTCAAACTGGCAGTTGAATAAGTTCCATAATTATGACAATGAGTTTGGACGTTTTTTCAAGAGAATGGAAAAGGAGAACGTTTTTGAGAATACTATTCTGGTGTTTACAGCAGACCATGCGACATATCCAGAGCCAGATTATAAAAGTGCTTTTGATAGTGAGCAAGAAGGTTTCATTTCTAAAATTCCGCTGTTCTTCTATACGAAAAATTGTTCACATCAAGTTTTTGACGCTAAAGGAAGAAATTCTTTGGACATTGCCCCCACATTATTGGATGTTTTGGGTTTTGAGGATAGTGAGAACTATTTTGTAGGGTCGACTCTTTTGGGCGAGGGGTCAGATATGAGTAGGGTTTGTGCCATTGGTGATGATGTTTACATTTTGGAGTGCGGTAAACTAGTTCCTTTAGATGGAAAAAGCGAATACTACAACATAGTAATGAAGAATTATTCTATTTTGTTGAATGAGTAACAATTGATGGCTTGTGCCAGTTTAGAATGTGAGGAAAAAATGTTGTTGGTCTGCCCAAGTAAAATGCAGGTAGATTGATTTATTATTACGTTATAATTGCAGCGAAATCAAATGTCTGTTTGTTTGTCTGTAAAAAGCAAAGAAAAAATTTTGCAAAAAAAAACAAAGATTTTGTTTGCATGTAAAATAAAAATTCTATATTTGTGTCCTTGATGAAAGGTGAGGAAGTTGTGGATTGTTTGGACGTAGGAGAGAAGAAGTAAATCAATTATTACACTTAAATATATTAGTCATGAAAAAAACAAAAGGATTGTTTGGCCGAACGTTGGTCGGCGGACTACTGGTGTGTTCTTTATTTATGGGGTCGAATGCGCTCGCTGTAGACCCATGTAGTCAGACTACTCGGTTGAGTGGTGGTACAACAATTAACAATCGAAACGAAACAGGTAGCACAAGCACAGGTTATCAGTATGAAATTTGGCGCGACGGAAATGGTGGCTCTTTGACACTATATCCGAAGGATGCTTGTTTTAAGGCAGAATGGAATAATGCAGGAGACTTCCTTGGTCGTGTGGGTAAAACTTTTAATAAGCCTGCATGGAACAATATCGGAGGTGACTTGGTTGCCAACTATGCATACGAAAAAAGTGGAGATGATGATCGAACCTATTCTTACATCGGTATCTATGGTTGGATGGATAATCCGCAAATCGAATATTATATTGTTGACGACTGGTTGCACGACCGTGGTAATCCGGGAGGCTCTTATATGGGTAGCCATAAAGGAACAATTACTGTAGATGGAGACCAATATGAAGTATGGTCTGGTACTCGTACAGGTGCTTCTAAGTGGGGTACCTCTACATTTACTCAAATCTTTAGTATTCGTAAGACTCGTCGTCAATGTGGTACAATTAGTATTTCCGAACATTTCCGTCAATGGCAAAAGTTAGGATTGAGCCTTGGTCAACTTATGGAAGCTCAAATCTTGGCTGAGTCTGGTGGCGGTCAAGGTTACGTTGACTTCACTTATGCAACTGTCGAAATTGTTCCAGAGGGTTCTACAGGAGGTAATACAGGGGGAAATACAGGAGGCAACACCGGTGGCAATACCGGCGGTAACACTGGCGGCAACACCGGCGGAAGTGCTGCTGTTGTGACAGACCCTTGTTCAAAGACGACCTCTTATTCAGGAGGTACGAGAGTTTCTTCAAGCGGTATCAAAGACATCGGAAATGGTTACAACTACGAAATGTGGTATGACGGATCGGGTTCAGGCTCTTTGACTTACTTCGGCGATGAGGCGGACTGCGCGTTCAAGGCAGATTGGAACAATTGTGGAGACTTCCTTGCTCGTGTGGGTTACTATGATGGTGCGGCTACGAAAAAATACACCGACTTAGGTGAAATCACCGCAGCCTACAACTACAAAAAATCCGGTAATGGTGGTGATAGCTACTCTTACATCGGTGTTTATGGTTGGACTAAGAGTCCGCTGCTTGAGTACTATATCGTTGATGACTCATTCACTCCTTACGGAGGTGGTATGTACTTCAGAGCTCAAACAATTGGAACTTACCAAGTTGACGGTGTTACCTATACCCTTAAGAAAGGAACAAGAGAGAACGCTGCTTCTATCGAAGGAACCGCAACATTTACTCAGGTGTTCGCTCAGAGGTCTTCTTACCAGACTTGTGGTACGATCAACGTTACCGAGCACTTCAAGAACTGGGAAAGAATGGGAATCCAAATGGGAGGTATCTACGACTGTAAGATCCTTTGTGAAGTTGGTGGCGGACAAGGTTCTATCGAATATACATACGCAACCATGTCTTGGGACGGACAAACCGGTGCTGCCGGAGGTCCTGCAGAACCTTCTGAGCCACAAGAACCATACGATGGAGCCATCGCAATCCCCGGTACTGTAGAGGCAGAGAACTATGACAAGGGTGGTAACGGTTTCGGATACAAGGATAGTGACAACACCAACGAAGGTGGAGAATATCGTAAGGATGGCGTTGACGTTGTCGCTGTCGATGGCGGTTACGCTGTTGGATACACCACTTCAAGCGAATGGTTGACCTATACTGTTAATGTCGCGAAAGCGGGAAAATATGATGTGGAGGCGTTAGCTTCTAATGGTAACACCGATATAGAGATCGATCTGTTCATAGATGATGACAAGGTTGGTTCGCTTTCCGGTGTGGGAGCAGGAAACGAGGATTGGAATACATACGTTAAATTGACAGGCTCTGTTACACTCCCAGCAGGAGAGCATATTTTGAAAGTGGCTTTCGCTTCTAACTATAACAACTTGGATTACATCAAGTTCTACGCAGAAGGCGAAGCTCCTGAAGAGCCAACAACACCATCAAATCCGACAACACCTTCTACTCCGTCAACTTCAGGAAGTGGAAGCTACTTCTCAGCAGATGGAGCATACTTCGGACCTGATTGCGGAACCGGAGCAGAGGCTAATTACAAGGGTTCATACTACACTGGAGTGTACCCAACTCCGTTCCAAACATACTTAGGCAAGA
>CALFTM010000066.1 GCA_937916355.1 uncultured Bacteroidales bacterium
AGCACTTCTAGCATATACCCCATAACCGACTTCAGTACTTCTATCATAAAAATCTATAGAACATCTTTTATTTAATGTATCACTTAAATCTACTAAATTCTGATTTAATTTTAACACCCCACCAACAGAAGTTGCATTACATATTGCTGAAAAAATATATTCACCCTCATAAACTTCATCTTTGGTTTCTATTCTCAAATATTCAGGCTTTAATGAAGCTAAATCTCTTATACCCTCAAAAATATATGCCAATCTACCAAACATATTTTTTATATCTTGCTGTGTTGCATAAGAAACTCTTGTAAACAAACCACAAGAGGCAACATAAGAAAAATATCTATCATTAAACTTACCTATATCTAATTCTATAATCTTACCGTTTATAATACCTCTTGTTGCATACTCAAAATCTTTATCCAATTTTAATCCACTTGCAAAATCATTTGTACTACCTGCTGGAATATAACCTATTGGTTTACCACATCCACTCTTAATAATACCATTTACAGTATTATTAAAAGTACCGTCTCCACCTATACAAACTATCAAATCACAAGAATTACCATATTCCTGAACAATATCAGAGGCATTATAATCTTTTTGTGTTAAACAAACCTGTGTTTCATACCCTACTTGAGAAAATATTTCTAAAATTCCTACAAAATGCTTATTTGCTTTTTGCATACCAGCATTAGGATTTAATATAATTAAAACTTTTTTTCTAACTTAGCAACTGGTTATAAAAACCGATTGTATATATAAGATGGAAAAAAGAGTAAGCGTATGTATTCCTACCTATAATGGAGCTAAGTATATAAAAGAACAATTAGATTCCATATTGTCACAATTGGGAGAATCTGATGAAATAGTGGTTTCTGATGATTCTTCGCATGATGATACTTTGGCTATAGTAAGGTCAATCGGGGATAATCGTATAGTTGTATTGGAGGGAGGCGACTTTAAGAGTCCGATCTTTAATGTGGAGAATGCTTTAAAACATTCTAAAGGGCGTTTTATATTTTTGTCAGATCAGGATGATGTGTGGATGGACGGAAAGTTGTCCGCCATGCTTTCTGAGTTGGAAAAATATGATGCGGTGGTCTCTGATTGTAAGGTTGTTGACCAAAATAAGAATGTCATAGAGGAGTCTTTTTTTGCTAAAAGAAACTCTGGAAAAGGTTTTTTGAAGAACTTGTATAAGAATACATATTTAGGATGTTGCATGGCATTTCGAAGAGAAGTGCTGGATTATGTGTTGCCCTTTCCGAAGGACATTCCTATGCACGACATGTGGATAGGTCTTAGTGTTGATTTTCGGAAACCGGTTGGATTCATAGATACGCCCTATTTGTTATATAGGAGGCATGGAGAAAACACCTCCACGGCTTCAGGCGAAAGTAATCGTTCCGTGTACAGACAACTATTGGATAGAATTACTTTGCTTTTTAGAGTTTTGCAAAGGATTTGATAAGAATTATCCATTAAAACTGACTGAGATGAAAAGATTTATTCCAATAACCGTTCTATTTGGATTGTTTTTACTTCCATCGTGTAAAGATAAGGATTGCTATCAAGTGAATGGCATACTTGACCCTTATCTGCAACTTTTCCTCAAGGAAGCGGAGAAAAGGAATCTGCATTTTAATGTGGAGGAAGATGGCCTCATATTGGAATTTGCAGATTTGGATGAGCCTACGATAGGCTTATGCACCTATTCAGATCCTTTATTGGTTCAAATCGATCAAGAGTATTGGGAGAATGTAGAGGAGTATGAAAATTGCGAAGACCTTCGCGAGAATGTCGTCTTCCACGAATTAGCGCATGGTTTGCTCAATCGTCGACATGATAATGAGGTCATGGCAAATAAAGAGTGGGCTTCGCTTATGTGTGGTGGTGACGAGGTAGAAGGACGTAGCTGGCAAGTGAATTTTTCGGGAGAAAGACGGGACTACTACCTTGATGAGCTTTTCAATCCTGCAACGCCTCATCCAAAGTGGGGAGAATATGGGGAACGATTCTCGGGTGAAAAGGGTGCAAAAATCAATGAACTGAATTTATCGAGTGATAAATATGAAGTGGATGGAGACGGGAATATATTCCAAATAAAGGATGGTGTCTACCATATTTCCCTCAATTCTCATAGCAATACTTTGTTACCAATGTGGAAAAATCTCAACTTGTCGGGGGATTTCTACTACGAAATAGCCTTGAAGGGAGATTTGTCGGAGGATAAAAAATGTATGGGTGTCGGAGTAGGTTTAAAGAATGGAGACGATGTTTCTTATACCACATTCATTGTCTATTATAACAATCTATACAAGAGCTTCCGTGCGGCTGCGGCAAACGATCGCTGCCTCACCCCTTTGGCGGAGGTGGTGCTTGAAAAGGAGGTGGCTGATTTCAATGATTTCAACGTTTTCGCCATCGAAAGGAAATCAGACAGAATCCGTTTTTATCTCAACCAACAACTTATCTATGTTCTTGATCGAGATGCTGATAAAGTGTTTTCAAATGTCTCCTTCATCGTTCCGGGAGAGTCGAAGACCTCTATTCAATTGGCAGGTGTGTACGGACAATCCTCTTCTGTGAGAAGTAGGGTAATTGACAATTCCTCATTAATGTCCAATATGCGTGATAGCAAGCCCGTTAGCATTCCGAACTACCCTTATGTTAAGTAAAGGACTATTCAACGGTGATTACAACATACTCTGACTGCGTCCCGATTCTAAACTTTCCGCCCCAGATTCCCATTCCGGAACTTACATAGTAGTTGGTTGCACCTCTTCGGGAAAAACCGTGGCTGTTTTCATACATCAAATCGGTTATGTAATTCAACGGCCATACTTGTCCGTCATGTGTATGTCCACTCAGTTGAAGGTCAACACCGCTTTTTTCTGCCTCTTCCAAATGGTAGGGTTGATGGTCTAAAACAATGGTATAGAGAGAGTCGAGGTCATGTCCCTCCATCAGTTGGGAAAGAGCTTTGCGCTGACGGTTCGACTTGTCATCTCGTCCGACCAATAGCAGACCATATTTTTGAAGAAGTAGTGCTTCGTCTTGTAACAGACGAATACCTGCTTGAGAATAAAATTCCTTTGAATTTTCAAGTCCGCTTATATATTCATGATTTCCCAAGCAGGCATAAATAGGGGCTTTGATTTTATGAAAATCCTCCGCCATGTTCTCTTCATTCAAGGGTATGATGCTGAAATCAATGAGGTCTCCTGCGATCAAAACCATGTCTGGCTCTTTCTGATTGATCAATTCTATCCATTCTGCAAGAGTCTCCTTTGTATTGTGGTATCCCAAATGGACATCACTCAAAAAAAGTATTTTTAACGGGCGAGGCAAGTTTTTCTCACTCTTCAAGAACAACTCCTCGCAATGTTTTGATTGATACCGTTGGTTCCCTCCTACCAACAACAACGAAATGGTTGTAACAATGAATAGAAAACCAATCCAGCTGTTTTTTAAATATGCCGGAGAAATAAGGTGCATCAACTTCGCTCCATCCAACAGCGCAAAAAGCAAAAAAGTATAAAGCAACAATATGAGAAAGGAGGTTCCTGCTGCATAGACGAAGGATGAGAAACCAAACGAAAGGATTTTTCCTCCGTTGAGCGACAAAAAGCAAAACATCAGCAGGGCTAAAAAACCAACATTATACAAACCCGTCGTTGCAATCTTTAAAAAAAGAGGGTTGGGGGTTATTTGCCAAATACGCAAACTGGTATAATATTGTGCTGCTAAAATGATAAAAAACAAAATGAAAAAAAATATAAACTTCATAATTATAATATCAGTTAATGCAAGGCCACAATTGAAAGCTTAAAAAAATTTATGATGTTAATGAAAAAAAAGGATATGCGTTCATTGTTCCGCATACCCTTTTAATTCATTGAAAATAATTATTTTGCGATTTTCGCCCAACTATCCTTCAACGCTACAGTCCTATTGAACACAAGATGTTCTGGAGTGGAATCTGGATCGACATTGAAGTAGCCGATTCTCTGGAACTGGAAGTTCTGCAATGGTTTCACATCCTTCAACCATGGTTCAACAAAAGCGTTCGCAATGATGAGAGAATTTGGATTGAGCAACTCTCTGAAATCCTTATCCTTTTCATCTCCCGGATTCTCTACATTAAACAATCGGTCGTATAAACGAACTTCAGCAGGAAGAGCATGTTTCACAGAAACCCAGTGGATCGTTCCCTTCACCTTGCGGTCACTTCCCGGCAAACCGCTTCGAGTTTCAGGATCGTACTCTGCATAAACCTCTACGACATTCCCTTCCTCGTCCTTCTTGCAACCTGTACATTTGATGATATAAGCATTTTTCAAACGAACCTCATTGCCCGGTGTAAGTCGAAAATATTTTTTAGGAGCATCTTCCATAAAGTCATCTCGCTCGATGTAGAGCTCACGAGAGAATGGTATCTGGCGGCTGCCCATAGACTCATCTTCTGGATTATTGATAGACTCCATGATCTCCTCCTGACCTTCAGGGTAATTTGTGATAATCAGTTTGATAGGATCAATGACTGCATTGACACGCATGGCGGTGGCATTCAACTCTTCACGGATTGTAGCTTCCAAAAGAGAGACATCAATGATTCCATCATACTTGGTATATCCGATTCTATTAATAAAAGCACGAATAGAGGAAGGAGTATAACCTCTTCTACGTAAACCGCAGATGGTCGGCATACGAGGGTCGTCCCAGCCTCTTACCAATCCTTCTTGAACAAGTTGCAACATCTTACGCTTGCTCATCACTGTGTAGGTGATATTCAAACGGTTGAACTCGCGCTGTTTTGGGCGGTAGTCAGAGTCGGCAAACTGGTCGATAAACCAGTCGTAGAGTGGACGATGCACTTCAAACTCCAACGTACAAATTGAGTGGGTCACCCCTTCAAAGTAGTCGGATTGCCCATGGGCGAAATCATACATCGGATACACTTTCCATTTATCACCTGTGCGATGATGCGGATGAGAGGTGATGATTCTGTAGATGATAGGGTCACGGAAATGCATGTTCGGGTTGGCCATGTCGATTTTCGCACGTAGCACCATCTTACCATCCTCAATCTTTCCTTCTGTCATTTCATAAAATAGTCGGAGGTTCTCCTCTATTGGGCGATTACGGTATGGACTCTCCACACCCGCCTGCGTAGGCGTTCCTTTCTGCTTTGCGATCTCTTCGGCTGTCTGCTCATCTACATAAGCCTTTCCCTCTTTGATGAAACGAACCGCCAAATCCCATAGTTGTTGGAAATAGTCTGATGCGTAATATATGTTTTTCCATTGGAAACCAAGCCATTGGATATCCTCTTTGATGGAATCAACATACTCCACATCCTCCTTTACCGGATTTGTATCATCGAAACGGAGGTTACAAATACCATTGTACTTTTGGGCAATACCAAAATCCATGCAAATGGCTTTGGCATGACCAATATGAAGATAACCATTAGGTTCAGGCGGGAAACGGGTTTGTATTCTTCCGTCATTACGTCCTTCTCTTAGATCTTCCTCTACAATCTCTTCGATGAAGTTCAAACTTCTTTTCTTTTCCTTTTCTTCTACATTTTCTGCCATGGAAAACTACCTTTTGAATCTTTTATTGTTGTGCCTAAATTTAACTTCGGCACTTTTTTCTCTGCAAAAGTAATTTTTTCTATTGAATTTTCCACTTTATCTTCCCTCTATTCTATCGAGTTTGTACAATTCTGTTTAATTTTGTACTAATTACTCAACACTTCTTCCGATTTTTCGGGGATGTTATTACATTATATATGAATGTTTCTATGTTACGAAAAATAATATTTGCCCTCATTCTCCTTTTATCAAGTTTCCTTGTTCTACAAGGAAGCTCGTCCCGCTTTTCTGCGTGCAGGACTCAGTCATTCGCACCTTACAACATCATAAACTCAATCATACAGGATTCCCAATCGTTTTTATGGATTGCCACAGAGAACGGGCTGTTCAAATTTAATGGGTATGAATATACGCATTTTGCACAAAACGATTCATCGTCCAATTCTATTCCTAACAACAATTGTAGAAAGTTGTTAGAGGATTCTCAAAAGAGAATCTGGATCTGCACGGATAATGGACTGGTCTTTTATGACCATACCACAAATGATTTCAAAAATATTGAAATGCCGGAATTGCCTCTCTATAACTTTTTGGATATTTATGAGGATTTGGAGGGTGGTTTTTGGACGATTTCTCCTGAAAATCTCCTACACTTGTCGTCCGACGGGAAGGTTTTAGAACATTATGTGGTAAATAACCTCTCTTGTTTCGCTTTCGACAAAAAAAACAATGTTATCTGGCTGGGTTCTGAAAGTAGCGGACTATCACGTTTTGATATTAATTCTCAACAATTTGAACCGATTCCTCCAGCGTTGCTCTCTTCGCAACTGGAGGGAGTCAAAACTCTAAATGTGCGTTCTCTTCTCACCACTTCCGATGGAAGGTTGTTCATAGGAACCTCCGACAGAGGATTGTTAATTGTGAATCTTCAAGACAATTCCTGCACGACCCTCTCTTCCTCCAACCACCCAGACGCTTTTGTCAGTAACAGTGTTTTTTCTCTGTTCGAGGATTCTCAGAAAAAGGTTTGGATAGGAACTATCAATGGAAAACTTATCGAATTTGACCTCTCTTCCAATCAACTCTCCATTCCTTCTTTCCAAGGAACAAACGAAATGGAGGAGATGACCATCAGTTGCATCATGGAAGATGCCAACGAAAATATCTGGGTGGGGACTCACCACTATTGGATGTTTTATCATGACAGAAAAAGTAATGTGTTTTCTCTTTTCAGAAAACAATCCGGAGCTCTTTCCCATAACACTGTGACTTGTTTTGCTGGAAATAGTTCTTATGTCTTAGTGGGTACAGATGGTGGGGGACTGAATATTTATGATAAAAGGAGTGGGAAATTCAAAACAGAAAAGAAATTCGGGAAGGTCATATTGGATGTTGAAAAAGGGGTGAAGGAAAATGAATTTTGGATTTGTACTTGGGGTAACAAGGAAAAGGCTTTATTCAAATATGATCCATCATCCAACTCTTCTGTGGGATACAGCATGAAGGAGAACGGACTTCCAACCAATATGCTTCGGGACATTATGGTGGATAGCAACTATGTGTGGATAGCAACGGATGGAGAGGGGGTTGTTCGATTGAATACCCAAACGGGAATATTCGATAATAACAAGAATTGTAGGGAAAGTATTTTCGACCCACTCAATCCCCAGTGGATCAAACATATCATGAGGGATGGAAAAAACCGGCTTTGGGTCAGTTCCAGTGAGGGTATCATGTTTTTCCAAGACAATAAAGCCACGAAACTTACCATTGAAAATGTCTCCTCTCGCTTCATCCAAAACGAAATAAAAATGACGATAGAAGACTCTTTCGGCGATATATATGTGGTCACCTCCAACAACGGTCTTTTGAAATATGACGAAAAATCTAAAGCATTGCACAGCATGAATGAGGGTTACAACCTTCCGAACAACATCTTGTCCATTTGTGAAGACAAAAACCACAATCTCTGGTTCACTTCTCCTCAAGAGATCATTAAGATGAATCGTCTCAATGGGTCTACTTCCCGATTTAATATGCGCAACGACCTGAATGGCAGAACTTTCACTACAAAAGCGATGATTTGTTTAGATGAACTCGTCTTCGTCGGCTCAAACAACGGAATGTTCGTTTTCAATCCGAGTGATGTCAAAACGAATCCTTCGAATCCTAAAATCTACCTTGACCAACTTTATGTCAACGGCAGAGTCCAAAATACTCATGATGGGAACATACTTGAAAAAACACTCGCTTTCACCGACACTTTAACGCTGAACCATGACCAAAACAACATCATCCTCTCATTCTTCTGTTTTCAACTTGAAAATTCTGAAAATATAAAATACCAATACCGCATGGAAGGGCATGACAACCATTGGTCGGACGCTTCTTCCATGAGGAAAACCTCGTATTCAAACCTTCCCCCCGGAACATATACCTTTCAGGTAAAAACAAAGGAGATTAACTCCAACAGCGACATCTTATCCAAGCCACTCACCATCGTTGTGCTTCCTCCTTGGTGGAGGACATGGTGGTTCACCTCCATTGCCGTTTTTTGTGTTATCGCCCTGTTATACCTCTTCTTATATCTTAGGGAAAGGCGTTCACGAAGAAAACAAAGACAACTGGAACGAGCTGTAGAGATTAGAACGGAACAGTTGAAAGCAAAAAATGAAGAGGTGAACCAGCAAAAGAGACAACTGGAGATACAAAACAAACAGTTGGACGAGGCGATTGATGCAAAAAATAAAATTTTGTCCGTTATAGCCCACGATCTACGAAATCCTCTTACAGCAGTTGTGGGAAACCTCTCCATTATTTCCGCAAAGCCACAAGGAGACGATACGAAACACAAAATCGAACAGGTGTACAAGTCGGCTAAAAACCTACAGAGCCAAATGGAGAACCTGCTCGACTGGGCACGCCTGCAAAATAACAATATTCTCTACTCTCCGAAAGATTTCTCGCTTGATGCTCTTACGAAGGAGGTGCTTGTCCTATTGCAAGATTTGATAACTGGTAAATCACTTTCACTTGTCTACACGGATGATTGCAAATACTGCACCTATGCTGACCATCGAATGGTGGCGACCATCCTGCGGAATTTGCTAATCAACGCCATAAAATATTCCTATGAAGGCGGAGAGATTAGGGTTTCCATCCACGAGACCGACGAACAGATAGAGTGGGTCATCTCCGATAAGGGCGTGGGAATGTCTTCTGAGCAAATTGAACAACTCGGACATAATAATTATAGTCCGTCAACCTTCGGTACAAAAAATGAAAAAGGTTCGGGCTTAGGATTTAAAATCTGCACGATCTTTGCAAATATGAACCAAGGTAGGATAGTGGTGGAGAGCGTTGAAGGAGAGGGAACAACCATCACTCTGAAACTTCCGAAAGGTTCTACTCTGATTGATGATTCATGCGACATCCCGGAATTGGAGATGACCGCAACTGAAACTGATTTTTCCAATCGAGAGAACTCTCCTATGCTTCTCATCGCAGATGATAATATTGATATACTCAATTATCTTACGGAGTTGTTGCAACCTCTCTATAAAATTAAATCAGCCAACAATGGTGAAGAGGCTCTTGAAATCGCAAAAAGCGAACTTCCAGACCTTATTTTGTCAGATGTGGTGATGCCTAAACTCTCCGGGAAGGAACTTTGTAACATGCTGAAATCGGAAGTCCTCACACAACATATTCCGATAGTCTTGCTCACATCGGAGGATTCTGTAGAGCAACAGGTCGACGGACTGAATTGTGGTGCTGACGACTATATCACCAAACCATTCAGCAATAATGTCCTTAAAGCTAAAATAGCCTCAATTTTGAAGAACAAGGAGTTGCAACGACTTCACTTGCGTTCTACAATCCTAAAAAATGAGACTGATAAACCCAAACTCGACCTCCCTCCTAAGGCGGAAGACAGTTTTATTGAACAAATCAATGATGTGATAAAGAATAATATTGCATCTTCTGATTTGACAGTGGAGTTTTTGGCGACGGAAACAGCCCTTAGCAGAGTGCAGCTCTTCAGAAAAATGAAGGCCATCACAGGATGCTCCCCTTCCGAGTACATCAAAGCAATTCGATTGGAATATGCGGCGGAGTTATTGATTCATGGAGACCAAAACATCGCAGAGACCGCTTACATGACGGGCTTCTCTGACCCGAAATATTTCAGTAATTGTTTTTCTGAAAAATTTGGAATGACACCAAGTCAATGGAGGGGACAATCATCTAAAATGTGATTTTATAACTACTTAAAAGATGCTTCTCAACATCCCCCCGTCTCGGCACTGAAATTTTCGCCAATCTGGGTGATTTTTACAGCTCTCATAAAATGCGTGGGCGTAATTGAATTATGACGGACAAAATGTTTTTACTCCGTTGGGGCGAGTTTTGTTGTGCCTCATTGCCGAGGGCGGTGCCAATGGCTGATGGAGGAAGTCACTGACTTAGGGTTGAACAAACTCACCTCATCGCTGAGTTTGTAGCCATCATACCAGCGTTGGAACTCGGCAAAGTCGCATCCATACTGCTCGCAGAGTGCTTTGGTCTCCTCTTCTGTAAAACCGATATGACCTGCAAACTGAGCAGAGTCGAGCATGGTATATTCCGTAAACTCGTTCAGTTTTGACTGAATTTATGTCGGGACATATAAAATCGAACATTAAATTATCTATGACTAATTTATAGAAGTAGAAAAAAATAACGAGACAAATGTACAAAAAAACGGCAGCTTTAAGAAGATAAAAGCGCCAAACTGTTCATTATTGAAGTTTGGCGCTTTTTTATTTTATTCCCACTTTAAAGAGATTGTGTAATCACATTTGTCTTCTTCTTCATCACCATAGGAGACTAAGACTTTGTAACTCTCAACATAACCGTCTTTGTCAAATTTATAAGAAGAATAATAAGCAGCATCATCATCTCCGTTTTCTAATTTGCTTGGCAAAGAGGTAATCTTAAATCCGAATAGTTCAGGGTTTGAGAGGTATAATGGATTATTTTCTAATTCTAAATCTTCGAAAATAAACGGAATATACCCTTTGCAAGTTTCTCCGCTGTAAGTGAAACATGCGTAATTGTTTAAATTTGAAAGTTTGTCGTTATCCCACCCGAAGGTTATGGTGCGAGAATCTTCTCCATCGTCATAAATATATTTAGCAAGTTTGTTATCTTTCATCTCGAGTTGGAAGTCTGTTGCTCCTTGGTACTTTATTGGTCCGTCACTTCCGTCAGGGCTGTAGTATCCTCTTGAGAAAGATTTTACAAATCCATTTTCAAGATTGTGAGTGTAATCATAGTAACTGTAATTTCCGTTAGATTCGCAACTAATAACATCACCGTCCCATTTGAACGTATGTGTTGCTGTTTCTGTTCTATAATAATTTTTGTAGGACTCTTCGCAATAAGCAAGTCTGCCTTTGTCGTCATATTTAAGTTTGAAGAGGTGCGTTTCACTGCGAGGTTCCAAGTCATCAGACACATAATCGAGAGTGATATTCATTTCAACAAGTTTTTTTGCTTTGCCTTCGGCTGCAGGTTCTTCATCGTCCTCCTCGCACGCTGTGAAGTTCACGCACATAAAAACGGCAGCCAAAGCCAAGCCGATTGTTCTAAAAGTTTTCATCTGAATTTAAATTAGTTTTGGAGGTCCTGCTAATTTTTATATTCATCAGCAAGTAGCCTGAACCTCCTTTAAGGCTACCTCCGATGTTCTTTTATTGCTGCAAAATTAATAAAACTTTTTTTTGTAATTGCAATAAATTTTGATATTTGTTCTGTTGTGGGGGGGGGGTAATGCGTTGAAAATCAGCAGATTAAATTTTCAACACGCTTGCAGATGCCCTGCGTGAGTTTGGTCTTTTTTTTTTCATTTGTTCGTTGCGTTTTGTATGGAATTAAAAAAACAATTATTAGTGTCCGATAAAACTTTAAGCAATAAAAAAAAATTAGGACTGAATCTGACTTGCAAGATTCAGTCCTTTTTGGTTATCT
>CALFTM010000067.1 GCA_937916355.1 uncultured Bacteroidales bacterium
CTCGACAGCTCGTGTTGCTTCGTTTTTAGAGTCATTGTTTCGTATTGATGACACTAAGAAAGAATACTCTAACGACAACACGTGGAATATTATATTATCCAATCAATGGACAGCCAAAGTTGCAGAGCAGATGTTAAATGGCAATCCTAATATCTACGATGTCGCAATCTGGTATTTCAGGAATAATAGTTTTAACGATGACTTTCAAGAAAGCAGACTAATCCCATTATTCCTCGAAAAATCTCATATTTCAATAGAGGACGCTAAAGTTATCTTCAATTTCGCAAAGAAAGAGTTTGAGTTTACAAATGAGCCATACTCAGAAGGAATGTTATTACAAAAGCTGGGGATTGCTGGCACTAACATCACAGCTGAAGGAGCGTCAATAGTTGCTAATCCTGGAGAATTATCACGTGCTCCATTTATCCAAACCCTTTATGCGGGGCAGACTACATTAGAATGCTTGATTATTACTCCATTTAAGTTTAGCGACTTCTATGAAAATCAGCCCAATTCTGTAGATAACAATATATCGGCTAATCCTACTGCGACTACCACCGCCCAAGCAATCTACTACGGATGTCCTGGTACAGGTAAGTCTCATACGGTTAAAAAGATAGCTGAGGGTGAAAACGGAGAAAAGATCATCAAGTACGATGATGGTACCAACAACATCTTCCGCACAACCTTCCACCCAGACTACGACTATGCCACTTTCGTAGGCTGCTACAAGCCTGTGAAAGAAGGTGCTGCCATAGACTACAAGTTCATCCCTCAGGTATTCACCAACGCATACGTCTGCGCATATCGCCACCGCGAAGACCCCATCTACCTCATCATCGAAGAAATCAACCGAGGAAACTGCGCCCAGATCTTCGGTGACCTCTTCCAGCTGCTTGACCGCACAAATGGCGAATCAGACTATGCCATCAAGCCAGACACAGAACTTGCAAAATACCTCGCAAGCCAAGGAGTACCGTCAGAAGAGCTCAAGCTCCCTGACAACCTCCACATCTACGCCACAATGAACACCTCAGACCAGAGCCTCTTCCCTATGGACTCTGCCTTCAAGCGTCGTTGGGCGATGGAATACATGCCAATCAACTACACCCAGAAGAAAGCATCAACCTTCACCATCGAAGTAGCTGGCAAGAAATACCCTTGGATCAAATTCCTCGAAATGGTAAACGAGCGCATCGTCAATGCCACAGACAGTGAAGACAAGCAGATGGGAGAATTCTTCATCAAAGGTGACGTAGACGAAAGAGAATTCAAGAACAAAGTAATGTTCTACCTCTGGAACGACGTCTGCAAAGACCTCTACAACCCGCGCCACGTCCAGGGAGCATTCTTCCTCAGAGTCAAGAACAAACTCGAAACAGAAAAGAACGACTACTTCACATTCGCAGAACTATTCTCCGACAGGAACGAAAACTCTCGCCTACTCACCGAATTCTTCTCATACCTTGAAAGCAAATACCAAGAGGTAAAACCAGAATTCACCTTCGGGCCCATCGAATAACAAGCCATGCTCATCTTCTTCGAGAATCATAAATACAACAGCGATCAGATACAACCCTATCTGACCCCCTCACTGTTGTATAATGACATCCCGAACCACAAATCACACACCGACCAGATCGGATACATCTTCATCACCAACGAAAACTACTCCGGTCCGGTATTCATCCTCCCCAAATCCTTCCTCATCTCCATCGACGGCAAAGACACCGTCCTTGGAATGAAAGGCATATACCCCGAAGACGTCATCAACTGCGACAACGAAGAAAACCCACTCGAAATCGCAGGCAAAGGCTCATTCCTCCCCGAACTAGGACTCTGGCTCTACAGAGCGCTCAACCGCTTCCGCAACGAACACGAAGGCTCCCCAATCAGCAGAATGGCAGAGCTTGACTCCCAACTCCCAGAAGACGGAGCCCGAGACAAAGACTTCCTGAGCACAGCAATCGACCTGATAGACTTCCTCAAAGACCACAGAAGCCTATTCACACAGATAAGCCTCATCAACCACAGCGGACGCAACAAAATCGACTGGGCCAAAACCGTCAAAGGCGACCCATTCTTCGAAAACGGAGAACCCTGGTACCTCGATCCCGCCATCAAGGACAAAACCATCAACATCGACGACACACTGATAGTCCTATACTACTCAGTACTCAAATACCTGCGTGACAAATACCGCTTCCCCATCGAACTCGGAGAAGTCCCCTATCAGCTCCTCAGCCCGATAGAAATCCAGCGACTCATCGACACCGGCATCGGAAGCAAACAGCTCAAACGCATCCGCCACAAATACTTCCGTGACGACCTCAAACACCTTTGGGGTCTCCTCGACTCATTCTTCACATACAACATGTCCGAAGAAGACAAAGAAAAGAAAAAGGAACACCTCCTTGTCAGAAAATTCCACGTCATCTTCGAAGCAATGATCGACGCCCTCGTAAGCGACACACGCGGAGTAGAAGAACTGAAGAACCAGGCAGACGGACACCTCGTTGACCACATATTCAGCTTCCCATCACTCCTCGGAGCAAAATCCGACATCTACTTCATCGGCGACAGCAAATACTACAAAGACGACAAACGCCCTGAAGGAGTCGCCCTATACAAGCAGTTCACCTATGCCAAGAACACCATACAGTACCACATAGACCAACTGCACCTGAAAGGCAAAACCGCAGCTCAACGAAAAGAAAGCAAACTCCGCTACCGCGACACCCTCACAGAAGGATACAACATCACCCCTAACTTCTTCATCCGAAGCAGAGTAAAAGAAAACAACACAGAATTCGACCAGCCCGCCATAGCCCTCTGTGACGACTGGAACGAATCAAAAGGACAGAAATACCCGCCAACCAACAAACACTTCGAAGACCGTCTCTTCGACCGCGACACACTGATCCTCAGAGAATTCAGTGTCAACCTCCTATTCGTCATAGCAGCCTACGCCGGATACGAAGACGAATGCTGGACACTCGACATACACAGAACCATCCGGGAAGCATTCATCACCAGCATCGACGAAGAATACGAATTCTACAGAATCATACCGCACAACGTCCTGCCACTAGCATTCGACCAACTCCACACCGACACACTCAGTGGCAGAACATACATGCTCAACGAATCAGACGACTACCTCATAGCCGCCTTCGAAAACTCCGACCAAGGTCGCAAAGACAAAGAGAAATTCAGAGCCACACGCCTAAGATCATACGAAACCGGAAAAGAAATCACATACGACTTCATCCCAACCTCACTAAGAGAACTAAGTCAGAAAAAATAGTTATATTCGCATAGGGAATCGGCTAACCACCAATTCCCTATTTTTATGCTCATCCTCATCGACAACGGCCACGGCCACAACACCCCCGGCAAACGCAGCCCCGACGGCAAATTCCTCGAATACGCCTACAACCGCGAAATCGCCACACGCATCGTCGCAGACCTCACAGACCGAGGCTACAACGCCCAGCTCCTCGTCCCAGAAACAGAAGACATCCCCCTATCCGAACGTGTCCGCCGCATAAACGCCCACTGCAATACCCTCGGCAAATCCAACGTCATCCTAATCAGCATCCACGTCAACGCCGCCGGAAACGGCACAAAATGGCTCAACGCCACCGGATGGTCCTGCTACACCAGCAAAGGCCAAACAACCTCGGATCGTATCGCCGAATGCTTCTACGAAGCTGCAAAAAAGAACTTCCCAGACAGACGCATCAGAACAGACTACTCCGACAACGACCCCGACTGGGAAGAAAACTTCTACATCCTCCGCCACTCCCTCTGCCCCGCAGTCCTCACTGAAAACTTCTTTATGGATTCACATTCTGATCTAGAGTACCTCCAGAGCCGAGCTGGTAAGCAGGTTATCGTAGATACGCATGTGGAAGGAATCATCGAATACATTGAACCATTCCCTACGTCTACATAAAAATTATCCCCGGCACTGACCGGGGGTAATACTATTTCCTTGGCAGATTATTCCAATCAATAACGTAGTTATCCTGTCCAAACGACATTGAGCGTGTATTCGTGATACCGCCAACAAGAACTGTTTTGATATGGACTTGTGAACCCTGTCCTGATATGGTACCTGTAAATTCTTCCTTTTCGCCGAAGAAGTTGACAGTAACAGAATAATTAACTGAACTCACACCTGAATTTTCAGCATAATAGTGTATATAAAACGAGTAAGAGCCTGCTTGAGGATTACTATAGTATATCGTCTCTGGACCATTAGCCGAAGTATTATCATTATCTAGATATCCACTTCCTGCACTCATGTTTTGGTAATATATATGTCCGGAAGGTCCACTACAATGTAAATCTATATCAGCAGGACCACTCCAGGTCAATGTTGC
>CALFTM010000068.1 GCA_937916355.1 uncultured Bacteroidales bacterium
TCTTTGCGTGAAATGATAGAGTCTTGTTTTGTATTATAAATTAACGAAAGTTCGCATGTACGTTTGTCATAGGTTTCGGCTTATGTCGCGTATATGCGAATCTTTTTGTATTGATTTTCGTGGAACGGTTGAATCATTGAAAGTTTTTTTCGGATGAGATTGTCTCTTCTCAAATTTGAGGAGAAATAGTTGGATGAGGTCGTTGATACAATCAAAAATAAGCGAGGGCGGTGCATCCCGTCCTCGCTTTTCGTTGTTTGAATATTCTATGCTATACTTGCCTTTTTGTTTGCAGATGAATGCGTTTTAAGAGTTTTTGGGCAAATTATGGATTTATAAAAGAACACTCGCCAATTCGGACAGTTTGCTTCGCTCTCCCTTGATGAGGTTGACGTGAGCAAAGAGGTCTTGTCCCTTCATTTTGTCAATCATGTAGACCAAACCGTTGGATTGGATGTCCAAATACGGTGTGTCAATTTGTTGCACGTCGCCAGTGAAGACGATTTTACAACCCTCTCCCGCACGGGTGATGATGGTTTTTACTTCATGAGGTGTGAGGTTTTGCGCTTCGTCCACGATTAGGTAGGTGTTGCTCAAACTTCTACCACGGATAAATGCAAGAGCCTCAATGACCAGTTGTTCATTCTTCTGCATATCGTCCAACAACTTCAATTCACGACTGGATGGTGCGAACTGGTGTTTGATCACATTCAAGTTGTCGAAGAGTGGTTGCATGTAAGGAGCAACTTTTTGCTTCTCGTCGCCGGGGAGGAAACCGAGGTCTTTATTGGACATCGCAACAATCGGACGAGCCAGCAATATCTGCTTGTAAGTTTCGTGCTGTTGAAGTGCGGCAGCCAATGCCAACAATGTTTTTCCTGTTCCAGCGCGACCTGTCACCGCCACCAATTTCACATCATCATTCAGTAGTGCGTCCAATGCAAAAGTCTGCTCCGCGTTGCGTCCTTCAATGCCGAAAGCCTTCTCTTTTTTCACTTTTTTTACATTGCCGGATGCAGCGTCATATTTCGCCATGACGGTAGAACGGCAACTCTTAAGCATAAAGCATTCGTTGGCTGCAACCTCATGCGGTAAATTGCACTCTGCCAAAGGAAGTCCGTAGGGTTCTGCGTAAAGGCGATCCACCAAATCTGGGTCGATGTCCTCAAAGGTCTCTTGTGCTTTGTCGAAAATGTCCACATTCTGTACCTTGTCGGTTTTGTAGTCTTGCACATCTAATCCGATGGATTTCGCTTTCATGCGGAGATTTACATCCTTGGACACTAAAATCGTACGGATGCTCTTCTTCTTCATTTGCATATCGAGGGCAACCGCCATGATTCGGTGGTCTGCGGTGCGTTCAGAGAAAGTCTTAGACAGCAGTTCTGGGTATTCTGGGTTGGTTACTACGAACAAACGTCCTAATCCCTCTCCCAAAGATGCCCCTTTTTTGAAAAAATCATCAGAACTACTCAGGGCGTCCATCTCACGGACAAATTCTCTTGCGTTGAAATTGATTTGTTCATTTCCTTTTTTGAATTTATCCAATTCTTCCAATACGACAATTGGAAGATAGATGTCGTTCTCCTGAAAGTTGTAAATACTTTTATAATCGTGAAGGATGACATTAGTATCCAAAACGAAATTCTTTTTTGCGCCCATAGTCTATCAGTTTTTCATGTTAATTATTAAATTTAAGGAAAGTGGCAGATGAAATCCTTTGACGGATTAAATAAATTGTCTACTTTCGTAATCGTAAAGTTAGGTTATTCGTTTTGGAAAAACAAGTAAAACTTTGAAAAATCAAAACGAAAATATTTAAGTAATTGATAATGATTTAATTATAAAATACAAATGGCAACATATCAAGAGACTATTGAGTATATGTATGCGAGGATTCCCCTTTTTCAGATGGTTGGAAGTGCTGCATATAAGGAAGGATTGGAGAGTATGATGGATTTTGACGAGCGTTTGGGGCATCCCCATCGTTCGTTCAGGTGCGTTCATGTAGGGGGGACGAATGGTAAAGGAAGTACCTCTCATACGATAGCCTCCATTTTACAATCGAGTGGATTGAAAGTCGGACTATTTACTTCACCTCATTTAAAGGATTTCAGAGAACGTATCAGAGTGAATGGAGAGGTGGTGTCTGAACAGTTTGTGGTGGATTTTGTCGAAAAACACAAATCTTTCATAGAAGAGTCGTTCCCCTCATTCTTTGAAGTCTGTGTGGCGATGGCATTTGACTATTTTCGTCAGGAGGCGGTCGATGTGGCGGTCGTGGAGGTCGGTTTGGGCGGACGTTTGGACAGTACCAATATAATTTCGCCCGACCTTTGTGTGATCACTAATATCAGTATCGACCACACGAATATATTAGGGGAGACAGAACTGCACATTGCCAAGGAGAAATCTGGTATCATAAAAGAGGGTGTGCCGGTGGTCATTGGCGAGGCGGTCGGAGAGATTCGTGCGCTGTTCGAGAGTGTGGCGGCGGAGAAACACTCGACCATCTATTTTGCCGATGAGTATGTGGTGGAGGAGTTGCCCGATAAGGACTCCATGTTGATGAAGTTGAAAGTCGATGGGGAAGTAGTAGAGACCCCTTTAAGTGGAATTTACCAGAGGCACAACATGGCGACAGTCAAGTGTGCGGTTCGTCGTTTGCGAGAACTTGGCTATGCGATTTCAGAAGAGGTAGAGCAGGAGGGGTATCGAAAGACCATTGAGCAGACCCATCTATTGGGACGTTGGCAAAAGATCGGCGAAAACCCTACCATCATTTGTGATACAGGTCATAATGTCGGAGGAATCCAGTATGTGGTGGAACAGTTGCGCAAAACCCCTCACAACCATTTACACATTGTTTTTGGCATGGTGGGTGATAAAGATGTCTCCAACGTTTTGGAGTTGCTCCCTAAAGAGGCAACCTATTATTTTACAAAGGCAGGCATTAAAAGAGCAATGGATGAAAATCGTTTGAAGAGTTTGGCTGAAGAGAAAGGTTTGTGTGGCGAGTCGTATCGCACTGTGAATGAAGCCCTGCTCGCAGCGAAAAAAAATTCTGTTGATGGTGATTTGATATATGTGGGCGGAAGTACCTACATTGTGGCGGAAGTGATCTGAGAAAATTTTTTGATAAAATTACGGTTCTCAGAGCAAAAAAAGTGAATTTCTCGTTTTGAACTGAGCCATAACGCATTAAACAGAAAACCTCAGAAATAGTAACGAT
>CALFTM010000069.1 GCA_937916355.1 uncultured Bacteroidales bacterium
TTATTTTATTTTATTTTATTTTATTTTATTTTATTTTATTTTATTTTATTTTATTGATAATTATTAAATTTCAAAACTTTTAGAAAAAAACTTATTATTTTTTTATTTTTGCATAAAACGAAATCCTATGCAAGAAAGTTCGTCTTCGGGTCCTATTTACGATTTTAATGGTTATGCGGACAAATCTCTGCGTAACAAATCGGTCATTCACACATCTCGACACAACACACTCTACAAGGCTCAAAGGTATGGTAAATTTTTTGCATTTAAAACCCTCTCAGAGAATTTTAAGGGTTCTGAAATATATGAGACGCAACTGGCCAAGGAGTTCTCCATCCATATTTTGATGAACCACCCGAATATTGCCCATCCATTCTCTTTCGAATTTATTCCGGGAATGGGAAATTGCATCATCATGGAGTATGTGGACGGGTTCACCTTGACGAATTGGCTGAAACTAAATCCTTCGCACGAGGAGCGTTTGCGCGTGTTGACTCAACTTCTCGACGCAACCGCACATATCCATTCCCATCAAATCATCCATCGAGATTTAAAACCTAAAAATATTCTAATCACCCGAAATGGTCATCATGTTAAAGTAATCGATTTCGGACTGTCGGATTCGGAGTCCTACGCATTTTTCAAACAACCTGCCGGAACTCTTAAATACATGGCACCCGAACAGAAAGACCCTTCTGTGCAACTCGACCAGCGGGCGGACATCTATGCGCTTGGCATCATCATAAAGGAAATTTTCCCTGATAAGTTTCAGGCTATCATCAAACGGTGTTGTCAGGAACGGCGGGAGGATAGATTTCATTCTGCATCGGAAATTTTATCGGAAATTCAGAAACGCTCCAAATCTAAGTTCGGACTTATTTTCCCTATCCTCTCCGCCTCAATAGTTGGATTGGCGTTTTTCCTTTTTTATCAATACTCCTCCACGAAAGAGGGGAAAGAGGTAGGCCGACACACGGAAGTGATTGATTCAGTTCCCCAAACATCTTCAAAAGAACCAGAGATAAAGGTCGTCACAGATACAACCGAGACCACCCTCGACACCACAAAGAAGAGTGTGGGTACAAGCGAAAAAAAGAAAAGAACGAAATCCACTGACAGCTCAAAAAAGGAGTATGAAGAAAGGATTGAGAAGAGGGCGAAAATGCTGAAAGAGACCACTGAATGGGCATTCCAAGAAATCAACCGTGGATTTAGGGAATTATTAGAGCGACCTGAAAACTTCTCCTCTGATAATATTTTCATTATGTCGACAGCAATATACTTAAGTGAAACGAGTAGAAAAATTATGGAGGTAAAGATCCGTGAAAAAATCTCCATGGAGGAGAGTTACATCGTGTACGAAGCTGATAAATTCCTGTACGATGAGGTCAACAAAACAAATGAAAAAATCAGAAAAAATCACAAATTCCCAATCATCAACGAAGAAAATATTGATTCTCTCTCTAATGCTTACAATGAATTGAAGGAGAAATTCAAGTCTTCAGAAAAAATCTACACTACGCTACTAAATGAGCATTCCGACCTTGAGACAAAATCAAAACTGGGAAGTTCATCGAATCATGCGAAAGAGACGCAAGATGTTTTTGAAAGGATAGATCCCAACTGGCTCGATAGCGTAAAAAAAGCAGCCCGTAAAGAGATGGAAGAGATTGAGCTGAGTTTCTATTCTCGACAAAAATAGTACCCTACCTCATACGATAATAACGAGTGTATTTCTTTTTCGCACGACCATAGTTGGCATAGCAGCCACGGTCTTTTTGCTTAATTTTAAATTCGATACCGATTTCATGCGACCCAAAACTATCATGCCTTAAATCGCCGAAAAAATAGTCGTACGAATAGAAAATAGAGAAGACACCCCATGAAAAACCAGCCATGAATGATGCTTCATAAGGAATCCGATAGGCAGCGGCAACATAGAAGAGGTCGGTCGGCACATTATCATAATCAGTGATATAATAGAAATAGAGTCCGACCTGATGTTTCATAATATCCTCCGAATGGTCATCGCCATCAAAATAGTAGAATGAGTAGTGCGGAGACAACCTCCACCACTCAGTCGATTGGAAGTTACAATTGGCAAAAGCGAAGTAGGTACGGTTCATGCTGACAAAGTCCGTTTTGCTCAGCAAATGGGTTGCAGAACCACCAAACTCAAAATTCTGGATAAGGAACTCGAAACCGACATCAATATCGGGAGCAGTACCTTTCTCCAAACTCAGTAAAATATCATTTTCATGTTGCGTCCCCTTCTTGTCTAATATAATCTCGCTGGCATCGTAGGACTTGTTCATCAGACCTGCGCTCACACCTAAATTGAGGTAACTATCATCCCCAATCGGTACACAAAAAGCATAAGTCACCTTAGGATTGACAATCTGTTGATAACCGATTTTATCATACAAAATATTCAAACCGACCTGCGAGTGCGCCCCTACAAAGAAATACTTTCCAGAGAAAAATCCATTAATAGGACTACCTTCCAAGCCCCCCCACTGAAAACGTCCACCAAGCCCGATTGTCGCATATTGCAGTTCTGGGATATAAGCGGGATTGAAATAGGCGTATTGATGTTGTTTATTCGTGAAAAAGGGAGTCTCCTGCGCCCTCACCCCCCATGGGAGCAAGGTGCAGAAAACTAAAATTATGCTTACAAATTTGAACTTCGACATGAGCTTAATAAACTAATGTGATGTAACCGGTCTTTATCTGTTTTTCCCCATTGATATAGTAGGTCAGCGCATAGAAGTAAGTATCTTCCGTTGCTGGAGAGCCTTTATAAGTACCATCCCAACCATCGCTTCCCTCATAGATGAGTGTTCCTACACGGTCAAAAATCTGGAGGTCGTAACCTTCCATGAAACGATATTCACCATCTTGGTACATGGTATTTGGAACAAACAAGTTTGGATCAATCTTCAAATAAGCCGTGTCGCTCTTTTCACAACCAAACTCATGTCTGACGAGCAACCTCACCTCAATATCCTTGTTCGGACGAATCTGCTCTTCAGTGTAGGTGTTATAAGCCATGTTGTTACCATTCTGTTCTTCCGTAACACCAAATCCGAAATCCCAGTAGTAGGTGTAGAGTGAAGAACCGTTTGGTGTGGTTGTCTCATAGAATGAGACTTGCAAGTTCTCTCTATCCAACTGGTAGTCTGGATTCTCGATTGTGGTATTCTCCACGGAAATTTTAGGTTTTTGCAAATGAGCTACCTGAATCACTCCGTTCTTGTGAACCGGGCAATTATTCTTATCAACACCGGAAACCGTATAAGCCTGAGTATTTTCGGCAATCAAGTTGATGCTCTTCTCGCCCACGATGGTAGTATCTTCCAACTGCCACTTGATTTGAGAGAGATAATTGTGAATCTCAAGGTTGATTGGGTTGCCTGCACAAGCATTGCTCTCCCCAGTAATCTCTATCTCATAAGGCTCATAGACTGACACGTCGAATCTGGTTGTGTCTTTACAACCCATCTTGTTTTCTGTAGCAATCAATAAGAACGTACCCGACTGCATCAATGGTTCGTCATACTCCTCTCCTTCAAAACGCCAAGCATCATCTTCCAGCGAAATCCACTCATATTTTGCAGCATTGTCAGAAGAGACTTTGAAATTCGCAGAATCCCCGTAACAATAAGGAGTTTGTTGGTAGGTCAACAACAAGTTTTCCACTTTATGAGAAGTAATGGTCAACGGGAATACAGCCTTACATCCATATTGGTTACTTACATACAACTCATACTCGCCACTCTTACTCAAATCTTGATGAACCGTTGAGTAAACCAGACCGTCCGTAATATTTTTTATAGTGTCGACCTGCTCTGTGATTGCGTATTTGTTTACAACATCCTCCAAATATATCGGATTTCCATAGCAGGTGTCGAAAGTCAATGACATCGGGCGAACTGACTCATAGACCGGCACGACGATTGAACTATCAGCATAACAATAGACATCACGGAACGCACGCGTACCCGTCACTGAGAAGACCTTATCTTCCATGATGGTGGTTGCGACATTGATAACATTCCTCTCCTCTCCGGTACTCCACAAATAGGTGTCGGCTCCTGAAACATGGATAGAGAACTCTTCACCGCTGCAGACACTGGCAGGAGCATCAAACGTGAGTGAGATAGGGTCATCAACATGAATGTGAATTTCAGCGGTATCATGACAAACATTTGCACTATCTGCATAATATACATAATATCCTCCTGAACGATCCACCTCTAAGGCACTATAACGTTGTCCCTCTTTATTTTTTGTCGTAAAGGAGAATTTTTCAGTTCCTCCATGATAGTTCCGATCTGCCAAACCATTCAAATCAACCATACTACCAAAACATACGGAAGTATCTTGGTCGGTTGCATGAATGGACGGATAAACATGAATCTTAACCAAAGTATTCTCGCTGACACAACCGCTGAGGTCTTGAATTTGACGAACCAAATACTCTTTCTCTCCTGCAATAGCAGTTGAGAACACAGTTTGGAGGGTGTCGACCCGACTTGGATAACTTGAGAGGTCTTCCCAAATCAAACGCAAATTGTCCGCAGAACTCTTGCCGACTGGAATTTGGTCGCCGCTATTCTGGCAATATGATTGGTCTGCAATTACCGGTTTTTGAGGCTGACGATTGAACGTCAACTGTACCCCACCACTTCCCGTACAAACCAAATCATCAACCTGATAACTATACACCACTTCATAGATACCACTCTTCACCAGACGGTCTGCCATTGAAGTGACATCACTCTTCAAACCATGCTCCAACAAGAAATATTGTTGAGCCTGAATCATTGGTGTCATCTCCTCCGCTTCTGCTCGATTTTTCGCTAAATTGACCAAATCTATAACATTAGGATCACAAGTTGTTGTATCTTGCAAAACAACGCGGATTTGCGGATAGATAGTCACAGCAGCCTTAGACAATTTACTTTCACACTTCGTAAGAGTATTGACTTGCTTGAAATAATATGTAAAGGCAGTATCATTTTGCACAGAGAGTTTCAACTCATCATTTGGAGAAGAGATTGGTTCTGCACCATCCAACCAAACCAATTGCAAAGACTCTCCTTCTCTCGTCAACTTATCTAATTTCACAGAGGCATCCGCTCCTCCTTCAAACTGACAGAACTGAAGAACAGTGTCAGGCAAGGTTTGAGGATTTAAATTCACTGTGATATTTACGTCAATACTATCTTGACAATATAACGTTCCGATCTTCTTTTCTCCGATCAGACGGAAGGTTTCAGATTGTGTGACAGAGGTTGCAAATGGGAATACCTCACTTTCCATCTCGCTACCTGCTCTTCTCCATGTGTAAGTATCGGCATTCACACCCACCAAGCCTTCAACTTCATCTCCCTGACAAATGGTCAAAGGACCTTCCACTGAGACACCAATGGAGTCGTACACTGCAACCTCTACCGTATCAGCTCGGAAACAGCCCGACTCAGTTTCATTAACACGAACCACATAACGTCCGCTCGTCAATATCTGCGAAGGGTCTGCAACACCCAAAACATTCCCATTATTAGAAATCTTCAAGTACGAAAGAAGTTTCTCTTCAGGATTTCCGAAATAGGCTTTTTCTGCCACAGACTTCAAATCGACCGGCACATTATAGCAACTCTCCATCAAACCGATGTTACGATACCCGATCTTCTGACGAACATCGAAATTGAAAACTACCGGCTCACTGGTACAGTGACTCAAAGTATCAATCGCTCTGACCTCATAAGCAGTCACACCGTAATGGTCTGTCGAAATCGCAAGTTCATCTCCCACAAAGACCGCATTAGGCGATGTCCACTCAAATGTCTGCTGCAAAGTGTTGACACCATTCTTCGATGCCGAAACCACAACCTCCCCAATGCCCTGACAGACAGTCGTATCAGCAGTGAATGTAGGAGCCTCCGGACGATCGAAGAACTGGATATTCACCTTATAAGACATATCACAACCATTATCATCCGTATAATGAACAGTGTAGATACCGCTCTTATCAATAGCAGTCTCATTTGCGATCTTCTCATTTCCGAATGTCGTAAACTGATAAATCGGGTGAGTACCTCCCCAAACACTCTTCGACAAATTTTCAATCAAATTGAACGTGTTCGGAGGACAAATCGTATCTGGGTCTGTCCAATCAATTACAATTTGCGGATTAACCTTCACCTCTACCTTCGTCGGTTTGCTGACACAGCCGGTGGTTCTATTCGTCAACCTAACTTGGTAATTCTGTATTCCGCTCTTATTGATCGATACAGTGATTTCCTCTTCTGTCGACAAAAGATTATCATCTGAATCATACCAGCCTATGATAAATCCTGCGATATTTTCCGTCGAACGGTTCATACTGATTGGCTGAACGGTGGCGGTGCTGTCCTGACAGAAAACAATGGACGTATCCATGAGGCTCTGAGGGTTTTCATTTACCGTAATCATCACATCAATACTATCCTGACAGAAGAGCGTACCCATCTTCTTCTCTCCTATCAAACGGAAAGTCTCACTCTCTGCAACCGCATCTGCGAATGGGAAGTTAGCACCTTCCGAAACAACACCATTCGCACGTCTCCAAATGTATGTTTCTGCATTGAGAGCCTTCAAATCCGGCACCACACTCTCTTGACAAATAACAGTAGTACCTTCTACAGAAACAGCCAAGGAGTCGTAAACCACAATCGCCACAGTATCTACTCTTTCACATTTTGACTCTTTTTCAGAAACCTTCACAAGGTAGTTGCCCGACTTGAGGATATTTTCTGGCTGAGAAAGACTTGAGACACTTCCCGTAGGAGAGATTGAGAAGTATGCGAAATGCTTCTCTTCGTCACTTCCAAAATAATTTGCCTCCACCTTATTCGGCAAATCAACCGGAACATTGTAGCAACTCTCTAACAGTCCAACCGGCGAATAAGAAATCTTCTTACGAACATCGAATGTAAACGAAGTCGGTTCGCTATAACAATGAGTCAATGTGTCAACACTTAGCAACTCATAATCAGTAGTCCCAAAATTCTCAGTTGAGAGAGCCAGTGAATCACCCAACCTCTCTGAAGACTTGGCTTTCCACTGGAATGTCTGATGAAGAGTGTTCGTGCCATTTTTCTTAGCAGAAAGATAGACATCACCAATCGACTGACAAACGATGGTATCACCAACTAAAGTAGGAGTCTGAGGTTGCTTGAAGAACTGCACCGAAACTGGTTGCACCAACTCACAACCGTTATCATCCTTATAATATACCTTCAACTTTGAATTTTCCGCAATAGCAGTTTCATTGGAGATTGTATCACTGCCCGACAAAGTAAACTGGTAACGAGGATTCGTTCCTCCGTAGACAGCCTTGGACAACGCCTCCATCAGATTATATGTGAACGGTTGGCAAATCGTATCAGGGTCGTTCCAATGAATGCGGATCTGAGGGTTCACCTTAACAGTCATGGTAGACTTCGGGCCCACACATAGAGTATTCTTGTCAATCAATTCTGCCCTATACAAATAGACACCCTCTTCTGTGATTTCTTGCATGAGGTTCTCCTCCATATGCAATGTATCGCCCTGCTCATTGAACCAACGAATCGAGTAAGCACCGATTGAATGACTATCACGATTGAAATTAACTGCAATTGGCGCACCAGCCGTATCTTGACAAACGTCGATCTGCATCTCCTGCAACTTCTCCGGATTCGGCATCACATCAATAAAGTGAGACACCTCCGTTTTACAACGAGGAAGATCCTGCAAACTTCCCACAATGCGCAAGGTCGTATCGATGGTCAAGCCTGTTTGTCTATATTGCTGAGAAGTACTTTGCAAAACATCGCCGTAGTACCATTCGTAAGAAATCGGACGCTCATCACCTGCCACATTCAAAGCGATGGAACCGTTATCACAAATGGCAGTCTCCCCCTCAATCATGAAATCTGGCAATTGATGGAAAATCACCGTCACAAGGTTGGTCGCCGTACATTTCGTCAAAGTGTCCATCACCTCAAACAAGTAGGTTGAAGTATCTTGCACCGTACTGGTTAATGTTTCCAATACCGACTGAGGCACGTTATACACACCCTTTTTCACATTTGTAACGACAAATGAAGAACGGTGTTTCAAATCTGCCACAAACGAGTTGTAACCCATACTCCACAAGTCTACCACCTCCCCTGCACAATAGACGAGCGTATCACTACCACCAATCGGACGGGTGACGATAGGCGATGCAACCACAGCCACCACCTCCGACATTTCACTCTCACATGAAGTGACAGTGTCCTTAAAGTATGCCTGAAGATTTTGCGTAGGAAGAGCCGCATCAAGTGTGTATTCTAAACCTGTGACACCATTTTGCCACACCAATTTACGGTTCTTCGCAAAAGAGGTGTCCGAAGCCAAAACCACCAATGGAGCATTGTCTTGACAGTAGAACAAAGAATCCTCTCCCTTTTCAATCAAAGGTTGCGCCGGTTTTGGATGAATCGTAACGACAAAAGTGTCTATTGTAGAACAAACCCCTTGCACATCACTCATCTTGTAGGCGTATTTCACCGCATCTGCATTTTTCGAGAAACTCAACGAGGACATTTCATCGGCAGACATCTTAACAGTCTCTCCCTCCATCGAATAGAAGTCTGTGATAACCGGCTCATTACCACCGATCGCCATCGCCTCCGAAGAGACATATTGCTGGATATAAGTAGCCGCATCAAACGTCTCTGGCTGACAAAGAGGAGCGGGGTCGTCAATTCCCAATGTGATCGCCTGAAGCATGGTAACCGTTATCTCTTTGCTACTTTCACATTTCGTATATGTATTGGATACCACTCCAAACAGTTTCTCCTTTAGACTTTTTCCATCAAAAGATTTTTCCGTATCATATTGTGGAATAATCTCACCCGACTCGTTTCTCCACATGAAGACGATATTCTCCACCGGATTTTCCACACTTCCCACTTTCTCGTAAGGAATAGAGTGCTTACCAGTCCCCTGACACAATGTAATATCAGACACCAAAGGCAATTCAGGAACTTCATTGATATTAATCGTAAAGTGAGTACTATCCACGCAGAACGGCATATCCTCTGTGGTTGCAACCAATGTCAAGACATCACTTTCATAAAGGCTGAAATGGGTGGAATCCACAATTATCGTACCATCTGAAAATTGCCAAACAAACCGGTAGTCGGAATCAGGAGTTGGCAAAACAAACTCCTCTTCCTGACATTTCGTGACAGGGTCTATCTTCTCCAGTTTTGGCAACGCCTTAAACCGTATTTGCGCGGTGTCCGTTTGATGACAGCCGCTCACTTCATCATAAATCGTAATCAAATAACGTTGGACACTCTCCTCTGTCGGTTGCTTTAGCGATACGATTTGACTCGCCTCCGCCTCCGTCAATTTAGCTTGAGGAGTAGTTCCCAACAATTGCTGAATGGAGAACTGCGGATCGGCCGTTGTGATGACAGTCCGGTTGTAGGTAATGGCATTGACGACCTTTGTCCACAAGTCGATGCTCTCACCATAACAAACCGTCACGGAATCAAACGGAACATAATCAAAAGTCTTTTCGACAAATATCGTTACCGTATCCTGTTCGCTCACACATCCAGAGAGCGTATCCATCTGGTGGACAAAATAGTCCTCCTGTTTTCTCTTGTCGGTAACCACGGATTCGCTATCCACCCAAACCAGTTTGGTGTGTTTGTCACTCGGATAGATGGTTGTACCCGAAGCCTCAGCCAAATCCACCGTTTGGTTATCCGTACAATAGTAGAGAGAATCCTTCGTCACAATCGGGCGTTGCGGTTTCTGATGGATGGTAACATCCAATCCGACCAACTTACTTTCACATTTTGTCTCCGCATCATATAACGAAACGTAGAAAAGGTTGTTTTTCAAATCAGAGAGGAACTCACCCGGTTCATCGGTCTCAATGACAGCCTCCGAAATATCAATTTTATTTTTTTCCGCATCATAATAATGCACGTTATACTGAGTCGGATTAGTCACAAGCTTTGATACCTCCAAACTATTATCCAATTGACACAACTCCACCGCCTCAACAGTAGGTTTCTCGGTCAATGAATCATGCACAAGGATAGTGATGTTCACCCAAGGCCCGTAACAACCCACAGGAGTCTGTTGCCTGATGCAATAGAAAGAGACACCTACTTTCTCTACCGGCAAATTAATCGTATCATTTTTCTTGTTATTCCACTCATACCATTTAGGAGTATATTTCCTTGTCGTATCACAATCATCTGTAATATTATCCTTTTTTACTGCCTCCATTGAAAAACCGTTCACACTTGCTTTGACTGGCAAAACATCTTTATGGAAAGGATGCTCTCCTGCACATAATTCAATCAACTTCGCAGTACCTGTATAGTCCAATGTCACAGTATCGCCGATAAATGGTGTCGAGTGGATCGAATCACCCACTATCAGTTTGAAATCAGAAGGACGGCTCGCACATGAGTTGCTATCAACACGCACTACCTGATAGTCTCTAGTAAAAGGTCTTTCCGTATCATAACGAGGGTTTTCCATCGCATTGGTTGGCGTGAATTTTGAAGTGCCAAGTTTCAGCCCTTCAAGAGTGTTAACAGGAGTTTTTTGCCCCTTCTCAAACCAATACCATTTTGCATTTTTATCATACAAAACAACATCTATGGAACCATGAAGAGGTGCCACATCATCCCCCACGCACAACAAAAGAGAATCTGCCGAACCAATAAACTTCGTCGCAGAAGAGTCCGTTTCTATCACCTCAATAGAGACTAAGGTAGTATCACCAATACAACCAAACTCGCTTTGAGGGGCAACGATCAATTGCTTCACACCCGCCTCCGAATAGTTGAAATCAGAAAGGTGCGAAGAGAGCGATATTGCATCCTCTGATGTAAACTGCGCACTCTTGGCTGGGAACCAAAGCATAGATTCTGTTTTCTCGCGAGAATTACTTTTCACTACCTTTCCTGCGACAAAAGCGGAATCCGCCTCAACATATTGGCAGAAAGAGATTTCTGGCGCAGTCAACTTTTTAGGAAGTGCTTTCACATCAAGGACAAAAGTATCCATTTCAGTCTCACAACCCAAATAGTAGAAAGTCACACCATAGCCAAATCTTCCGACACTATCTTTAGGGATATTGATGGAGGTGACATCCCTCACCAGTAAACTATCATTATGGTTTATGTCATCAATCAAATACCACGCCAAATCGAATCCTTCACCACGCATAGAATCCACCACGGCAGTGTTCGTAACCGATAACACCACAGAGTCTTTAAGCGACTCGTCCACCCAACAAACGATCGAATCCTTTGGAAGGGTAGGCTTCAACGTAGGTTTCACATCCAGAATCTCGATAAAGAACGTGAACGTATCACCCGGACAACCAGTATTATTTTTCTGGACGATCTTAAACGAGTCGATAGCCTTCTCATCCGTCTCCATTTTCGGAACATAACGATAGACGGTATCAGAGAGCAATTCATACTCCAAGAAGCTCATTTTGGCAGTCGAGTCGATCGGTTCCAAATCATAGTTCTTTTTCTTTTTTATCAATGTAAATGTGTCGATAGTAGCCTCCAAACAATATTGGACTGTATCACCATCCGCAATCAACTTTTTGCCATTGAACAGGCGTGGCTTGGGAACTATCTCTTCTTGGATTTTAACGAAAACGGTATCATTACAAAGAGAATTGGAAGTTTTTTTCTTGTATGGAGTAGCATAAATGATAGGATATACACCGTTTTTAATTCTAATACAAGTGTCTTTATTTTCCACCCAACCAGTGTTCTCACTAAAATTCATATCCAAATGAGAGACAGGAGACTTACGATTTATTATAGTCTCTATTTTTTCAAACAAGACATCGACAATGTAAACACTATCAACAGCCCCCTTTCTTAATATTTTATATAAATCACCATTAGGTTCTGGTACTTCCAAGCCAGTTGCGTCCCAATACTCTTTCATCTCCCTCCAATTGGCAGAATCACTATAAACAACATTTAGATTTTGGTCGCCACGGCGAAACGGTGTTTTAATAGCCAATTGGCATAGATCTACAATGCTATCAAGTTTCACCTCAATCCAGTTGAGACTATCCTTTTTAGCGTTGGCATCCACATCAAAGTTATATTCTTTCAATAACAACTCCTTTATGATGGAAGTGTCAATACAAGCATCTGCACAACCATCCAAATGTATCGTGTCAGGGATGTTTGAACAACCAAATTCAAAATCAAGCTTAAATCGAGTTGGTGGATTATTCACACAACCACCACCGCCGGCACCACCACCGCCTCCTGCGCCGCCACCAGCGCCACCGCCCCAGCCGCCGCCGCCAGCACCGCCTAATCCAGAACCTCCACCGAAATTGTAAAATTCATCACAGGCGTTTAAATCATCTCTACCCAGCATAGATTCAGGGCTACTATAGAAAGCAGTTGTATCACCACTCTCAGACCCTGTCACAGTCATTTTAGACTGAGATATAATTTCGATAGAATCTCCCGTTAAAAGAGCCTTCTCTTTATACTTCAATGTATCAATATAGACTGTAAACAAAATCTTAAGAATGGTGGTATCCGACATATCCTGTGGAATCTTACCTGTATATCGAAAATCAAAAGTTTCAAGGTTATCCCCAGCTTTTCGATTCATCGCCTTTTGATAATTAGAGTCCATTATATTAACACAACCAAACCATCCTTTAGTAGAATCTGACGAGTTTTTATACTCTCCTGTTGAATTAACTCCAAATGCAGTATGAATAGGATCACTTAATTTCGCATTACTAATTCCTCTCTCCAATAAAGGTCCGGAAATGGAGAAATTACCCACCTTAACAGTGTAATCTGGCAATTTCACATCCAATGCGAAATTATCCAAATCCTCCACATTCTCCTTTGTGTTGATTTCAATTTCATAAAGAATGCTATCATGCGCACCTACCCCCTTTTGCACCGCCTCTATCTGAGGTGTTTGGGGGAGTCCTGTCATCACCACCGCATCAGTAATCATGTGATGCTCGGAGTTTCCTTTAAGAATCAAATTTAAAGAAGAATTTCCCTTTGCAATTCGATTATAATGTCTTATTCCATTTTTCAATGTCGGTACAAAACGATGGATGTGAAGGTCATACCCACGCGTATACTCGATTACATTATTGATTGTCGCCTCAGCATCACCACACCCGGTTCTCATTGAAATGGAATTATCCAAATATCCAAATCTGGACTCTTCCATTTGATAATATACCGCATCGTCAGAATTTAAATTCAGATTAATATCTTCACTAACGAATAGCGATTCCCCATCAGCTTGAAGCGCACCTCCTACCGTATTCAATCCTAATATCACATCTCCTAAACCATCATACGGCTTAAGCAAACCAAGCGCAAGCTGTATATTTTTTCCCGGTCTTGAATTAGCACCACAAGGTTCAAACACTTGTAATGGATAATAGGAAATATCAACTTGTTTCTTTAGTTTTTGCCTATAAATGACAGTCAATGTCCACCCTCCAAATTTGGTAGCTATACTTGAAAGCGTATCTGACGCAATATCTGCAACAGTTACCTTAAATGACCCACTTGCATCAATCTTATTAGGGAAATATTTCGTAACATTCGCATGACAAACATAAATTCCAGCATTATCCTGATTAGCATTCTGCATGACTGTTCTTAAACTGTTATCCGCTGTTATCGAAGTGTATTCTCCATTATTCACGGAAAATTTAACCTCTTTCCACACCTCATCATCTGCAGACCATTTACCACTCCACGTAAGACCAACATATGCGATACTGTCATCCTCACACCAGTCTGAACCCGACAAGCAAAAAGATGCGCTACTTGAATTGGTAGTTGTCGCATCATTGTCAGAATCAAGCTCTTTTAACGAAAGAAGCGTTTCCTCTTCATCCCCATTTCCATCCAGAAAGTTCTGCCTGAAATTTTTAGTTAAATCGTAATTCACATTACCAATCATAGCAAAATCACCATGACCCGAAAAAGAATGTACCGGATTAACAAATACCTGTGCAGAAACAGAACCTGTCCCTACCAACACAAAAAACAACAACGAAACAAGTCGCTTGACACTTTTTATTACTTCTAAGTTTACCATATAAACCACCCGATTATCAATTTCAAATGTCTCATTTTTAAGACACTCATCTTAACATCACAGCAAAAAACGTGCCAAATATTATGAATATTGTACAAAATAATGGGGTTTCTTGTTTTTTTAAGATTTTTTAATTCCCTCCTATCCTATCACTCATATTTCTTTAATTATGTTTAATTTTGCAAAAATGACAAAGACACCTACTACTATAGGAGGGTTCTTTAGATTCATTTCATGGAATTTTTAAATTTGTTTCGAGTAAAATGTCATAATATATTTCAATGGCAAACAGGATAAATTACCAAAGGTTATTGGACAGGCTGCTTGAAAAATTGGCCCAAGAGGGAAAAACTCCCTCCCTGCTCCTACATAGCTGCTGCGCTCCTTGTAGTAGTTATGTGTTGGAATATTTATCAAATTTTTTCCATATCACACTCTTTTTTTACAATCCGAACATACACCCTCAGGAGGAGTACGATTTAAGACTTTCAGAAGTCAAACGACTTGTTAATGAACTGAATACAAACCACCCTATCAAAATCATCGAAGGGGATTACATTCCTGATGTTTTTTACAAGGCAGTCCGCGGAATGGAACAGTCGGAGGAGTGCGGAGAAAGATGCCACGCCTGCTATCGTTTGCGACTCGAAGAGACCGCCCGGCTTGCCCAAAAATTGGATTTCGACTACTTCACGACAACACTCTCCATAGGACCGAAAAAAGATTCCAACAAAATCAATGAAATCGGAGAAGAGATCGCCGAAATCTACAAAACAAACCATTTGCCTTCCGACTTCAAAAGGAAAAAGGGTTACGAACGCTCCATCGTCCTCTCCAGAGAATTGAACCTCTACCGACAAAATTACTGCGGTTGCATATTTTCTCGCAAGAAAAATCCATAACTATTTCGTATATAATTGATTATTTGCTAACTTTGTACGAGAAAATAAATATTTTTGACATAAATGGCTGATTACAAGAAAATTAAGACGGCATTGGTATCTGTATACCATAAAGACAACTTGGATGCGATCATCAAAAAGTTGCACGCAGAGGGTGTTTCGTTCATTTCTACTGGAGGAACACAAGCGTTTATCGAGTCACTGGGCATCCCATGCCAAGCAGTGGAGTCACTAACTACCTACCCATCTATCTTAGGTGGACGAGTAAAGACTTTGCACCCTAAAATCTTCGGTGGCATCTTGGGTCGCCGCGAGTTGGAAGAGGACAAGGCGCAAATGGCAAAATACGAAATTCCTGAAATCGACCTCGTTATCGTGGATCTATATCCATTTGAGGATACCGTCGCTTCGGGAGCAGAAGAAGAAGCCATCATAGAAAAAATCGACATAGGCGGAATCTCATTGATTCGTGCTGCTGCTAAGAACTTCAAGGATGTGGTGATTGTCGCTTCTAAGGCTCAATACGAACCCCTCATGAAGGAGTTGGAGGCAAACGGTGCCCAGACAACCATCGAAACCCGCAAGTGGTTCGCAAAAGAGGCTTTCGGTGTATCTTCTCATTACGACACCGCCATCCACGCCTACTTCGATAACACAATCAAAAAATAATTAACACAGGTCTCTAACAATAAACTGAAAATAGAATGGGATTGTTTTCATTCATGCAAGAAATAGCAATGGACCTCGGCACTGCCAACACGATTATCATCCATAATGATAAAATCGTGGTGGACGAACCTTCTGTTGTCGCGTTAGATTGCAAAACAAACAAGGCTATCGCCGTCGGAGAGAAGGCCCAACAAATGCATGGCAAAGTTCACGAGGGGATCAGGACCGTACGTCCGCTTCGCGATGGTGTGATTGCAGATTTCGACGCAGCAGAGCAGATGATGAGGGAGATGATCAAAACCGCAACCGCCCACAACCGCTGGTTCACTTCTCCTTCACTAAAAATTGTAGTTTGCATCCCTTCGGGAAGTACCGAAGTGGAACGCCGCGCCGTCCGCGACTCTTCTGAACATGCAGGAGGTCGTGAGGTCTACACAATATATGAACCAATGGCAGCCGCTATCGGTGTAGGTATCGATGTTGAAGCCCCAGAGGGAAACATGATCGTAGATATAGGTGGTGGTACAACCGAAATCGCTGTTATCTCTTTGGCAGGTATCGTCTCAGACAAATCAATCCGTTTTGCAGGAGATGACCTCACCAACGATGTTATCGACTACATGCGTAGCCAACACCAAATCAAAGTGGGTGAACGTACTGCAGAACAGATCAAAATCAACGTGGGTTCAGCCCTCACAAGCCTCGACCCGTCGGAAGCTCCAGAACCATACCTTGTAAAAGGTCCGAACCAGATTAGCGCAAAACCGATGGAGGTGCCGGTTTCATACCAAGAAATCGCCCACTGTATGGACAAGACGATTTCAAAAATCGAATCAGCCATCATGAGTGCATTGGAACTAACTCCTGCAGAGTTGTACGCAGACATCGTCAACAACGGAATTTGGCTCACAGGTGGTGGTGCGTTGTTGCGCGGATTGAGCAAACGATTCTCTGATGCAATTGGAATCCCTTTCAATGTGGCGGACGACCCATTGCACGCAGTTGCAAGAGGAACTGGAATCGCATTGAAAAATTCCGACAAATTCTCAGAGAGCATTTTGATGAGAAGATAATATTAAGTGTCAGAATAAACCAAACCACAGAGTGATTTGCTTTGTGGTTTGCTTTTGTTTTAAAATCTGATGGTTCTTGTATTCCATCTTGATTTTTGTTTTGAAAAGCTTTTTTAACAGATGAGGCAGCTTATTCGCTTTTTCCTGACATACAAGACCTTATTCCTATTCATCTTGCTGGAAGTGGTCGCACTGGCTTTGATTGTGAATCATAGCCGTTTTCAGCGTGTCCATTTCCTAAATTCCAGTAATGTGGTCACAGGGACACTCTACAAGTATGTGGATGCCTACTCACGCTATTTTTCTCTTAATTCTGTAAATGATGGATTGACGAAGGAAAACGCAATACTGAAAGAGCAGGTCGCTCGTCTGCAATACCAACTTTCCGCAATGCGATATGATTCTACATACTCTGAAAGAAGTCGTATGGCAACTGCAAACCACTACTCGTTCCGCACAGCAAGGGTGATTCAGTCAACCACAACATTGACCAACAATTTCCTTACCATCGACAAAGGTCTAAGGGATGGCGTGAAGGTGGGAATGGGTGTCATCAACCATCAAGGGGTCGTCGGAATCATCTGCGACGCTTCTCAACGATTCGCAGTCGTCATTCCTATCATCAACGAGGAATCTCGCATCAATGCAAAAGTGGATGGGAAAAGTGAAAACGGAACGCTTCTATGGTCGGGTCGAGACTGCCGTTTCGCCCAATTGGAAGAGGTGCCCAACTACATCAACGTGAAGAATGGGGATATGGTGAAGACCAGTTCTGCTTCTTCCATATTTCCGGAAGGTCTCACAGTCGGTGAAATCGTCTCTTCTAAAAACAAAAAGGATAATTTCTATTCAATCAATGTGAAATTAGCGGTGGACTTCAACAACCTCTCATACGTGGATGTTATAGAGTTTAGACATGCAGAGGAAAAAGAACAATTAGAAGAAAAGGAGGAGAAAGATGAATAATGATTATTTGCAATATGTGCTGAAGTTTATCGGATTGGTGCTTTTGCAAGTACTACTCCTTAATAATATACGTTTCTTAGGTTACATCAACCCCTACTTTTACATCTATCTGATACTTACGTTGCCATCGTCCATCAATAAGGATATTGTTCTTTTGATAGGGTTTGTCCTCGGCTTGACCATCGACATATTCTGCGACACACTGGGATGTCACATCTTCGCCACAACCCTGATTGCCTATCTGAAACCCTATTTCCATAAATTATTCGGACCGCGCGACGAGTATGAAGCCCAGATTCCGTCCATCCGCTCTTTTGGAACAGGAGAATTCCTGAAATATACTTTCTCGATGGTAATCACACATCACTTGGCTTTCTTTTTCGTGGAGACACTATCTTTTGCCCATTTCTTCCACACCCTGATGGTGGCTCTGGGTTGTATGGTCTTCACTATCTTACTAATCTATGTGGTGCAAAGACTAATTGTCAAATAATCCCTTCCGGTAAAAGAAGTATGCGACATGATCAACGACGAATTCGAAAATAGGAAATATATCATCGGCGGACTCATTTCGTTGGTTGTCATCATATATGTCGTCCGTCTGTTCAGCTTGCAAATTTTGGACGATACCTACCAAGACAAGGCGGATAGCAACGCCTACCTGAAAAGAATAGAGTTCCCTTCCCGCGGATTGATAAAAGACCGGAATGGGAAGACGCTGGTTTTTAACAAACCTGCCTACGACATCATGATGGTCGTGAGAGAAATGAACAAGTTCGACACACTATCTTTCTGCAAACTTGTAAAAATCACAAAGGAAGAGTTCAAAGAGAAAATGAAGGAGATGAGGTACCGTATCGGCTATTCTCGATACACCCCACAACCTTTCATGACCTCCCTTTCGCAAGATGAGTACGGAGAACTACAAGAGCAACTATTCCGATTCAAAGGTGTCTATCTGCAAAAAAGAACTTTGCGCGACTACAATTATCCTTATGCGGCACTGATGCTCGGCTCTATCGGAGAGGTGAACAAAAAGATGATTGAGAACGACAAGGATTTCTACATCCCCGGAGATTATGCCGGACAAAACGGGATAGAACAGACTTACGAAAAATATCTGAGGGGAGAAAAGGGGTTGGAGATCTTCCTTCGTGATGCGCACGGCCGTGTTAAGGGACGATTGAACAATGGATTAGACGACATCTCTTCTAAACCGGGACTTGACCTGACCCTCTCTATCGACATCGACCTTCAAGGATATGGGGAGGAGCTGATGCGCAATAAAGTGGGTAGCATTGTAGCAATCGACCCCTCAACGGGAGAAATCCTCGCATTGGTTTCGAGTCCGACGTACGACCCTTCGCTTCTGGTGGGACGAAAGCGTTCGGAAAACTACAACAAATTGCTGAAAGACCCTTATAAACCGTTGTTCGACCGACCTATGATGGCCTGCTATCCACCCGGCTCCACATTTAAGACAGCCAACGCTCTCATTTTTGAACAGGAGAAAATCATCACCCCTGCAACAGCCTATTCCTGCCAAATGGGCTACCATGTGGGAAACTTCAAAGTGGGATGCCACGCACACTACTCTCCTCTCAACCTGAGACAGTCCGTGCAGCACTCCTGCAACGCCTACTATTGTGCAGGCTTCAGGGCTATGATGGATAACAAAAAATACGCCAACATATCGGAAGCATTTGAAACATGGAAAAATCACATCGTCTCACTGGGTTTTGGCTATAAACTGGGTGCAGACGTTCCCAACGAAAAGAGAGGGTATATTCCTAACTCAAAGGTGTACGACAAAATCTATGGGGAAAAAAGATGGAAGTCTCTCATGATCGTCTCCAACTCCATAGGACAGGGAGAAATCCTCGCCACACCTCTTCAAATCGCCAACCTTTCTGCCATCATCGCCAACCGTGGGTACTACTATGTCCCACATTTGGTAAAACATATCGAAGGGGTGGAATTGGACTCCCTATACACGACAAAAAAAGTGACCTCCATCGACAGTGCCTACTTCACACCTATTGTGGACGGAATGGAACTGGTTATGACGGCAGGTACAGGATGGGGTTCTCGCATTGATAGCATATCAGTCTGCGGTAAAACCGGTACGGCAGAAAACCCTCACGGAGAAGACCACTCCCTGTTTATGGCTTTCGCTCCAAAAGATAACCCCAAAATCGCCATCTGCGTCATCGTGGAAAACAGTGGTTTCGGTGCGACTTGGGCTGCCCCTATCGCCTCCCTGATGATGGAGAAATACCTCAAAGGGCACATCTCCAAAAATAAAAAATGGATGGAAGAGCGAATGATGAATGCGAACTTGATGCCTGATTTGAATAAAAAGGCTGTAAAAAAAGAAAATTAACATGGCTTCTCGTCAGATTAACATAGTAAAGAATTTAGACTGGATAACCATTTCCCTCTACTTCCTTTTGGTAGTAACAGGATGGTTCTGCATATATGGCGCAGCATACAATTTCGAAGATGCCTCTTTCTGGGACATCTCCTACAGGTATGGTAAACAATTGATGTGGATCGGATTTTCACTCGTTTTGATTGTCGTCATACTGCTGTTGGATAGCCAAGTATATAACTTCTTCGCCTATTACATCTATGGGGTGATGCTGCTACTGCTACTACTGACGATATTTATCGCACCTGATATAAAGGGTTCTCATTCATGGATCGTGATGGGCCCTATCAGCCTACAACCTGCGGAATTTGCAAAAGCGGCTACTTGTCTGGCTCTCTCGAAATATATGAGCTCCTACGGATTTAAATTCACCAAATACCCTGATGGAGCAATCGCAACAAACATATTTCTCATTCCGGTATTACTCATCACCCTACAGAATGAGACCGGGTCGGCTTTAGTCTATAGCGCACTGCTATTGGTTTGCTATCGTCAGGGGATGCCGGGTATCTACTTATTCCTCTGTTTCTTCCTCGCCGTGGTTTTCATCATCTCCATACGATACGGAAACATTCCGATTTTGGAACAGATCCCCGATGAGTCTTTCGGACTATTCCTCTCCATGCTTATCACCATTGTCGTGCAAGCGATAATGCTATTGAACTATGTTAAAGAGAAAAAGACCTCAATGGTGCTATTGACAGGTAACGCCGTCTTCTTTTTAATCGCCTACCTCGTCTATAAATTTTTCAACTTAAATATCCGATTCACCTATCTCGGTTATGTTTCCATCGCCATCTCTTCCATCTACCTCTTCTACTGCGGATTCATTCACCGCTCAAAAGCATACGGGTGGATTGCGTTGTTCGCTATCGCTTTCACCTGCTTCTCCAATCTTTCGGAAACTGCATTTGATAAACTGAAACCACACCAGCAGACTCGTATCCGGGTGACTTTGGGTATGGAAGACGACCCTCAAAAGGCTGGCTACAACGTCAACCAATCCATGATTGCTATCGGGTCGGGCGGACTTACCGGCAAAGGTTTCTTAAATGGCACTCAAACAAAACTGAAATATGTCCCTGAACAAGACACCGATTTCATCTTCTGCACCGTGGGTGAAGAACATGGTTTTGTGGGAACCTTCTGTGTGCTGATGCTATTCCTATTCCTTTTGCTTCGACTTATCTATTTGGCAGAACGACAACGATCGCTATTCAGCCGAATCTACGGTTATTGTGTTTTGTCCATCCTCTTCTTCCATTTGGCAATCAACGTGGGAATGGTTATCGGACTGACTCCTGTGATTGGTATCCCTCTTCCTTTCTTCAGTTATGGCGGTTCTTCTCTCTGGTCGTTCACCATCCTGCTGTTTATCTTCTTACGATTAGATGCCAGCCGAACCGAACTTTTCGGTTAAGCCTACATTTTCGGAGAGAGTATCGCAGTGAGTACCCCTCCATGACAATACCACTTCGTCATTATCACTTTGTCACACTGACGATTTCACCTTCGGACAAAAGCGTCCTCAGTTCAACACCCGGCTCTACATCAGAGGCTTTTTTCACAACCCGACCATTCGCAAGTGTGATGGAGTAACCTCTTTTTAGAATTGCCTCAGGGGATACATGTTTTAAAGTATTCTCGAACAACTCCATCTTATGGAGTCGGTTTTGTATCGTATGATGAAACGCAGAAATGATATTTTTCCGCAATTGTAAAATCCGCTGCTCCTCCATCGCAAAACAGTGTGAATAATGACGAATGAGTCGTTGTGAAATATCCTCTATATGCAAACATTCCATTTCCAACCGATTGAAGAATAACGTCTTCAGTGCGTTTTCACAATCTAACAATAACTTTTCTTGAGAAAAAGTGCGTTCAAACAAAAACGCCGCAACCGCAGTAGGAGTCTTACAACGGATATGGGCGACCATATCCACAACCGACTCATCTCGCTCATGCCCGATCCCGGTGATAACCGGAAGAGGGAACTGCGCCACCGATGCCGAGAGATGATAATCATCAAAAGCCAAAAGGTCGGTGGAAGCTCCTCCTCCCCTGATAATCACCACGGCATCAAAATCCTCTGCACGTTCATAAATGCGGTCCAATGCCGCCACCACACTCTCCGCTGCATTGTCCCCTTGCATAATCGCTGGAAAGAGCTGAACAGAATAGGCGAACGAACGGTTGTTGTTCAATAACTGGTCGCAAAAATCACCATACCCTGCTGCTGTCTCCGAAGAGATGACCGCCAAACGTTGCACCAAAGTCGGAAGCTCCAACTCCCTATTCATGTCCCATACCCCATCCGCCTTCAACCGATCAATTGTCTCCTGTCTCTTCCGCGCCATGTCACCAATGGTAAAAGAGGGGTCTATATCGACAATCTCCAACGAAAGACCATAGAGTTCATGAAAAGCAACAGAAACACACGCCAAAACCTTCATGCCAGTGGAGAGTGCCCGCCCCGTCGCCTGTAAAAAAAAGGGTTTTATCTTCGCATAGAGATTAGCCCATATCACCGCACGCACCTTCGCCTCCATCAATTTAGAAGAATCATCCTTCTGCACCAATTCAAGGTAGCAATGCCCACGAACATTTTCCCGAAGGTCGCTTACGTCCGCCACGACCCAATAAGTGTCTCTGAAATTATCTTCTAAAACATCGCGAACTTTTTCCAAAAGTTGCTGTAATGTCACGAAATCTTGCATAATCGTCTATTTTTTTCACTACAAAGATAAACTTTACACCCGAAAATTTAATTCATCAAATCATTTGTTTTATTTTTGTGAAATAAAAAGTGAAAAACCATTAAAAAATGATTTTTATGAAACGAGTATTTTTAGCCCTTCTATGTTTTCTCGGTGTGATGCAACTCAACGCACAAGATGAAACAATAGATTATAAATTCTCCCTCGACAAAGATGGAGAATGTGAAATCGTAGACACTATCGTATATGATGTCTCTACGCCAGATTGTTACAAACTCATCAAGGATTGGCTTTATAAAACCGCCAACCTTAGCCTCTCTTTTACCAAACAAAAGAAAAATGAATATCTCTCTTTCAACAACATGTTTTATGTAGAAAAACACTACAACTCCTTCTCAGGAGCCTATTCTAACAACTTCATGTTCGACTGCGACATCCGCTTTGAAGGGAATAAACTGATTTACAAATTCCACAACATGTACCTCGTGAAAAGTTACTCAGGTTACGGAATCACAGAGAAAAAACTCCCAGTCGCAGAGCGTATCCACAAAATCGAAAACGCAAAAGTGGAAATCAAGAGATTACAAGACGACAAAAATCTTTCTAAAACGGAAAGAAGGGACGCTATCGAAGAGCAGAACGAGATTCTCGCGGATGCTGAGATTCTTGCAAAATGCCACGACCACCTCTTCAAAAGACTTACCGACCTTATCGGTATGATCAAATGGAAATAATTTAACAATAAAAATAGCACGGCACGCCATCCTACGTCTCAGACAAAAGATGGCGTGCTGTCATTCCTACATCAACATGAGAAAAAAAATCGCAATCGTTGCAGGAGGTGACCAATCCGAATTGGCAGTCTCCTTGCGTAGTGCCGCAGGAATCTTCTCTTTCATCGACAAAGAAAAATATGACCTGCATATCGTCACCATCGTCGGAACTGAATGGACGGTTGAACATGACGGAGTGAAACTTCCGATGGACAAAAACGACTTCTCTTTCACCACTCCATCGGGTGATAAATACACCTTCGATTTCGCCTACATCACCATCCACGGCGTACCGGGAGAGGATGGAAAACTCCAAGGCTATTTCGACCTGATCCGCCTACCCTACTCCTGTTGCGGCGTATTGGCAGCGGCTCTCACTTTTAACAAGTTTTTCTGCAACCACTACTTGAACGGATTCGGAATTCCTATCGCAAAATCCATCGTACTAAATAAAGGAGAGAAAGTAGACGAAGAGACCATCGTCTCTCAACTCGGACTTCCTCTTTTCGTAAAACCAAACGGAGGAGGCAGCAGTTACGGAACTTCCAAAGTGAAAGAGGCGACCCAATTGTCGCAAGCCGTAAATGCCGCATTAGTGGAGGGCGACCAAGTAATAATTGAATCCTTTATGAAAGGGATTGAAATCACCTGCGGAGTCTATAAGACGAAAGAGAAGAGTGTGGTTTTCCCAATCACGGAGGTTGTCAGTAAAAATGAATTTTTCGATACGGACGCAAAATACAATGGTGCAGTGGAGGAGATAACCCCTGCCCGACTATCTGCAGAGATTACACAAAAAGTGCAAGAACTCACTTCTAAAATTTACGATCTCATTGGTGCAAAAGGAATTATCCGCGTGGATTACATCATCACGGAAGGCGACCAGATCAACCTTCTGGAAGTCAACACCACACCAGGAATGACCGCCACAAGCTTCATCCCACAGCAAGTGCGCGCTGCCGGCTTGGACATCAAAGATGTAATGAGCGACATCATCGAAAATGAGTTGAACAAGTAAAAATTAACAAACTGCAGAAAATAATAGCCTTCCCAAAGTTTTTCAAAACCAGTGGGAAGGCTATTGGTTTTATACTTCACTCAAAGGTGAACTCAAAACGAAAACCAGCTGAATTTCATTTTAAGCAACCTTAATGTAATCGGAGCGAAGCCCCTACCTTAATGTAATCGGATTTTGCACGATTCATCTTCATCAGTCGGACTTTTTTCACACCATATAACTGAGAAATGGAAAGCCAACTTTCCCCTGCTTGAACAATGTGGTTTCCGGCAGACTTGTTCTTCTTCTTTTTAGGTTCTACGAAAATATACTCACCAGCTTTTAGCACATAGTTTGACGGAAAATCATTGATAGTTTGTAGTTGCTCAACCGTCATTCCCAACTGTTTTGATAAACTATAGAAAGTTTGTCCGCTCTGCACCTTAATACATTTCACTCCATTGATTTTGTTTTTAGTAACCTTAGGGGCAATAACTACATTCCCCTGTATCGGTCCTTCCGGAGAAACCCTTCCATTCAGAGCATAATTTTCCGCATCACTTTCAGAAAGGTACTTTCCCGGATTTTTATCGTACTCATACAACTTATTTTGTTCGATGATCGCTATCAGCAGGTCTGGATACTTCGGATTCGTTGCATATCCAGCCTTTTTCAAGCCCTTTGCCCAACCTTTATAATCAGTAGTTTTTAGATTGAAAAGAGAGGCGTAGCGGGCTTTTTTCAAAAACAAAGAATGGTCTCGAAATGATTCATCGGCATGATCATACACACGGAAGCAATCATTTTTCTTGTCATCATCCTTATAATACTTCTCTCCATTATAATCTCCTGCACATTTTATTCCAAAATGGTTATTTGCACGTGTCGCCAGATCACTCCTTCCGCTTCCCGACTCTAAAATGCCCTGCGCAAGAGTGATGCTCGCAGGTATTTTGTACTTGTACATCTCTCGAATGGCGGTTTTTCGGAACAAATTAATATACTCGGTCGTCTCCTTAGATTGATAGGACTGAGCCGAAAGACAAAGTATAATGAATGTAAATAAAGTTGAAAAAATCAGTCTTTTCATATTTTTTATTTTTAGGTGATAAATTTTTTTGTACGATTTGGAAAAAATTTTATGCAAATGTAGGAATAAAAGTGTAACTTTGCCACAAAATAGAAATTAAGATGTACAACAGACGAAAAGATGCTTTTGCAGTTGATGTAATGAGGATGTCGGTAGAAGGATGTCTGAACTCTTTTTCTCTTTTTTATAATAATTCGGCGGTGGCTGTTGCCTCCGTTTTTTTATGTAAAAGAAATTTTAGATAAATAAAAATAAGGATATGAAATCACAGAAAGTTAAAAAGGTCATTTTGTTAGGATCTGGAGCATTGAAGATAGGTCAAGCCGGTGAGTTTGATTATTCTGGCTCCCAGGCATTGAAAGCAATGCGAGAAGAGGGAATCTCCACCGTGTTGATCAATCCGAATATCGCAACCATCCAGACTTCGGAAGGTGTTGCAGATAAAGTTTACTTTTTACCGATAACTCCTTATTTTGTAGAAGAGATCATAAAAAAAGAACAACCAGATGGTATCCTTTTGGCGTTTGGCGGACAAACAGCCTTGAATTGTGGAACTGAATTGTATCTTTCTGGTGTTTTAGAGAAATATGGCGTGCAAGTTTTGGGAACATCCGTAGATGCGATTATGATCACAGAGGATAGAGACTTGTTCGTAAAGAAATTAAATGAGATTGACGCAAAGACTCCGGTTTCTCAAGCTGTTGAGAACATGGAAGATGCTTTGACAGTTGCTCGCCGAATTGGCTATCCTGTAATGGTGCGTTCTGCATACGCTCTTGGAGGTTTAGGTTCTGGAGTATGTACGAATGAGAAAGAGTTCGTTGAGTTGTGTGATAGTGCTTTGGCACACTCAAAACAAATCTTAGTTGAAGAATCCCTCAAAGGATGGAAAGAGATCGAGTTTGAGGTGATCCGTGATAAGAACGACCATTGTTTCACCGTAGTTCCGATGGAGAACTTCGATCCGTTAGGAATCCATACCGGAGAGAGTATTGTGGTTGCTCCGATTGTCTCTTTGTCTCAAGAGCAGATCACCATGTTGCAAGAGATCTCAAAAAAGGTCGTTCGCCACATCGGAATCGTCGGAGAATGTAACATCCAATTCGCATTCAATGCAGAGACCAACGATTACCGTATCATCGAAATCAACGCACGTTTGAGCCGTTCATCTGCATTGGCATCAAAAGCTTCTGGTTATCCGTTGGCTTTTGTGGCTGCAAAACTTGCATTGGGATATTCATTAGACCAGATTGGAGAAATGGGAACTCCAAACTCGGCATACGTTGCACCTTCTGTCGATTATATGATTGTGAAGATTCCTCGCTGGGACTTGACCAAGTTCGTCGGTGTAGACCGCGAAATCAACTCTGCGATGAAGTCTGTTGGCGAAATCATGTCTATCGGAAAATCATTTGAGGAAATCATCCAAAAAGGACTTCGAATGATCGGTCAGGGAATGCACGGATTCGTAGGAAACCAAGATTTGGATTTTGAAGATTTAGAGAAGGAGTTGACCCACCCTACTGATTTACGTATTTTTGCCATTGCAACTGCTTTGGAAAAAGGATATTCAGTAGAAAAGATCGTTGAACTTACCAAAATTGACAAGTGGTTCATCGGAAAATTGAAAAATATCGTAGACTATACAAAAGTCATCGCTCAATACAAAAACATAGATGACATTCCGGCGGATGTGATGAAAGAGGCGAAACGTTTAGGTTTCTCTGATTTCCAGATTGCACGCTACAGCGAAAACCCGTCAGGAAACATGGAGAAGGACATATTGCGCGTACGTTCATTGCGTAAGAAACAAGGTGTCACACCTGCTGTCCGCCGTATCAATACCGTTGCCTCTGAGCATCCGGAACTCACCAATTACCTTTACATGACATACGGAGTTGACGAGCATGCGATAGACTACTCATATAGAAATGATAAAAACATAGTTGTCTTGGGGTCTGGAGCATATCGTATCGGTTCTTCTGTAGAGTTCGACTGGTGTTCTGTGAACGCAGTTCAGACTGCCCGAAAGCTGGGATACAAGTCAATCATGATTAATTATAATCCGGAGACAGTGTCGACCGATTATGACATGTGCGACCGCTTATACTTCGACGAATTGAGTTTCGAGCGTGTGCTTGATGTGATTGATTTAGAGAATCCAAAAGGTGTCATTGTTTCAGTAGGAGGACAGATTCCGAACAATTTGGCGATGAAGTTATATCGTCAGAACGTACCTGTATTGGGAACGTCACCGATTTCGATCGACCGTGCCGAAAACCGTCATAAGTTCTCTGCAATGTTGGATCAATTAGGAATCGACCAGCCAAGATGGGGAGAGTTGACCAGTCCGGAGGATATTGATAAGTTTATTGCAGAGGTAGGATTCCCAGTCCTCATCCGTCCATCATACGTATTGTCTGGAGCTGCGATGAACGTATGCTACAACCGCGAGCAGATGGATACCTTCTTGAATTTGGCGGCGAAAGTATCAAAAGAGTACCCAGTCGTTGTTTCTGAGTTCTTGCAAGGAGCGAAGGAGATCGAGTTCGATGCAGTAGCAAAGAATGGAGAGATTCTTGAGTTTGCAATTTCAGAGCATGTCGAATATGCAGGAGTTCACTCGGGAGATGCCACATTGGTTTTCCCAGCACAAAAAATTTACTTGGAGACAGCCCGTCAGATCAAGCGTGTCAGCAAGAAAATCGCAAAAGAGCTGAACATCAGTGGACCATTCAATATGCAGTTCTTGGCGAAAGACAACGCTGTAAAAGTAATTGAGTGCAACTTGCGTTCTTCAAGAAGTTTCCCATTTGTATCTAAAATTTTGAAGAGGAACTTCATTGAGACTGCAACCAAAGTGATGTTGGATGTTCCAGTGGAGAAGGCCGACAACTCCACTACAGACATTGACTATGTAGGAGTAAAGGCATCACAATTCTCATTCGCTCGTTTACACAAGGCAGACCCTATCTTGGGAGTCGACATGTCGTCAACCGGAGAGGTCGGATGTATCGGCGAGGACTTCGACGAAGCATTGTTGAACTCGTTATTATCCGTAGGATACAAAATACCTCAAAAGGGTGTAATGGTATCATCTGGAGACATCAGAGGGAAGGTCGATTTGTTGGATGCATGCAAGTTGTTGGATGCACATGGATACAAGATCTATGCGACAGAAGGAACACGTAACTTCTTGCAGGAAAACGGAGTGAATGCGACCATAGTGAGCTGGCCAGACGAGCAGAACCAGAATGTGAATATCTTGTCGCTTTTGCAAGACCATCAGGTAGACTTGGTGATCAACATACCAAAGAACCACACAAAACGCGAGCAAACCAATGGATACAAGATTCGTCGTTCTGCGATTGACCACAACATCCCATTGATGACTAATGCCCGCTTGGCGAGTGCATTCATCAAGGCATTCTGTGAAAAGGGAGAGAAGGATTTGCAAATTTTGAGTTGGCAGGAGTATTAAAAGAGATAGAATGAACCCAAAAAAGGTTATATTTTCAGATAATACTTTGTGGGGATTATTAAATTTTCGAGGAACCATAATTCGCCACTTCATAAAAAAAGGTTATGAAGTGGTGATAATGGCTCCCGAGGATGAGGTCTCAGAAATGAAGGCAATCGCTCCTTCTGATTTGAAATTTATTCCAGTCAAGATGGAAAGAACAACTTCAAATCCATTTAAAGACCTTTCTTATTTATTTAGAGTAATTAAGATATACCGAAAAGAGAAACCTGACTATGTTTTCCATTATACAATAAAGCCGAATATATATGGTTCGATTGCTGCAAAGATAAACGGAATAAAATCATCAGTTATGATTGCAGGGTTGGGCTATGTTTTTGAAAACAAAAATTTGGTTTCGTATATTGCTCGAATGCTTTATAAAATCGGATTAAGTTGCTCGGATAATGTTTTTCTACTTAATGAAGATAATAGAGAAAAGCTAATAGAACGAAATCTATGTAGTCCTAAAAAGATAACATTATTGTCTGGAGGTGAAGGTGTTGATTTGGATATTTTTAAAAATGATGAAAATGATTCAGAGATTGTCACCTTTCTCTTTATAGGAAGGATATTGTACGACAAGGGATACAAAGAGTTTGTAAAATGTGCCGAATTAGCGAAAAAGGAGTTCTCTAATGTAAAATTTGAGGTGTGGGGGACATTGGATGTCACTTATCCAAACGCAGTAAGTGACGTACAACTTAAGAAAGACTGTCAAAAAGGATTAATTGAATATAAAGCCTTTATTGTTAATATGAATGAAGCCCTTAAAAGAAAAGGGCTTGTCGTGATGTTACCTTCTTACTATGGAGAGGGACTAAACAGATCATTGATGGAGGCATGCGCCACTGGAAAGCCAATAATCACAACTAATATAGCAGGATGTCGAGAGACTGTCATAGATGGGGAAAACGGTTTTATTGTCTCTCCTAAGAATGTAGATGAATTACTTAATGCTGTTAGACGTTATATGAATATGACCACAGAAGAGAGACGTAAAATGTCAAAAAGAAGCCGTCAATTGGCAGAAGAGCGTTTCAGTGTGACTGAGGTTGTAAAGGTCTATGATAAACTTGTTTGATTTGTTCATTTATGATTTCAGTTTGTCTTGCAACATATAACGGCGAAAAATATATCAAGGAGCAGCTCGACTCTATTTTATGTCAATTATCTGATGAAGATGAAGTTGTAGTATCAGATGATTGTTCTACGGATGATACGATTAAGATTATAGAATCCATAGGAGACAAAAGAATTAAGATTTTTCATCATGATAAGACAACGAGAAAATTCCCGTTTGATTATGCTACGTTTAACTTTGAAAATGCGTTGAAGCACTCGAGCGGTGATTATATCTTCCTTGCAGATCAGGATGATGTTTGGCATCCATGTAAAGTGGAAAAAATGATGCGGGAGTTACTTGAGAATGATGTTGTCCATTCTGATTGTTATGTGACAGATGAAGATTTAAACGTAACAAGCAACTCATACTATTCAAGTTTAAGAAGTTTTTCAAAAAGTATTTTTTATAATTTTTTCAAGCCTTCTTTTCTAGGAAGTTGTATGGCTTTCAAAAAAAACGTATTAGAAAAAGTATTACCTTTTCCTGAGTGTGGAGTTGGTCATGATTTGTGGATTGGTTTTGTTGCGATACATCACTACAAAATTTCATTTATTCAAGAACCCTTAATGTATTATAGAAGACATAAGCAGACGATAACTGACGGCGGAAAAAAAAACAACACGTCGCTTACTTTTAAATTAAAGTATCGTATATATGTTTTAAAATCATTGGTTCAACTTTTTTTCAGAAAAGATTCCCCAAATGAAATTTAATTTTCAAATAAACGTATTTTAACTTGGATGAAAAACCCAGTTTGTTTATCATTTCCCATTGCTTTTTGTTTTCTTCGATAATTCTACCAATATTACATATTTTAGATGAAATGCTATCCTTGTTTTGGGCGCCAACGACATTATTTTCATGTTGCCTATAAAGAACCGTCGCATGGTTAAGATAATCAATGATACCATTGTATTTTAACACGTTGAGCAGAACCCAAGAATCATGCATTCTCACCTCCTTAATAAAGGGAAGAGAGATGTCCTTCGCTTTTTTATTGATAAGGAGAGTGCAACCGGTCGCAACAACTCGAACACACAAATCTTCAAATGTTTTTATTCTCTTAGGATCTATTTTTGAATATTCCCAGAAAGAAGGATGGATGACATTAAGATTTTCATCGACAACAACTAAATCAGAAAAAACAGCAATAGGTTTTTCCGGATGTTTTTTTTCTAATTCAACCATTTTTTTCATTGATTCCTCTAATTTTGTGGGAATCCATATATCGTCTTGATCACAAAAAGATATATACTCAGAAGAACATGTTTTAAGCAGTTCTTCAAAAGACTTTACGACTCCAAAATTTTCAGAGGAATTTATCTTTTTTATTTTGTCTGGATGTTTTTTTATATAAGTGTCAATGATATTTTCTGTATTGTCTTGGGAATAATCGTCCCTAATCAATAAAAACCAATCATCGTATGTCTGGTTCAATATTGAATCAAGTTGTTCTACTATATATTTTTCTCCGTTGTATGTCGAAAGAAGTATTGTAATCTTCATCTTAGTTTATTAATAATGCTTTAAATGTATACTTGAAAAATTTTCTTTCCGACGAAGAGAATAACTGTGTGATACATTGACCTAAAGTTCTTAATTTAAATGTAATCCAAATGGAGAGGTTAGTTTTTTTAGCATAAATTCCTCTTGCTTTTAAGTATTCCACATACCTTTTTTCTCCCATGGAATTATAAGAAGCAATAGAAGATAGTTCATGGATTAAACTAGCATTGATCGGTAAGACGGAATATCCCATACAATAAAACTCATAAAAATACCAATAATCGAGGAAATCAAGTGGGAAATCCTCACAAAAACCTTTTATATGAGATATCGCCTGAACTCTTAATACAGAACCAGAGTTGATAGCAGTTAAATATGAATCATTTCCTATTTTGTCATTTGTGCCACACCATTCTTTTTGTTGCCCGAATGCACCTGTGTACTTATTTAAAATCACAGGAGAAATTTGAAATTTGTGGCTATATACCTTGGGAGTGATAGCCGCGATATTCCCCTCTACATTAGGAATCTGCTCTCCTATTTTCATTAAATAATCCTCTGATAGTAATGTATCCTGATCTAATAACATGAGCCAATCAAACTGTTTTTCAATTGCATATTTCCATGCATAGTTATATGGACCAACTAGTTTTTCATTTTGTTTCGCATTGATAATAATACAATTTTCGATTTCAGTCCCTGATTGAGATATCTGGATTTGAGGAGAATTATTATATAAAATTATTTCATATGGAAGATTCAATAGGTGAAGATATTCCGACAAGGAATTATAAGTTTTGCATTCATCCAATCTCGTATTAAATAATACTATCAGTATCAACAATTTATGTTCTTTAATTGCTTCCATGATTAAGCCTTGTTAATTGTGTTTTCTATTTTCTCCTTGATTACCAACAAATTGTGTTTAGTTAATAAAAAAGGGATGATAAGAAAGACAAACAATTTAATGTTTCCAGTTAACGTTGTGAAAAATTGGTCTGCGGCGTATTGCAATACGATTATTGTGATTGCAATGGCGTATATCAAAATATGGAAATTACTTCCAGTCTGAGATTTTTTGAAGAGCCATCCATATGTTAATCCCATAATCGACGAAAAAATGAAGATTCCAGGAATACCAAAATCAACGTAAAAAGGATACATTGCAGTGTAGGTATTGGTTTGTATTGGTTTTTGAATCCATTCTAGGATTGCTTCAACGGGTTCAATAGAAGAAAATCCTAGTTTATATGCGATAGAGTATAATATCCGAAAAGTATTTTCTCCAAAATGGTTAGAAGAATATGGCTCAAGAGTATCGAATGCAAAGAAGTTGCTAACCACATACGTGTTAACAAAACTATCACTAACATCTGAAAATTTGATAGCCATTCTTATTGATTGTAACGAGAAAAAAAGAAGAAGTAACACGCATACACCCATAAAAATTTGTTTGAGTCTTAAATGTTTTTTAAAGTATAAGATGGAGCACGCATATAAAAAATAGTTAAGGAATATTATTTTAGACATGGTGATAACACCGAAAGAAAGATAACAAACAGAAGCAACAATCAACCTCCATTTTTTGTTTGGATCGTAGCAAAGGAGTTCCAACAAAATGGTTACCTGCCATATAATGACAAAAATTCCACTAAAGATCTCTTTAAACCCGCTTCCTTGTCCCAATGCCGCCAATCGTAAATCAAGAGCCCAGTTCCCGCTTGCGCCGTTTATGAGAGCCACCGAAGCAAAAAAATAGAGTTGAGGAAGCGATATGACTGAAATAAACAAATAAACATCCCTCAGTAATTTGCTTGGTTCTGATAGTTTAGAATCATGATAAGTAGCAGATTGGGAGACTAGAGAACTCATACAAGTTCCGATAATCCATACCGCAAGACAAATATAAAAATTGACAGAGAGGTCTGCAATAGAACTACCACATACAAGATACGAAATAAGTCCTCCGCACCATACAAATCCAGTCAACACAGATGGGGCGAGGAAATTATTTTTTGAACATAATAATCCTACCACTATGAAAAATATACTTAGTAGAATGAGAATGTATGTCATATTGTATCTTCTTTTAAATTCTACAAAGATAAGAAATATTTAACTCCAAAAGAAATAATATTCTTTTGTTATAATAGAATGGAAGGTGTTTATATAGAATAGTCCTAATCCTATTGTATATATGATTAACTCTGCAACGGCCTTAGGTTTCATCACTTTTATCAAGGTAGGTATTAGTATTATCAACGCAGAGTTAAAGATCTCACTGATTCGAAATGCGAAACCTGGGATTTGTCCGAAAAAAAAGAAGCAACAACTAGAAAAACATAGCATATTCAATAGAATGTTAATATGCGGATTCTCCTTTTCTAATTTCTCCTTGTAAATAAAGACAAGTACTATGACGAGATTTTGTATAATAAACGGGATGTTCCAGTAATTGATGGACACATTGTCTATTTCTTGTAGTTGTATATAGGATTTCAATTTGAATTGATAGTACTCAAACGGAATAAAATCAATGAGATGTATTATGTCAATTTCTAAAGAGTTAATAATTATGCATAAAAGTAATGAGAATCCCCAAAAAAAATAATTAACTTTAAATTTTTTAAAGAATGGGAGAATGATTGTTAAATACGCTGATGTATGAAAAAAACCTGCAATTATTAATATAAGCAAATATTTTCCGTATTCTTCTCTTTGTAAATATGCAATGGATATCAAAACCAATCCAATTGCAACACCTGCCCTCATTTGTATCAGTTCTTGAAGCATGAAGAAGTGGCAAAAGTAAATAAAAAAGGATAAGATCTTTAAATCTGTGAGCATGGAAATGCCTTTCAGTTTAAAAAATAACCCTAACAATGCGTATGAAGAAACAAGGATATATAAATTCACAAAGTCATTTTTGATGATTGATTTTAAGAACGTGCAGAAGACAGAGTAACTAAATTCTGTTCTGATTATTTCGTTATATTTTTTTATATTATCGAAAAGAATAGAGGTAGATGGAGCCTCTTCATAAAGCATTATATATACTCCAATATCATGGTTCGACAAGGGAGATCTGAATATAATAAATACAGCCAAGAGAATACCAAGGAAGTAGTATAAGTGGTTTTGTCCTTTAGAGTTTAACTTAGGGGAATAAAGAACAAAAGACAGAACGATTATGGCAAGTATTACATAGGGAATCATGATGTTACTTGTTAGAGAATATTTTTCAAAAGTTGTTGATATGAGTTGTATATAGTATATTTTTCAACCTCTTTTTGGCCATTATAAGAAAGTTTCTCCCTTAAACTATCATCCTTCATGGCCTCTAATATTTTTTGTGCCAAACTTTCTGCAGACTGAGGTTTTGCTAACAAAGCCGTCAATCCGTCCTTTGCGTATTCTTGATGACCTGCAATATTTGTACATACCAAAACACAACCACACTTCATCGCTTCTGTACATGGTAAATCCCAACCATCGTTAACACTAGGAGATACGTGTATTGAAACAGAATTATATATCTTGTTTAAATCTTTGGGATTTCTATGATAGTGAATCCATTGTGGAAGATTTTCAGGAGGCGAAAATATTCCAAATAGTTCGACGGTAAGTTCTGGAATTTCTTTTTTTGCTTGGTTCAATGCTTCTAATCCGAACTCTGACCCTTTGCACTCGTACGTCGAATACAACATTGAAATGCTATACGGATTACGTTCTTCTATCGGTGTTATTTGTATGAATTCATTGCCGATAGGATTTGGGATTATTGGAGGATAGTGATTTGTGTGTTTCTCCACAATTTCTGCCAAATACTTAGAGATGACAATGTTTTTCGCTTTGGTTTGAAACGATTTGTGAACATCTTCTTCTGTCCCAACCCATGTTTCATAGCCTTGGATTAAATTTACACAAGGACCAATAGAGCTATCGAGTTCAGCGATTTCTAGGACTTCAGCCCACATCGTAATAAAATTATAGTCAGCTTTTCGTATCGCCGTAGAAGTAAGGTATGGTATATTGATTGTTTTTATGTTGTCGTTGAGTGTAAACCATGATGGTTTACTATTTTTAAAAAAAATTAAGGTGCGAAGCCATCTCAACCAATGAGGAATATTGTACGATATTCCTTTAATAGTCGCAACATGATAAAGGTGTACATCATGGCCATTTTCTGCAAATGCATTAGCATACTGATACATAACTTTATAACCACCAACTGGTTTTTTCGGTATGTTCGGAACGATAAAATTTACTCTCATGTTCATAATGGGTTCTTGTTATGTATGTTATGAATAACAATTAAATCCTATTGTATATTCACATGGGAACGAATATAACACTTGCAAAGATATAATTTTTTTCACACCTAAAAATCCTCAAAAAGGCAAATAAAATTTTTTCTATAAAATTTCTCTGAATACATACTTGTTTACAACCTGCAAAATGACCTATACGCCAAAAAACATAGAGTAAACTATGTACTTTCAAGTTAGAAGTGCAAGAAAGAGTCAGTTGATGGTTGCTGGGGGCTCGCCCCCAGCAACCATCAACTGACTCGGAGAAACAAGAAGCAATACAAAAAAAATAAAAAAGGAGACCGAAGTCTCCAATAGGTTTGATAATTTTGTGTTGCATATGTACAAACATCTTACCCGTGAGCAAAGATATGGAATTTATCTGGGATTACAAGAAAAAAAATCGCTGAAGGCTATTGCTCAAGCCATCAATGTCAGCGAAAGCACCGTCTGGAGGGAGATAAAAAGACATGGCGGTTCTCGTTCGGGATACAATTGGGCAGCCGCTGACGAAGAGTCGAAAAGACTGGCTCACAGGACATCGAACAGGAAGTTGAAGCCTGAAGTCGTCCTGCTCATTACGGACTGCCTGATGAAGGACTGGTCGCCTAGGCAGACGGCTGGGTGGTTGGCGAAGAATTACTCTATCAGGGTTTCTCATGAGGCCATCTATCAGATCATTCGGAACGATGTGTCGGGTGAGCTAGCCAAACATTGCAGGCATAAAATGAAGTATAGGCATCATTGGGTCAGGCAGACGGCGAAAAACATACCTGGCAGGGTCAGCATACATGAACGCCCCAAAGAGGCAGACGGCACTCGGTTTGGTGATTGGGAGATGGACACCATTGTCGGACCGGGTAATAAAGGAGCCATCCTTACCCTGACCGAGCGGAGCACCAACTTCATCCTTGCTGCGAACCTCCCTGACGGGAAAAACGCGGAATCGCTCGCGAAGACCGCACGAAGGCTCCTGCTACCCTACATGGGGGACGGACTTAAAACCATCACCACTGATAACGGTTCTGAATTCGCCGACCACTTGTTCATCTCCAAGAAGCTCAAGGTTCCCGTCTTTTTTGCTGACCCATACTCCTCTTGGCAAAAAGGGGCTATCGAAAATGCGAACAAGCTCATCAGGCAATACATCCCTAAAAACATGCCGCTTGGTGAGGTCTCGGACAAAAAACTTGCCTTCTTAATCGCCAAAATTAACGATAGACCAAGACAAAAACTAAACTTCGATTCTCCCAAAAATCGTTTTTTCAGTTTTTTTGTTTAATATTGCACTTGCTTCTTGACTCTAGGCACTTTTTATTAATATATTGTTATGGAAATTAGGTATAATTTCTATTTCCAAAAAAATTGTAATTTTGTTCAATGAAAAGAGAATCTAATATAGAATTGTGTCGTATCGTAGCAATGCTATTAGTATTGTTGCTACATGCAAATTATTTTTCATTAGGTGAGGTAGAATGTTTAGATATACAGACTGATATGATTAGTGCATTTGCTAAGGCTTTTGCAGAACAACTATGTATAGTATGCGTAAATGTATTTGTCTTGATATCTGGATGGTTTGGTATCCGACCTAATATCAAAGGAGGTCTTTCCTTATTATTTCAAGTCTTTTTCTACCATCTGCTAATCATACTATTATTTCTTTGTATAGGAGAAACAGTGCATTTAAAACAAGTTTTAGTAGGATTATACTTTGGAAAACCATACTGGTTTGTCGTATCTTATCTGATTTTATATGCACTTTCTCCCATACTAAATACTTTCATAGAATCTTCAACACCCAGAATATACGCATCTGTTTTAATAGTATTTTTTTTAATGGAATTTATATATGGATGGGCTTGTGATGTTGCTGCATTTAATAGTGGTTATTCAACTATATCGTTTATAGGCTTGTATCTATTAGCTCAATTTACACGAAGGTATTTACACAAATGGACAAGTTTGAACATATATAAATGTTTTTTATTGTATGTTCTTTTTTCGATTTTACCAGTAGCTATTTTCTTTTTGACGAGACATCAATTTAATATAATAGCCTATTCTTCGCCATTTGTTATTCTTTCCTCTTTGTTTTTCTTTTTGGCATTTAATCAAATGAAAATATCAAATAAAGTGATAAATTATTTGGCATGTTCGTCTTTGTCAATTTATTTAATCCATTTACATCCTTTAGTATATATGCATTTTATAAATTTAATGAAAGCCTCATATAAAGCACTAGGCGGTTGTTTGTATGTGCTGTTTGTTCTAGCTTTTGCTATATGTTTTGGGATGTTCTGCATACTTTTAGACAAAATGAGAATTTTTTCATGGAAATATCTATGCATTCATGTCGTAGATAAGATTTTGTTAAGATTTAACAAATTGATAGATAGATTCTATTCATGCTTAGGCTTTTAGCAAATTATAATACTACAATTTTTAAAACCGGTTGCCAAGTTAAAAATTAAAGTTTAAATTGGCAAGTTAGAAAAACAAGAGAAGAACATTTACAGCAGAGTTCAAGGTGCTGTTCGCCATAGAGTCTCTAAAAGGACAGGAGACGTTGTCTCAGTTGTCCGAACGATTCAATGTATCAAGTGTCATGATTTCCAACTGGAAGGTGGAGTTTTTGAAAAATATTAGTGTCCGATAAAAACTAAAAACGATATAAAAAGGAGTCTCAAACGCTGATTTTATGCGGTTGAGATTTCTTTTTTCAAATTACAAGCCCCCCTTAAACAAAAAGAGTTAGTTGAGGAGGTGGATTTTTGTCCAAAATCTTCATGTTTTCCCAGTCCTTTTCCGGATTGTTGAACAAGCTGTAAAAATCAACGTAATACATCAGAACAATTCCTACCAAAGAGGCTAATCCGGAGAAACTCCAGCTGCGGGTAAGGCGTTTTTGCATTACCATCAATAGCAAATTGGCAATAAGCGTAACCCAAATCTGTATCTTTATGGCATTAGCGCTTTCGCCATAGAAGTACTTGAGCGGGAAATTTTGTTTAATCTGCTTGAATAGGAGTTCTATCTCCCATCGCTGTCTGTAAATGGCAATAATCTCGTACGGATCTGAATCCAAATCGTTGGTAAGCAGGGATATTAGTTTATGCTTCTTTTCATCGGCATATGTTATAATGCGTGCGTTATGGCAGATGACACCATCATTGGTACGCTTAGAAAATGTGACGTTTTGCACTCTTGCCTCCATCAGCCCATCGGGAGTTTGATACATGACATCGCTATTTATGACATATTTAAGCGACTTTTTCATTTTGGTCACATAAATTACACCCCTTAGGGACAATTCCTCGAACTTCCCGTAGTCGATATAGGCTCTATCCATGGCTAGTATGTCGCCCTTGCTGAGGTTGGATGGCTTGAGCATAAACGAATCGTTTGTTGCCGCTGATGTGAACCTGATGTCGGAAGGGACTCCCTCGTTGGCATGTATAACGGTATGGACTTTTATGCCGCCTTTCTTTTTGCCTGTCTTAGGATGACGACCCACGCCCTTGAATATCAAGTTGGAGAACAGCGAAATGGTTGTGGAATCTATTATTTGAAGCCTGTCCATCCATTTGGGGTGTTTGCGGCTTCGGCTGTCCGACATAAGTTCGTGTCGGTAACGTGCATATAAATCGCGATAGATTGCCTCAAATATGGCATGGGGACGGCGCATATTGGCATCGGCGAGCGTGC
>CALFTM010000070.1 GCA_937916355.1 uncultured Bacteroidales bacterium
TGGGAGAGTAGGTCGCCGCCCGTCTTTCCAGAGGGGGATGTCCGTGTGGATGTCCTCCTCTTTTTGTTTGTATATATCCTTTGTTTGCCTTCCTGCTTTGTTTGTTGACTTTGTTCATTCTGTATTGGTGGGCGGATTAAAATAAACTATCTGCTCTTAATGGTATTATATGGAATCGTCATTCTATTTATGTTCATATACATTTGTATGAAACTTTAGTAGAATTAACCCTAAATTATAATTAACATGAAATCCAGTATCATTGATGTCCCTCGTAAACATACGCAGGACGACCTATTTGGAATCCAAGTGTATCAGGATGCGTTGATTAAATATATCCGTTTAACTGATACACCTATCACGATTGCTTTGCAAGGTGAGTGGGGAAGTGGAAAAACTTCATTGATGAATCTTTTGCGCTATAATTTGTGTGAAACGAGTGATGCCCCGTATTATCCTGTTTGGATTAACACATGGCAGTTTTCATTGATGAAGACTCCGTCTCAGGCGATTATTTCCATTTTAGAGGGTATTATCAACCAAATTGGTGCGCTAAACCCAAGTGAGCAGAAATGGGCTGAGAGCAAGAAGAAAATCGGCGGTTTGTTTAAGAAGATGGCCACTGTCGGAACAAAGGTTGCTGCCGGTGCAGTAGGTATCGACGGAGGTCTGGTCGATGAGTTTTTGGGAGGTGATGACGCAGTCGCTGCTTCTGACATCATGCTATTAAAAGAGGAGATTGCGAAACTGATTGATGCGGCCCTCTCTCGTGATAGTTCTAAAATTGGTGTTACTTTTTACATTGACGACCTCGATCGTATCGACCCTCCGATGGCGGTGGAGATATTGGAGTTGCTTAAGAACATTTTTGATTTGGAAAAATGTGTTTTTATTTTAGCAATAGACTATGATGTCGTTATCAAGGGATTAAAGCCTAAGTTTGGCGAGTTGACAGATGCCAATGAGAGGGAGTTTCGTTCGTTCTTCGACAAAATCATTCAATTGCCGTTTTCCATGCCTGTTGCCTCTTATAGTGTCGACACATTCTTGGTTGATGCGTTGAAGAAAATCGAATTTTTTACGGAGGCAGAGCTGAATGACCCTGCCTTTACGGAAACTTTGTCTGAAATCACCCGTCTCTCTGTCGGTTCAAATCCTCGTTCTCTGAAAAGGTTGAGTAATACGCTTGCTCTCATTTCTATCATCAATGAAATGCAAAATGTTGGTGTTTCATCGGCACAGGAGCATTTGATCAAGACTTTGAACTATGCTATGGTATGTATGCAGATTGCCTATCCTTACGTTTACAACCAATTATCGGAAGAGCCAGACTTCAAGTCGTGGAATGAGAAGATTGCATCTAAATTAAAATTACGTCCGCTAACGGATAGTGAAAGAGAGGCTCTCGATGCTACTGACGAGTTTGATGAGGAGTGGGAGAAAGTGGTATTCCGTATGTGTCAGAAGCAGACCTTCTTGAGCAACCGCGCTTTTTGCGTATCCGCACTTTTTAATAAAATATCAGAGCTTATTGGAGAAGATGCGAAGTTAGGTGAGGTTGTTTCTTCTGTCCTCGAGCTTTCTGCAGTTACCAATTTGAAGGCTTTTGATGGTTCTATGAAGAAGCAGGGAGAGCGTGTCAAGGATAGTTCTTCTTTCAATTTAGAAGGTACTGTCTATAGCAAAAAAATTGAAGCGGCCTGCAAGTGTGCCGAGTTGTTGTTGGTAAAGGGTGTGAATGCGGGAAAAACCATAGAACAAACGATTGAGGAGGTGAATAGTGCATGTAAGCCGGTTATAGGGAAAAATCTCATGGGCTTGACGGTCGATTTCAATCCAGAATATGCGAAACCAGAAGAAAGATGTAAGGCCTATAGTTTTGACATGAATGGGACCCAACAAACTATTTTTGTGTTCAGGGAGTGGACAATCAGTAATTTCATGAAATTCGTAGATTTGCTAAATCGGGATTTAGGAGTTAAAATAAGCAAGGTTGATGCCTGATTCAAAAATCAATCCACTTCACAATATTGTTGGAGTGGATTTTTTTTTTTAGATAAATTCACCTATCTTTGGAAACCAAACCGCAAATGACATGGATTTAAGGAAGACTTCAAACAATTTCATATTTAAAGCTTTGTTGCCAATATTGCTATTGATGGTATGTTTCAATGGGAATGCTCAAATTGATGGCAAAACTATATTGAAGTCTCTTTTTTTACAGGAAATGAACAGTGGTATGATGAAAAAGCTGCCAGAAGATACTGATGTCGATGATTTCTTTGCCAATTTTGATTTCCGGATGAGGGTTGTTGGTAGCACGTTGGGGTCGATTGACTATTATGTTGTTGATAGTTTTGTGTATGCTAATGACAGTTTCAAAATTGCAGATGTGATAGACGACACTTGTAAATTTGTCGTGGCGATTCATGATAATGATATTTTCCGGTTGAAAGGCTTTTCGGTGAACGATTTTCCTTTTTTCTTGAAAAGGGAGATTGAGTTAGGATATGCCAATTCGGATGTCTCTGTTCGTTCCATTTTAGAAGATTTATCATTGACGTATGAAGTGAAAAGTGATGTTGAACTCGATTTTAATTGTCTGTATGAAGCGTTCCGTGCGAAAGAGTTGAATTATGACGACTATCCATGTTTGCAGAGTTATTGGGTGGCACAGTCTTTATGTATGCAGACTGGTTACAATGGAATGGTGGTTCAAAAAAAAGGTGGCGAACCAGTGGGGTACAGAAGAACCAAACTTGATAAAAAATATATCATTGTAAAACCAAATACGAAGAGATTCAAGAAGAAAGTACATAAAGAAATAGAGCAAAAGTCGTTGGACAAATAGTTTTTTCCTGTTGAGATTTGTTTTGTTTGTTGCTTGGAAATGATATAGAATGAAATTTTAGTTTTGTTTAGGTTAATTTATTTTTGTGAAAAACATCTATGTGTAATTGTTAATTATTAGAGGCTTATGAAAATACCCGGATTATCATTTTCCTTAAAAAGGGCTTTGGGCGTCAGTGCCTTAAAAACTAAGATAGCTAAGGCTGTTGGAATACCCACCACAAGAGGAGGTCTGGAACGAAAAATAGGAGGGAAGGTTTTAGGTTTGTTTACCGGTGGTAAAAAGAAACGCAAAAAAAAATGATGTGGCGGAAGTCCTCCCCCTTTATGTGTAAACGTGTTTTTTTTAGAAATTTAAAGATGAGTAGTTATGAATTTAGAAATTAAAAGTAAGTTTTTTCCCACAACGCATACGATGACACCTGAACTATATGCTGTGATAAAGTGTTTTGAAGAGAAGGTTCAGGAAATCACATCTTCCGACAATCTACATTTGACCTCAAATCAAGTGTTGGCTATTTTACAGGAACCTCTTGAAAGAATAGATTTTAAAGTAGAAAAAGGAAAATGTAAAGGAGAAAGAATAGAATTGTCCGTTGTTACCAATGATAACGGAGTAAAAACTTTTTTTGTTGATGCGCTCAGCAAAGATGGTAAGACTATTATAGAAATAGAATCTGGTAGAGGTGTGCATGGTTATCAGTTTTTAAAGGATATATTTTCAGCTTTCATCCTTCCAGATGTTGAATATTTGGTCATTGCTGTACTTCAAGAATATAAAAGCAGGAAGAGTAGTTCTAAACGTCCGGCGACCAAAGATTATGATGTGGCATGTGCTTATTTGGATGCGTTATTTTCTTCTCCAAAGTTTACTCCACCACTCAAAGGCATATTAATTGTCGGATATTAGTGTTTAAAAACATAATATCAAGGAAAATCATATTTATCAAGCAAATGGAATGAAATGGAATTTTTTTTATGATTTCATTCCTATAATTTTGGATAAACGTTAATGAGAAAAGAGATTCTTAGAAGTGAAATTTAAAGTATAATGTTGTTTACATGAACTAATAGGCTTTATTCAGGAAAGGATATTAGAAAAAATTCTCAGATGTCAAGGTTTTAATTTATGATGTTGAAGAGTGTGTAATGGCATTAAAATCTTAAAGATTATTTCAAAAAAAAATCTAATTTTTATTGATGTAAAATTAAATGAAATCTTTTCAACAAAAAAACGTTTTTGATTTAGTAGTAACTTAGAAATACTTGTCGTGATATTGATTTTTTCAATTGGTTATTTATATAAATTGGATTTGTCTTTATCGTCATAAGTGTGGTAGTGAGAATAAAGAATTGAGTAATAACTAAAAATGGATTGATATGACAGAGAAGATTAGAGTGTATGGAAAGGCTCAAAACCGTACAGCGTTGGGAATTATCAATGCTTATTGTGTGATGTACCCTCAAGCGACGCTTGAAGATTTAAAAAAGGCATTCCCAGATGCGTTGAATACAGACCAAGGTTTTCCGATTGTGATGAGTAAACAAGAACTGGATGCCACGAAAGGAGACAAAGGCGGTGAGTGGTATTTCACTGGTGAGGACGAATTGATTTCACTTCAAGGAAAGAAGAAAATCGCTGTAAAACAAATGTGGACTAAGCCAAATTTTGAACGATTGGTCGGTCATGCAAGCCAATATGGAATTGTTGTTGCTGAGTTTGAAAAAGCAATGCGAGGCGAAAAAGGCGGTTTCCGTTTGGAGTATTTGAATGGTTATGTTCCGCCTGCTCCGGCTAAATCTAAAACAGGTTTATGGATTGCTCTTGCTGCAATACTTGCCGCTTTGGCTGCTTTCTTCATGTTTAGAAGTTGCCAAGAACCCGAAGTGGTAGAGAAGGTGGTTGAAGTTGAAAAGATCGTCACGGTTGTAGATACGGTATATGCTGAAAAGATTGAAGAAATAGAAAAGAATTTTAACAATGCTCAGTTTGATAAGGGTAAGGCAGAGTTAGGGGATGATGCCAAATTTGTTTTGCATGATTTGGCAAAATTGATGGCAAAACATCCTGAGTTGAAAGTGAAAATTGTGGGTCATACTTCAGCAGATGGAGATGCAAATTACAATTTGAAACTTTCAGAGGGAAGAGCGAAAGCTGCTGTTGATTTCCTACTTTCTCGTGATATTGATGAAAGTCGTTTGAAATGGGAAGGAAAAGGAAGTCAAGAACTAAAAGACCCTTCTAATCCAAATTCTGAGGTGAATAGAAGAACTGAGTTTATTGTGTTTGAATAATTAATTTATAAAATCAGAATATTATGGCTGTTAAAAGGACAAAATCTGGAAAAATTGATAAACGCACGAAAGAGGGAAAGGAAATTTGTGAGCGTATGGCAAAGTTGCGTAAAGAGAAAAACAGTTTAAAAAACCGAATTAAAAGATTGTTTAGTTGATATGAATACAAGTGTTAAAGATTTAGCTGCATTGATGGCTACAGCTATCTGGGCAGACGGGGAATTTGATGAGGCAGAAAAGATCGTATTAGGTACAATTGCAGAGGCATTTGAAATAGAAGAAGAGAGTTTACAAAAAGAAGTTGATGCTTCTCTTGCAGAAGTTCAGTCTATGAATGAAGATGAGGTCAATGACTATCTATTGTCTCATTCAGCAGAAATTGAGGATGAAGAAGCGGAAATGATTTTTGAAGCGTTGTTGGAAATTGTTCTTTGTGATGGCGAATTGTCAAGTGAAGAGGTTGACAACTTAATGGCTATGGCATCTGCAATGGGAATTGACGATAGTCGTGCGATTCTGATGTTGGTAGATATGGTCAAGGAGGAGGATTGCGTAGTTCAATTTAGTTCTAAATGAATTGAAAGACAGTTTATTGATAAGGGTTGTTTGGGATGACCGATTATAATCTTAGGGGCAACTCTTTCCTTTTTAAGACGATTAAAAAAGTTGAGTTATGAGTAAAGAATATTACAAAAAAAGGCTTGTAGATCTTCGTGCTTCATTAGCAAAAGAAAAGGAGGCTAAGAAAAAAGATAACGAGCATTATGCAAAGTTGATAAAAAGTGCTTCGTCACCATCGACCAAAGCTAGTTATCGTAAAAGTAAGATTGATAGAGCGACTTCACATGATCGTCGTATCGAAAGCATTAAGAGAGATATTGAAAATGCAAAAAACGCTCTGAAAAAAATGCAAATAAGATTTTAGTTAGAAAAGAATATTTATAACCAATAAAAATTTAAAGTTATGGCAGATATTAAAGTAAGCGGTGGAACTAAAGTAAAGACTTTGAAAGCCGAAATTAAGAAAAATTGGAATTGTACTTTGAGAGTGTACAAAGGTTCAAATTTTGCGGATGATGATGCAACATTGGCGTCTATTCGTCAAGGTGATGCAAAAGGTGGAGATTTAAAGGTTATCGGAAGCCTTAAGGTAGGAAATTTTGAAAAGAAGATGTTGGAACTTTTCGGTGTAAAAGTACAAGTGGCAAATTCTGATAATTCAAAGCTTTCTGATAACAACGATACTCTTACAGAGGCTGGTAAAAAATAACCACAAATTCGGTATAAGACTCCGTATTATATGAAGGTTAGACTTGAATTATAGTACGGAGTTTTTTCAGTCTCTTAACGAGTTTTATAGAAAACGCATAGGACTATTTTGGTAATCTTTTATTGTTGTCTGTAAAGACTGGAATTGAAATCTTTTCTGTAATCCCGGTGTTGTGGGCATTGTTTGATGTTATTTTGCATTATGTAGGAGGGGTGCTTATATGAGTGAGGTTGGTACTTTCAAAGAGAAATTAGCTAATGTTTTTGATGATGATTTAAAAACGTCGCAATGGCATAATATTGTCGATTATGTGATTATCGCATTTATCGTCATTAGTACGTTGGAGGTTTTTTTATCCACGTTCAGTGAAATATCGGAAAAATATGGTACGGTATTGCATTGGGTGGATATTGTCACCACAATTTTTTTTACAATTGAGGTGGTGGCGAGAATATGGGTGGCAGATTTTAAATCGGAAAAATATAAAGGCTTTTTGGGTAGGGTGAGATATTGTTTCACCTTTTACGGATTTATTGATATGATTTCTACTTTTCCGTTCTATATCCATTTTTTTTATCCGATTCCTTATACCATGTTGAAGGTGATGCGTATCACCAGATTGTTTAGGGCGTTTCGCTACATGAAATCTTTCAGGATTCTTGTGAACGCAATGCAAAGCAAATCTAAAGAACTAATGGTCTCTTTACAATTTTTGGTGATCATAACAGTTATACTTTCATTTATTCTATATTTTACAGAACAAGAGGTTCAGCCTGACGTTTATTCCGATGGAATAACTCCTATGATTTGGGCCTTCATGCAATATTTGGGGGATCCCGGAGGGTTTGCAGAAAATTACACGCCTGTTTCATTGGGTGGACGTATAGTTGCTTGTATGGTGGGTGTTTTAGGTATCGCGATTTTTGCTGTTCCTGCCGGTTTGATAGGCTCAGGTTTCACAGAGGCGATTGAAGATGAGGAAAAGAAGAAAAAACTAAATGACGATACAGAAAAATTAAAATTGGCTTTTGCCAGAAACATGGACAGGTCTACTCGCTTCCAAGTTTCCCCTCAGTTTGTCTCAATATACGATGTGCATGCGAAATTACGTTTGAGTATTGATGATATTATGGAGGTGGTGGATAGCTCGAATGATTTTCGACTGGTAAACTTAGCAAGTACGAGACCGGTGGATGAAAGACCCGAGGATCGTTTGGCGGTGGAGCATTTTCCTGTTAATCGTCCTTATGGGTGTTACATAAACCGCAAGTCGAAGGTGACGGTTGTCTCTACTTCGAGTTGTGCGGAAGTGGGAATCTCTCAGTTTTCTTTTTATTTTGCTAAAATGGCTGGTTTTAATTATATCAGTCGTGAGATAGGTGAGATCCCTTATAATTCTTTCTACCTTCCAACTGAGGCGACCCGCAAAACTTCCAAATTTCAGGCTTTTATGGAGGATTTGAACAGCTTGGCTTGCCAAGAGGGGCATTGGGTTGTTACGCTTCTTTCCGCTGGTGGTGGACAAGAGCCAAAATATCCAACACACGTCCATTTCACATACGGAGGGAAAAAAGGAGATTCAACCTTTGATGACCCTAACATTTTGGTTCATGATGTTCCTACTTTCTCGAAGATGTTGGAGGAGACGGAAAATAGGCTTAAAGGGGAGTTGGGTTTGTTATGTGACAGACAACAATTTCATGACACTAGTAGTCCCAACATCTTTTTGAGACACTTGGAACACGCTGAAAATGTCAATAGCATGGCAATCAGAATTGATTGGGGCGTTCATTTGTGGGATTCAAAGAAATTGGGTGTCGCAAAAGTAATGAGCGAGGTGATGAATAAGTATTTCGATGGAGACAAGGAGTTTGGAGCGGATCCTGAACTTAAAGTAAAAGCTATCGGATATGATGGTTATGAAAGAGACCAGTTATAATCAAGTGTTGAAATGGAATTGTTGAAACAGTTATATACCATAAACAGTCGTTCAGGGAATGAGGTTGCCATCAGGCAGCTGATTTTGGAAATGTTGCGAGGTAGTGAGGTGCTGGTCAATGTTGATTTTCTTGGCAATGTTTACATCACCAAGGGTGTTGCATCACCTTATCCATGTCTGGCCGCACATTTGGATGAAGTTCATTCTCCTGAAATCCGTCTGATTGAGGAGTTTGATGGGATTGTTTCCGCAAAAAACGAATTAGGCGAATTGGTCGGGTTGGGTGCTGACGACAAAAATGGAATTTGGATTGCCCTGCAGTTGTTGCAGGAGTTGCCCAACCTAAAGGTGGCGTTTTTTGTTGAGGAGGAGAGAAAGGGAGATTTGAACGGTTGTAGAGGAGCCCATGTGGCAGATTTGAGTTTCTTTTCTGATTGCAAGTACATTATAGAGTGTGATCGAAAAGGGAGGTCGGATTTTGTTGTGGAGGGGCGTGGCATTCCTCTTTGTCCTCCGGATTTCATACCGGGGACTATTTTAGAAAAATTCGGTTACGAGCCGGTTCAAGGAGGAAGGACAGATGTCGTAGAGTTGAAGATGAGGGGGTTGGACATTCCAGTCTGCAATCTGAGCTGCGGATATTACAACGCCCATCAGTGTGATGAATATACCAATTTATACGATTTGCAGAATGCACTCTCTTTTGTTAGGGAGGTGTTGATGACGATTTGAAATTGCGTGTTTGAATAAAAGATAAGTTTAATTTAAAATAAAAGATTATGGGATTATTTGATGATATTTCAAAAAAGATATCCTCGGCTGCAGAAGGTTTGGGGAAGCTTGGTGGTGATAATGCGCCTGCGCAGTCTCCTGCGAAGGAGCCTGTGGTTGTTAGTTCGGTAGAGCCTGTTAGTGCTGATTCAAAGAGTATCACTTCCATTGGCGGGTTGGAGAGTTTTGTTTCGTCATTAGAGTCTGGTGCCTCTCCTGCCGTAATGTTGGCTTTGAAATCTCAGATGCAGGTCTTGCAGTATGTTCAGTCTCCTACGATGACGATGATGGCGATTGACAACGTGCTGACTTGTCTGTACAAGTCGTTGCAGTCTGCTGGTTCGGATAAGGAGAAGGAGGCGTTGAGAGACAGTTATAGTTCGTTGATACAAAGTTTCATATTTGTCAATGAGGCGCAGTTGCGTTATGAGATAGAGGAGGATAAACAAGAGACCATCAATTTGTTGTCGCAAGCCGGTAATATGCTATCTTCCAGTGTGCAGACGGTCGCATCTATGGCAACAGGCGGTGTCGTGGATTCCATTCCTAAAATTGCAAATGTCTTGGCGAAGAATGATGAACAGGATAGTTTCTTGGGCAAGTTGATCAAGGCAAAGGGTAAAAAGGAGATGATAGAGGAGAAGAAGAGGTCTTTTGATGAGACGCTCATGTATATTTTCGAGACGCTCGGAAATTATGCACAATTGATCGGTCCTTCAATCCAGTTGCATGGAATGTTGAAGCGTTATGCGGATGGCTTGGTTAAACGCTATCAGAGTGCGCAATATGAATCGGCGATCAAAAAGTTGAATGGAAACGACATCTCTCAGATTGAAGCTTTGCTGGGCGAAGAGGCCTTGCAGAACAAGGAAAAGGGCAGTGCTATTGTCGGGGGTGTGAAGACCCTCTTCAAGATGGTTTCGGATGTCGTTGCTCCTACCGTTTATGATTATGAAGCGTTGAATGAAGTGAAAACGAAGTTGGAAAACAACCTGAAGGGCTATGAGGCGCAAATTGAAAAATTGAGTTCCGATATTGAGACCGCAAGCAAGGAGTTGGAGCAATCTTCCACATTTAACTTTTCACGGAATAGCAAGTTGAAGGGAATCATAGAGAGCAGCGAGGTGGAAAAAAACAAGAGAAAACAGCTTGTCTTGGATTGTCGCCAGCGTATTGAACTGATTGATAAGATAACAGAACCGATCAAAGATGGTATTGTTCAGTTCGAGACGAAGTTGCGGAATATTGTTGATAAATTTGAATTTGTGATTTAGGCAATTTGAAAAAAAATACGGAATTCAAAAAGCATTGAGTTCCGTATTTTATTATTGCTTGTTGACTTCGGATTTTCGGGAGTGTTTTTGTTACTATGCAACAGGACAAGGTTTTTCGACCGGAAATGTAAATGCTACATTTTCGCCATCAATCCACATAGTATTGCAACGGTAAAACTTAGGAATGTGCCAGCCAATACATATTCTGTTTTGGCAGTGTCACTTTCTTTGAATCGTAAAATTGACTTGGCGGCTACTATAAGGAAATGTCATATTGATTACAAGAATTTCTATGAAAAAATAGATATTTTCTATTTATCTACTTTAAAGTAGATATTTGGGGGCGTCTTGTTGGGTGTATATGATGGTTTCCTTTACTGATCACTATTCATAAACGTGAATTTTTCAAAAGCTTTTGTAGAGCATGAAAAAAATACGGAATTCAAAAAGCATTGAGTTCCGTATTTTATTTTAGAGGATGGGGTATCGTTTTTCGAGCGATAGTGTCATCTTCTCTTCACTTGTCGAAGTATTTGGAATAGGTCTCCATATCCTTGTCGCCTCGACCGGAGACGGTCAGTACTACTACATCGGAGGGTTGGAACTCTATTTTGTTCAGTGCCGCCAATGCGTGTGAGCTTTCGATCGCAGGGATGATGCCTTCCAGACGGGTGAGTTGTAGTGCGGCATCCAATGCCTCTTGGTCGGTAATGGCGATGGCTCTGGCTCTTCCTGATGTGGCGAGATGGCAGTGGAGCGGTCCGACACCGGGATAGTCTAAGCCGGCGGAAATGGAGTAGGGGTCAATGGCCTTTCCTTGTTCGTCTTGTAGGAAGAGGACTTTGCTACCATGCAAGACTCCTATTTTACCATTGTGGAGCGTTGCGGCGTTTTTGTCCGTGTTGACACCCAGTCCGGCAGCCTCTGCTTGGATGAGCTGTACCTTTTCATTGTCCAAGTAGTGGAAGAATGTTCCGGCGGCGTTGCTTCCCCCTCCTACACAGGCAATCAGGTAGTCCGGATTTTCACGGCCTTCCTGCTCTTTGAGTTGCTTTTTGATCTCCTCGCTGATGACCGATTGGAAGTGTGCCACCATGTCGGGGTAGGGAGCTGGTCCGACAGCAGAGCCGAGCAGGTAGAAGGTTTCGGGGTTGTTGCAATAGTCTGTCAAGGCTGCATCCACTGCTTCTGTTAATGTTTTAGTGCCAAATGTGACTGCCTCCACATTCGCCCCTAACATCTTCATACGCTGCACGTTCAGGAATTGCCGTTTGATGTCGGTCTCACCCATGTAGATAGTACAAGGGATATTCATGAGGGCGCAGACGGTCGCCGTCGCCACACCATGTTGCCCCGCACCGGTCTCTGCAATCACGCGCTTCTTTCCGAGTCTTTTCGCAAGCAGGATTTGTCCGATGGCATTGTTGAGTTTGTGCGCACCTGTGTGGCAGAGATCTTCCCTTTTTAGGTAAATTTTCGCACCTACGGCTTCCGATAGATGTTGAGCATGATAGAGGGGAGTAGGTCTTCCGACGTAGTCGCGCAATAACTGTTTCAGCTCATCCTGAAATGATTTTTCACTGATGACTTTGAGGTAATTGTTCTTCAATTCCTCAATACTTCTTTGGAGAGTTTCTGGAATGAATGCTCCGCCAAATTCTCCGTAGAAACCATTTTCGTTTACATTGTAATTCATACTATAAAATTTTTTTTGGGTTAATAATCTGGGGAAAATAAAAAAAGCCCGTCGTGAGTACGACGGGCCTCCATTTCTGGACTTGTGCAAAACAAAGAGCGTCACTCACAAATTAAAATTTGTAAGCACCACCACCAATTATTTTGCATGAAACTTCGCATATTTCTTTCAATATATTACTGCAAATGTCAGAAATTTTTTTTTAAAATCCACAATATCTGAGGAGTTTTTTTTTGTTAAAAAAACATAATACTACTCAAATGTCTGAAAAACAATATGTTATATATCATCAGAATCATCATTGCCACCCTCGATGGTTTTGGCAATCTTTTCGATGTTCATACTTCTTGCGGAAGCATCCATGATGTCCTTATAGATACCGCCTTGTTTGTATACATCATCAGGGTCTCCCCCTTGTTCTACACGACCGCTTTGCAGAGCGTAGATGATGTCGCTGTCGATGATTTGGGAGATGTTGTGGGAAATGATGATGACGGTTCTGTCCTTTTTAATTGCATCGATACTGTTTTTGATTTGTTCGGTAGCGATAGCATCCAAGCTGGCGGTTGGTTCGTCCAAAAAGATGATAGGAGGGTTTTTGAGGAACATTCTGGCAATGGCGATACGTTGTTGTTGTCCTCCTGATAGAAGAGTCGCCTTGCTGTCGAATTTCATCGGCAAAGCCATCACTTGGTCGTACAAATATGATTTGCGTGCGGCCTCGTAGACCTCCTCCATTGAGGCATTCGGATTACCATAGAGGATGTTTTCGGCGATTGTTCCGTCGAAGATATGATTTTTTTGAAGAACCAATCCGATATTGTCACGCAGGAACTGAGTGTCGTAGTCTTTCAGGTCGACCCCGTCCAGTTTGATTGAGCCGCAATCCGGTTCGTAGAATTTGTCCAACAAGTTGACGATGGTACTTTTACCAGCTCCGGAGAGTCCCACCAATGCGGTGATTTTTCCGCTGTTGATTTTCATGTTGATGTTGTGCAACGCTTTTGTTCCGTTCGGGTAGGTGAAGTCTACGTTGGAGATTTCGAAATTACCCTCAATCTTTTCCGGTTTGTAATGTCCGCTTGGTTCTTTATCCTTATCATTGTTCAGGATTCCGAAGAAACTCTCCGCATAGACGAGCGCATCGTTCATATCGTCGAAGATTCTGTGGAGCTGCGTGATAGGTGCAGTCACGTTACCAAACAACATGATGTGGTACATGATCTTTCCGATGGACATTCCCGGATAGTCGGTCAAGACCAGATAGGCAGTCAGGATGATGATGAGCACTGTTCCGATTTGCTGCACGAAACTCTTTATTCCTTCAAAGAAAAAGCTTGTTTTTCGGGTGTTTAATTGATTGTCGGTCACCCTGTTTTGAATCTCCAGCTGCTTATTGCTTTCAATCTGTTCACGGTTGAAGGACTTGATGACATTGATTGATTCGAGGATATTCATGATTCCGTGGCTCTTCTCCTCACGGTGTTTCCTCATGTCTCTTCTCCAACCTTTCAGTGTCTCAGCCTGACGATAGGTGATGAGGAAATAGATGGGGATGATGCACAATGCGACCAGTCCCACCCACACATTGGCTTGGAACATCAGTATCAACGCCAATATCGCACTGGTGAAGAGGGGCAAAAGGTCGATGAAGAAATTCTGCACCGTTCTTGAGAGGCTGCTGACACCTTGGTCGATACGAGTCTGCAGCTTCCCGGGTTCGTTGTCTGTAGCGGAGAAGAACGCCACCTTAAAGGTCAATACTTTGTCGACTACCGCTTGTGCGAGGTCTTTAGAGACGAAGATGCGCATCCTCTCTCCAAAATAGCGTTGGAAGAAGGTGATTAGTGCGGAAACAAGCTCCTTTCCCAGCAAAACGATTGAGATGAATGTTACTATCTCTATGGCCTTGGCTCCCCATTTCCCTCCGGATGTGATATGTGAGTTGATGGTGTCAACGGTCCAATCCAGCACGATGGCATTTACCTGTGCCATTAGCGACCCTATGAGCGTTAGTGTTAAAGTTGCCAATACGAGCCATTTGTAGGGCATCACATACGGCTTGATGTTTTTGAATAGTTGAATTAAGTTCATTTCTACATTTATGTTTATTAAGTTTGTGCGCAATATTCGTAAAAATTCTTTAATTGAACAAAAAAAATCTACAATTAGGGGAGTTTTTTCGATGATTTAAAATTCGTCGTCTGCCGTCCGAAACAAAATAATATTTGTAAATTTGCGTTGTTGAAAATGTAGTATAAAAAACAGTAAAAATGGCATTTTACCCGCAACTAATATTGGACGCGCTCAAGCATGTGCGTTACCCCGGAACAGGAGAGGATATTGTTTCGGCAGGAATGGTGGATGACAACATCCGAATTGATGGAAATAAGATCTCTTTTTCGCTTTTGCTGGATAAGCCCAACGACCCATTTGCGAAATCGTTGGTGAAGGCGAGTGAGCAGGCGATTTTGACCTATGTCGGCGAAGAGGCGGAAATCAAAGGGAATATTGATGTGCAGTATAAGTCTGCACTTCCACCTCAACCCGAAAAACTGCTTCCTCAGGTGAAAAACATCATTGCGGTCTCCTCCGGAAAGGGAGGGGTGGGAAAATCCACCGTCTCCTCCAATTTGGCGGTGGCGTTAGCGAAGGAGGGCTATAAGGTCGGACTCTTGGATGCGGATATATTTGGGCCGTCCGTCCCTAAGATGTTTGGCATGGAAGATGCGCGTCCGGTGTTGGAGACAGTCGGGGGACGAGACTTGATTCGTCCGGAAGAGAAATATGGCGTTAAGATGCTCTCCATCGGATTTTTCGTCAATCCGGAAGATGCTGTGCTTTGGCGTGGTGGTATGGCGAGCAATGCGCTCAAGCAGTTGATTGGCGATGCCAATTGGGGTGAGTTGGACTATTTCATCGTCGATTTGCCTCCAGGAACGAGCGACATCCATCTGACGATGGTTCAGACGGTTGCTATTACGGGTGCAATTGTCGTAAGTACACCTCAGGCGGTGGCGTTGGCAGATGCGAGGAAGGGTATCAGTATGTTCCAAGGCGAGAAGGTGAATGTGCCGATTCTGGGCTTGGTGGAAAATATGGCATGGTTCACGCCGGCGGAACTTCCTGAAAATAGATATTATCTCTTCGGGAAAGAGGGATGTAAGAATCTTGCGGCGGAGTTGAACGTTCCGTTCTTAGGTCAGATTCCGATCGTGCAGAGCATTTGTGAGGGTGGTGACGCAGGAGTCCCTGTGGCTTGCGACGAGCAGACGATGACAGGGCAGGCGTTCGCAGAGTTGGCGCGCAATGTCGTGAAGCAAGTGGCAGTGCGCAATGAGACGCTTCCTGAAACCCAAAAAGTTGAGGTCACAAAACATTAGCAAAAAGTTTCTTTTTTAGGTGAAATGATGTATATTTGCTATTCCAAAACTGAAAAATTGTTTAATATATAATAGGTTAAAATTATGAGACATTTAAGATTGTTTTTTGCGGCTTTTGTCGCAGTTTTATTGTGTGTATCTTGTAGCGATGATGGCGGAGGAAAAGAGAAGTTGGAAGGTTACAACAAGCTGGATGCTGCCAAATTTAAGGCGATGATAGATAACGAGTCTAATCCTCAAATCCTTGATTATCGTTCAGCTGCAAAATATGCGGAAGGACATATTCCGGGCGCTATCAATATTGATGCGACAGACCCTAAGACATGGTCTTCCGATAATGGGGTGTTTATGCAAGAACTCACAGCTAAATTTGAAACTTCTAAGAAGATTTTCATCTATGGTGATGGAGGTTGGTCTTCTTCAGGAATGGCGTTGCCAGGAAGAATTGCGAATACTTGGGGAAAACCGTTGACCTATAACTTGGAATCTGGCTTTAAAGGTTGGGTGGATGCAGGTTACAATGTAGAAAAGTAATTTTAGTTTTTCAATATCACAAGTAGGGTGGGTTGTTTCACCCTACTTTTTTCTTTATGGTTTCAGAGTCAATTTATTTTATGTTTAAACATTAAATCTAATACGAAATGAAACAGTTCAGGTATTTTTTTGCGGCAGTGCTTGCGGTATGCTTGTGTTGTTGTGATGGTTGTTGCGATGACGACGATGATAAAGGAGATTTCATCAGTTTGGCGGTGGATCTTTTTAAAGCACGACTTGATTTTGAGAGAGATGTAAACAAGATGGAACCTCAGATTTTGGACACCCGTAGTGTTGAAGATTATGAGGCTGGACATATTCCGGGGGCAATCAACATAGATGCTTCTGACAATAGGGCATGGATGGATGCGACCAGCGAGTTCATGACAAAGTTGAAGGCTACTTTCCAACAAGGGCAGAGATTGTATATTTACAACAATTCAGGTTGGAGTCCGATTGGAATGGCTCTTCCGGGTGAGATTTCCAAAATATGGGGTCGTGAAAATACGATTATTTTGGAGTGTGGATTCCCCGGTTGGAAAGAGGCATATCCGGATTCAGTGGTGACCGGTAAAGAACCAAGGTGATGTTAAATAAATGTTTATTCATGTAAAAGAGAAAGTTATGAGAAATTTTAAATTGTTATTTGCGGCATTCGTTGTCGCACTATTGAGTTGCTCTTGTGACTCCAAAGACGATCCGAGTCCGGTAGGTGATTACAACAAAGTTGGACTGGAGTTGTTCAAACAGATGATTGAAAGCGAAGATAACCCGCAAATCTTGGATTGCCGTCCTGCGGCAGATTATGCGGCAGGGCATATTCCGGGCGCCATCAATATTGACGGAACGGACGCTAATTCATGGGAGTTAAATGATGGTCCTTTCATGACGGAGCTGAAAGCCAACTTCAAGACAGGAAAGAAAATCTTCATTTACGGAACTACAGGCTGGAGTGGTAACGGTATTGTATTGCCGGGAAGGATTGCTTCAATTTGGAAGAAACCTTATACTTACAACTTGGAGTCTGGTTTTGAAGATTGGGTTGAAGCGGGTTACGAAGTGGAAAAATAATTTTAGGCAAACTACTTAGGTAGGTTCTATAAAATTCACTTCGCTGAAATTTAAAATTTGGTCGAAACAGAAATTGTAATTTATAGAAGTGCATTCTTCTTTGATAAGAAAAGGGCTGTCCAACGTTCAATCGTTAGGCAGCCCTTCTTGTATAGTGAACAGGGTGGAATTTCTATCGTTTGATGAATGAACCGACCCTTTCGCCATTTAGGCAGACGAAATAGAGGCCCTTTTGCCAGTCTGAGATATTTAGTTCCCCACTCTTGATGTCGGAGGCGATGACGACTCCCTGCATGGAGATGATTTGGTATGTCTCGTTAGAATTTCCGTTGATATTGACGGAAGTCTCAGCAAAAGAAGGAGTGACCTTTACCCTATTTTGATTCAGTTCGGCTAAGGACGTTGCATTGTTAGCTTCGTAAACTCGCACATAATCCACCAACATTTTTTGAGGGAAGATATGGTCGTGTATGCCTTCCATTCCGCCCCATCCGCCACCTACGGCGATATTCAGCAAAAGGTGGAAGCGTTGGTCGAATGGCCAGACGGCGGAATTGTTGTCCGCCTCTTTGTCGAACGAGAAGACCAGCTGCCCGTCTAAGTAGAACGAGACATTGTCTTCCACCCATTCCAGACTATAGACGTGCCAATTCTCGTAAGGTGCAGAGGTTTGCATTGTGTTTCCTTTGTTGGTGTTGATGCCGTGGTTGTAGGCTTCTGTGTGGATGTTGCAATGGATTTTCAGCGGGTCGAATCCGACATTCTCCATGATGTCCAGTTCTCCACTTTTCGGCCAACCGCCATAGACTTCGTCGGTAGGAAGCATCCAGATGGCAGGCCACACACCATTCCCAGTAGGGAGAAGGGCTTTTACTTCAAATTTCCCATATTTCCAATCTCCTTTATTTTTTGTGATGAGTCGGGCGGAAGTGTAGTTTTTGGTCTGTCCGTCGCCATACCAGTAGTAGTTTTCCTTTCTTGCCTCGATGACGAGGTTGCCGTTTTCCACCCAAGCGTTCCCGTTTTCTTGGGGAGTGTAGTTTTGGGCTTCATCATTTCCCCAGTCCCAGTTGTTGCCTTGAGTGTCGAACGACCATTTTGAGGCATCGGGAGCACCAGAGTAATCAAACTCATCAGACCATATCAGACTCCATTCTGCGGCTTGAGTGTAGACAGCGGCAGTTAATCCTAAAAGAGCTAAAAAGAGATGTTTCATTGGATAATTGTTAAGTGTAAAATGATTTTTATGGAAGTTGCCTAAAGTATAAATCAGGGAGCGAACTTTTCTGTATTCCATGAATTATTTCGGCAGTTAAAAAAAGAAGACACCGACAGGAAACTCTGCCGGTGTCTTCATATTTGAAAATATTATTTAAATCTGAACAATACTGGCAAGGTAAATCTCGCACGACAAGGTTTTCCACGTTGTTCTGCTGGTTCCCATGCTGGCATGTTCTTCACCACGCGTTCAGCCTCTTTATCGAGCAATGGGTCAACACCACGTGTCACCTTAACCTGAGTGATTCTACCGTCCTTCTCAACGACGAACGCTACGAACACACGACCTTGGATGTTGTTGTCGATAGCCACTTGCGGATATTCCAAGTTATTTTTCAAGTAATTCATCAATGCGGCCTCTCCTCCCTTGAAGACGGCTTTTTTATCCACCTTCATCATGTCGAAGATCTCTTCTTCCTCTTCTTCTTCCTCATCCAGAACGACATTTTCGATTTCAACCTCTTTTCCTGTGTCCTCAGTTTCGATTTCAAGTTTAGTATCAACTTGCTTGTCGTCTTCTACAACTGTCAACACCTGTTCAGCCACCTGTGCTGGAGGAGGAGTCTCTGGTTTGATTTCTTGTGGTTGTTCCTGTTGTGTTGGAGGTGGAATGTCATCGTCTCCTTCCATTGGACCTCCATCATCAATCGCTTCGTGAACAGTTACCTCCGTGTTGGTCCACTCAAAGCAAATGTAGGTGAACCCTAACGCTAATAAGAGACCTATCAAAACAAACGTCGAACGTTTGTTCTCCAAGTCTGCTTTTGGGGATTTCTTTATTTCCATCCTTTTGTATTTTTTTTATTTGTTATACTTTCAAATTTTTTCATTCTGCATCATCGAAGAGTCGAGCTCTTCAAAACTCACCGCAACTTATCGCCTACAAATGTAACACAAAAATTTTAAGTTATGAATTTAGATAAGTTAAACTTTTAATTTTTTTGTAATTTAGTGGTCAAATTTGTATGTTTTTTTTTAAGAGTATTTTTTTCGTATGAAAATATTGGTTACAGGTGCTGCAGGATTCATAGGTTTTCACTTGGTGAGACGTTTGGTTGAGCGGGGTGATAAAGTGGTCGGACTTGATTCTCTGGAGGGTTTTTACCCTATTGAGATGAAGAAGGCTCGCCTAAGGGAGTGCGGAGTGTTGTTGGGTGATGATGTTTCGAGGGGGGAGACGGTTCGGAGCGAGCTTTTCGGTAATTATCGTTTCGTATATGCTTCCTTGGAGGATAAGGAGAGGCTCGACCGGCTGTTTGGGGAGGAGTGTTTTGATGTGGTGGTGAATCTTGCCGCCCAAACGGGTGTTAGAGCTTCATTGGAGTCGCCTTCCGCATACATTGATAGTAACGTTGTCGGATTTGCCAACCTTTTGGAGGTGGTGCGCTTGCATGGGGTGGGGCATTTGGTTTATGCCTCTTCCAGTTCGGTCTATGGGGATAATAAGAAAGTTCCGTTCTCTGAATCAGACACTGTGGACGATCAGGTCTCTGTGTATGCGGCGACTAAAAAGGTCGATGAGGTTTTGGCACGCTCTTATAGCATGTGCTTTGGTATTCCGATGACGGGATTGCGTTTCTTTACGGTTTATGGTCCGTGGGGTCGCCCCGATATGGCTCCGATGTTGTTTACAAAAGCGATTTTGGAGGGTCGCCCAATAAAAGTTTTCAATTATGGAAATTTGTCAAGGGATTTCACCTATGTCGGCGACATAGTGGAGGGCATTGTGCGAGTGATTGAACAAAAGCCAGTGGTGGAGGAGGGCAGGAAATTTCCCTATGCGCTCTACAATATCGGGAATGGTCGTCCGATGCCATTGATGGACTTCATTCATGCGTTGGAGTCTGCATTGGGTGTTGAGGCGCAATTGGATTTGTTGCCGATGCAGCCGGGCGATGTGCATACCACATTTGCGGACACCTCCCTGTTGGAAACGGAGAGGGGTTACAGGGCTTCTACGGATCTCTCGGAGGGGATAGCGAGCTTTGTGGCTTGGTATAAAAAATATCATGGATGAAATCGGGTGGGGTAGGAGAGAGACTTCGCTCTTTAGGGTGGTTGGTCTCCTACTCGTTTGCCCCATTTTGCGCAAACCTTCTCCATTTCTCGATTAGCAGGCGGAAATCTTCCGGCCATTCGGAGTCGAAATACATCTCCTCTCCAGTGCGAGGGTGTACAAAGCCTAATGTCTTGGCGTGGAGGGCTTGGCGTGGGCAGATTTCAAAGCAGTTGTTGACGAACTGTTTGTATTTTGCGGTCGTGTTGCCTCGTAGGATCTCCAATCCGCCATATCGCTCATCTGCGAAAAGGGTATGCCCGATGTGTTTCATGTGAACCCTGATCTGATGAGTCCTTCCGGTCTCTAACCTGCATTGCACCAATGTGGCGTAACCAAAACGCTCCAATACCTTGTAGTGGGTGATGGCATATTTGGCGTTAGGATTTTCACCCTCTGGGAAGACTGTGAAAAGCATCCTGTCTTTTGGGTCGCGACCTAAATCGCCGGTGATAGTCCCTTCGTCATTGGGGATGTTGCCCCAAACCAGTGCGTTATATAATCTTTTCGTTGTCTTGTTGAAGAATTGCTTTCCTAAGATGGTTTTCGCATCTTCATTTTTAGCGATGATGAGAAGCCCCGAAGTGTCTTTGTCGATTCGATGTACCAATCCGAGGCGCGGGTCGTTAGCGTCAAAGTCGGGGTCGTCTTTCAGATGCCATGCCAAAGCATTTAGCAGAGTGCCCTCGAAATTTCCGAAACCGGGGTGTACCACCATTCCGGGTTGTTTGTTCACTAAAATCACATCATCATCCTCGTAGACGATGTTGAGAGGAATCTCTTGTGGGACGATGTTGAAATCGCTTGGTGGATAGGTGAGCATGACCTGTATGAGGTCGAACGGTTTCACCCGGTAATTTGATTTTACGGGACTTCCGTTGACTAAAATGCACTTTGCCTCTGCCGCATCTTGTATGCGGTTGCGCGATATTCCAGCCATGCAGTTGACAAGGTATTTGTCAATGCGTAATAATGAATGACCTTTTTCCACAACGAATCTGAAATGCTCATGAAATTTCGACTCCTCCTCACTTAGGGGGGTGTCGAGTAGCGACGCACCAGACTCGAAGTCGCCCATACTTGGTACTTCGTAATCGTATTCCTCTTCGTAGATTCCCTCTATCATTGCTCTTTGCGCTATGACATAAGTTATTTATTCATCTTCATTTTCTGAAAGCTCAATCTCATTCTCTGCATCAGTAGGAGCTGGAAGGAAAATTTCCTCCGGAACTTCTAAAGCAGTAGGATCTTTTGTGAGGTATATGTTGATGGACTCACCAAACTTCACGATGGTTTTGGTGATAGGACTTTGCTTATAGACAAAATATGAGTCGGCATCTTTTTCATCTTTTGGCTTAACGTCATAGATGATCTCTCCGATGTTGACGTAGGCAGCATGAGCCTTGTTGAGTGATTGGGTGGCGTTTAGTGCGCGGAAACTTGGCACCTCAATTTCCTCCTCTGCGTTGCCTTTGCCGACCAAAAGCACGATAGGAGACCCCTCTGGTATTCTTGCCCCCGGAGACAAAATCTTTCCGTTGTGTTTTGCATCTTTCACAAGGTCTTTGTATTCTGATGGGACATATTCGATGCTGTCCACCTTCAATCCGACGGAGTTAATCATTGCCTCTGCTTGTCGAAGGGAGATCTCACGAATGTCAGGCAGGGCAATCTTGCGGATGGAACTTGAGTTGGTGATGAGGTAGATGGTGCGCCCCTCTTTCACCTTAGAGCCAGCTGGTGGGATTTGTTCTACAATTCCGCCCAATCTTTTGCCGCTCATGAAGACAGAGTCGATGACCTCGCATTTCATCTTTTTATCTTTGAAGATCTCTTCCGCCTCGCCGATGGAGAGGTCGGTCACATCCGGAACTATCAGTTCCACGCCGTGCTGCGTGTATGACTTCAGCCATGCGGAAGTGCCGAAGTATAGAGCCACAAAAATGATGATCAGCGCGACAAGGCTGATGGTATACGGATTGATTAGTAAGTTTTTGACACTGAAATTTTTCTTGTTGTCTTTTGCTGCCATTCTCAAACTTTTTTTATTCGTAAGTAGTGAGTGTGTGGAGTAAATTCCTCCACTTCGCAAAGGTAAGATTTTTTTATGAAAAAAGGCATGCCTCGTGCATGCCCTATTTCTTTAAGTGAGATTTTTTACTACGCAAGTATTACTTTCTTACAGCATACTCGTCAGAAACTGTAAGTTTCTTTCTTCCGTGAGCGCGGCGAGATGCCAATACTCTGCGTCCGTTAGCAGTAGCCATTCTTGAACGAAAGCCATGCTTGTTCTTTCTCTTTCTGTTAGAAGGTTGGAATGTTCTTTTCATTGCCGTGTATTTTTACTTTGTTATTACTCGATTTATTTATTTGAACCTCACTTGGTTTTTCTTCTTGGCTTCCTCTTGTTAGATTTTCCTTAGAGAAACCTTGTTAGATTCGGTTTGCAAAAATAGATAATTTTCATGAAAAGACAAAATGTTCATATCTTTTTTATCTAAAACTTTTTAAAATATTTTTATCTTATTGAAAATAAATCTATTAGATTGTTTTTAGCGGGTGTATTTTTCTATTTTTGAAATGATCATCTCTGCGCTTATTCCATTCATGCAGCGAAAATCCCCCCATTTGCAGGGCTTATTTCCGAAGATGGAGCAGGGACGGCACTCCATTTCCAGTTGTACCGCATCTTCTAATTTTTGTCCGTAACCATAGAATCCGGCGTGGGGGTGGGTTGCGCCCCAGACTGAAACGACCGGTGTTTGGACGATTGATGCCAAATGCATATTGGCGGAGTCCATCGAGAGGAGTACCGCACAATTTTGGATGAGTCCGATTTCGTCAGTGAGTTTGAACCGGTTTACCAGTGAAAGGGTGTTTTCGTAACGGGCTGCCCATTCGTCCAATATTTTCTTTTCCTTCTCTCCTCCTCCAAATAGCAGAATCTGGACATTCTCTTTCTTGGAGAAATATTTCACAACCTCCTCACATTTTTCTATCGGGTATATTTTCCCCTCATGTTGGGCGAAAGGGGCTATTCCGATCCATTGGGTAGAACCTTTTTCGGAAATCATCCTTTGGGCATCTTCTGAGAGTGGCAATTTTTCCTGAGGAAGGAAATTCTCTTTTTTCACAGAGAATGAGAAGCCGGCTTTCTCAAAGGTCTCTTGGTATCTCTCAATGGAGGTTTTGAGTTGTTCGTTCAAACTTCCTTGGGTCAGTCTCTTTTTCTCTTCACGGCCTTTGTCGATGACGAACACACTCTTTCCGAAGAGCCGGAACAGCGTGCGAAGGATTTTGCTGCGCAGGACATCATGAAGGTCTATCATCATGTCGAAATTCTGCTTTTTCCTCAAATCCCTGAATAATTTGAACATTCCCAGTATGCCGTTATATTTCCCTTTTGTGTCGACAGGCATAAAAGAGAGGTTGGGGATGTTTTGAAATAGGGGTTCGAGTTTGGGAGTTGACAACATCGTCACATGAGCCTCTGGGTGAGCGTTAACGAATGAAGCGATGACCGGGATAGTCATCGCCACATCTCCCATTGCGGAAAGTCGCATGATTAGAATCTCTTTGCCCATAATGAGGTTATTTTTTTCCGTAAAGAATCGGATTGAGGTTCGGGTCGTTGTACATTTTCATCTGCTTGTAGACTTTCATGTAACGGTTGCCGTTCTCAATGTCCGAAATCAGTTGGTCAATGGCAGAAGAGAGATCCTCGCGTTGTTCGAGCAACACATCCAGTTTCTTTTGGCAGCACTCGATATGGTTGGGTTCAACATCTTTCCTCTCCACCTCTTGTCTCATGTGGTATATTTTGAGGGCGAGGATTGAGAGGCGGTCGACCGCCCATGCAGGGCTCTCGGTATTGATGACCGCTTCAGGCTTTGCTTTTACACCTGAATATTTCTCTAAGAAATAGCTGTCGATTCTCTCCACGAGGTCTGTTCTGTCTTGGTTGGATTTATCTATTCTGCGTTTGATGGCAAGTGCCTCGACAGGGTCGATTTCAGGGTTTCTGATAATGTCCTCCAAGTGCCATTGTACGGTATCGATCCAATTCTTCAGATATAGGACATTTTCGATGGTTTGTGGCGCATAAGGGTTCTTCATAGGAGCGTCTACATCGTCGGTTTTGTGGTAATCTACGATGGCCGCATCGAACAACTTATTCGCCTCTTTGCTAAAACTCATGTTTATGGGGTTAATTTAACGATAAATATTTTGTAACACACTTCATGCTCTGATTTTATTCCTTGTGGCGGGCTTTCAGTTCTCTTGCGAGGTCTTCAATCCTATAGCCCTTTTCAGTCAGGAGGACGATTAGGTGGTAGATGAGGTCGGACGACTCGTAGAGGAACTGTTCGTTGGTTCCGTTGGTCGCTTCAATGATGGTTTCCACCGCCTCTTCTCCCACTTTCTGAGAGATTTTGTTCACCCCCTTTGTGAAAAGTTTTGTGGTGTATGAACCCTCTGGCATCTCTCTTTTTCTTTTCTCGATGAAATCTTGCAGATAAGAGAGGAATGCGAGGTCTTCAATGTTTTTGTCTCCGCGGAAGGTGTCGGCACCTGTCGTAGAACCCTCTGGGCGTGCTTTGATGATTACCGCAGATTTGTCGGTGTTGAAGATGAGGGAGTCTAACGCCAAAGGCTGGAAGTACTCACCGCCGGTGATGACCTCCATCTCTGTTTGTTGCGCATTGAGCAACCACACCTGCTGAGTCTCCTCCATTTTGGAAACTGTAGCATCGTTTACATAACCCATGCGTAAAATCTTTTGGCTTCTCACATCTTGGACAACCGCTTGTATCATTTTGTCACTCATTATAGAATTATTTGAAAATAAATTTGAACACCCTTGCGGGATTGTTCAAGTAGGTCTCACTTGGGTGGTTAGTTGCTTTTCAGAGCCCTTTCAAGTCTTACCATGAAATCATCTGCCTCCTCTTTTGTGATGCAGAGAGGCGGAAGGAGACGTAGCACATTTGTGCCGCTACAGCCTGTGAAGACATGTTGTTCGAACACGAGGTTGTGGCGAATCTCCTTGTGTGGGCAATCCAAGTCGATACCAATCATCAAGCCCTTTCCTCGCACATCCACGATGTGAGGGAGGTGGGAATTTTTCAGTTGGTCGATTAGGTACTCTCCAACCTTTGCGGCATTCTCCACCAAATTCTCTTGCTCCATCACGTCGATGACCGCAAGGCCTGCAGCACAGGCGAGGTGGTTTCCTCCAAAGGTTGTTCCCAATTGTCCGTAGATGGGTTTGAATTTAGGAGAGATTAAGACTGCTCCCATAGGGAATCCGTTACCAATACCCTTAGCTACGGTTATGATGTCGGGTTGAACGTCAAGATGCTGATGAGCAAAGAATTTTCCTGAACGGCCATATCCGCACTGGATCTCGTCGCAAATCATGACGGTGTCATATTGGTCGCACAGCGCTCTGATGCCTTGGAGGAAATCCTTCTCGATGAGTCGGATGCCTCCCACTCCTTGTATGCACTCCAAAATTACTGCGCACACATCACCCTTTTCGAGTTCCCTCTTCCATGCGTCAAGGTCATTGATAGGAAGGTAGGTGACGTGGCCATTGTCGTTGATAGGGGCGATGATTTTAGGGTTGTGGGTCACCTCTACAGCCAAGGAGGTGCGTCCATGGAATGCCTTCTCGATAGAGAGGACTCTGGTTCTGTTGTTATGGAAAGAGGCCAATTTCAAAGCGTTCTCGTTGGCTTCAGCCCCCGAATTGATAAGGAACAATTGGTAATCTTCGTAGCCAGAGATACGTCCGACACGTTCCGCAAGGTCAACTTGCAGTTTGTTGATGACCGAATTTGAGTAAAATCCGAGTTGGTTTAGTTGATTATTCAACATCTCCACATAATGCGGATGGCAGTGACCGATGCTGATTACTGCATGTCCACCATATAGGTCAAGGTACTCTTGTCCCTTTTCGTCCCAAACTTTACATCCTTTTCCTTTGACGATATTTACGTCAAAAAGAGGATAAACATCGAAAAGCCTCATTTCTCTTAAAAAATTATGCGAGGGTTACCCCTCTGGATTTTAGAATACTTTGCAAAGGTACAAAAAACTATTTAGCCTCAATAGTATTATGGGAAAAACAATTTCCAACCGAAAGTTATCAGAGGGGACTTCTGTTTATTCGCCGTCGAACTCCTCTCCACGGAAGTTTCCACCTCTGCGGTTGTTTCCGTAACCATTGTTAAATCTCGATTCGTTTCTGAAATTGTTGCGAGTGTCACCTCTTCTTCCGTCTCTTCTCTCTTCTTGTTGGCGAGGAGGTCTGAATCCTCCACGACCCTCTCTGCGAGTGAAGCGATCGTCTTCGTGCGACTCTCTCCTATCCCCTCTATATCCGTCAAATTTTTGGTCTCTGCGGTCGAAGTTGCCGTTTCTCCTATCATCTCTGTTGAAACGTTCTCCGTTGTCTCTCCTTCTGAAATCTCCGTTGCGGTCTGAGAAGTTGCGTCTGCGCTCTTGCCACTCTCTTTGGCGTTCGGCGTAAGCCTGTTGCTTTTCGAATCTCTCATGGCGGCGTGCGCGGTATTCGCTCAACTCATCTTCGGTAGCCTCTCTTTGCCAGCGGTCTGAGAATGGTCTTAAAAAGACTCCGTTTCTGCTGTTGTGGCTCTCCTCTTCGATTTCGCTTTCCCATTTAGGGGCATTAGTGTTGCCCTCATTCTTTTCACGGAGGAAGTCTTCGCGTCTTCCCTTGAAGAGTTCATATTTTCTGAACTCGCATTCAATCGCCCCGTTAAGGAGAGGGACTTTAACAGAAGGGCGTAGTCCGATGCGGTCGGTAGCCTCACAAGGCGTGGTGATGATCCAAGCCGACATGTCCGTAAAATCTCTTTTGAGCTTAGTTCCGATCTCCTCGTAAAGAGCGGCGAGGTTCGCAGGTTTCAGGCGTTCGCCGTAAGGAGGGTTGAACATGAGCATGGTCTCCTGCTCAGGACGGTCGACCGATTGGAATGGAGTGTGGGAAATCTCGATATATTTGCTCATTCCGGCACGTTTCACATTCTCTTCGCAAGCGCGCAGGGCGGCAGACGAGATGTCAGAAGCATATATCTTATGGTTGAACTCTCTCTCTTCCGACTCATCTTCAAAAAGAGCGTCTAAAATTTCTTGGTTAAAATCAGGCCATTTTTCAAAAGCGAATCCCTTTCTGTAGATTCCGGGCGCAATGTTAAGTGCCATGAGGGCCGCCTCGATGGCTATTGTTCCCGAACCACACATCGGATCCATGAAGTCGCACTGACCGTCCCATCCTGCCATCTTCAACATTCCGGCTGCCATCACCTCGTTGAGAGGGGCTTCCGTTTGGCTGACTTTGTATCCGCGCATATACAGCGGTTCTCCCGAACTGTCCAAAGAGAGTGTGCAGGTCTCGTTGTGGACGTGGATGTTCAGTTGTATGTCTGGATTGTTGATACGAACAGAGGGACGCTCCCCGTATTTCTCCCTAAAATGGTCTGCTATGGCATCTTTAACCTTGTAAGCCAAAAACTTGGAATGCTTAAATGTCTCGGAATAGACAACAGAATCAATGGCGAAAGTTTTCTTCGCATCTAAATATTGAGACCAGTCGAATGCCTTTACAATGTCGTAAACCTCTTCGGTGTCTCGTGCTTCAAACTTATGGAAGGGTTTTAGAATCCTCAAAGCCGTTCGGCACTTGAAATTCGCTTTGTACAACATCTCTTGGTCGCCGTAGAAACGAACTCCCCTTGAGAGTATTTCAACCTCTTCTGCTCCTAATTCTTGAAGCTCTTTTGCCAATACCTCTTCCAACCCTTGGAATGTTTTGGCTATCATTTCAAATTTGTTCGCCATCTTGTTTTATAACATGGAAAATAGGTTGCAAATTTATGAAGAATTTCGGTAAAACGGAAAAAAACTATAAGGTTTTGATTCGACGGAGCGGAAAGGCGTGCGATTTTTGGGAGGAAGCAAAAAAAATCGCGGTTTGCGCTTCTCAGCGCACCGCGATCCATCTTTAAAGTATAAATGTTTCCTGAGAACGAAAATATTTCTTGTTGTCTTTTGTACTTACAAAGTTAGCTTTTGAGCGTTGCGACAACGGATAATGAGGTTTCATGGAGGGTGGAAAAATGTTACAAATCGCCTTTTTTAGGTGTGGTTTATGTATCATTTATGTTACATCAGCAGAAAAAAAGGAGATTTTAGGGTAAAATAGGGTCTAATTTTTTAACTTTGCACCAAAAGGAGGTTGCGTCTTTTTTTGGGGCAAAAAACCTCTTTGAGTGTAAATTCTAATTAATAAAGAGATGAAAGAATTAGTTCTTGCAACCAATAATCCACATAAAGTAGAGGAGATACGGAATATTTTAGGATCTTCTTTATCAATCAAAACGCTCAATGAACTGGGATTTTTTGAGGATATTCCGGAAAATTCACCAACATTGCAGGGCAATGCCAGTCAAAAGTCGCATTTCTTGTTTGACAAATTCGGGTGCAACTGTTTTGCTGATGACACCGGATTGGAGGTTGAGGCTTTGGATGGTGCGCCGGGCATCTATTCAGCTCGCTATGCGGGAGAGGCGAAAGACCCTGAGGCGAATATGCGGAAATTGTTGAAGGAGTTGGAGGGAAAGGAGAGTCGCAAGGCTCGCTTCCGCACTGTCATATCCCTTATTTGGGAAGGTCAGGAGTATTTTTTCGAGGGAATCGTCGAGGGAGTGATTCTAACCGAGAAGAGAGGGGAAGAGGGGTTTGGTTACGACCCGATATTCCAGCCTGATGGCTACGACCGTTCGTTTGCGCAACTTACTATGCAGGAGAAGAATGAGATAAGTCACAGAGGACGTGCAGTTCAGAAGTTGTTGCAGTTCTTACAATCTGTTATTTGATAAAAAAACGTAAAGGCATGAAGAAAAGAGCATCCTATTTTATATGCAAGACCATCTTTGCGTGTGTCGCATTATTCTCTTTCATGAACCTATCCGCGCAGGAGATGGGGAAGTGGAAGTCCTATCTCTCGTATAGTCAGGTGTCGGAGGTGTTGTTGGCGAAAGACAAAGTCTACGCCCTTTCTGATGGAGCTCTTTTTTCTGTTGATGTGGAATATGAAAGTGTACAGGTCTACACGAAAGTCGAGGGACTATCGGATGGGGAGATCGTCCATTTGGGTTACAATGAGGATTTGGACAAACTTGTGATTGTCTATGCAAATGGGAACATTGACCTTTTAGAGGGCGACCAGATTACCAATATTTCTGATTTGAAAAGGAAGGAGATCAACGGAAAGAATGTCCATTCTATCGTGTGTCACGGAAAATATGCGTACCTCTCTTGCGGATTGGGAATTGTAGTGGTGGATGTGAAAAAGGAGGAGATTGCCGATACTTATATTATAGGAGCGAATGGAGGATTCCTTGCGACGTATAAGGTGGAGATTGTGGGGGATTCCATATATGCCCATACAGAGACAGGGATTTTGTCCGCTTATTCAAAAGACCCTAATTTGTCGAATTATGAGAAATGGAAGAAAAGAGAGTTCTCGAAAGATGCTGTGAAGACAATTGCGAGGAGGGGCGACCATTTGGTGGTTGTCGTGCCGGATTCCGTTCTAGAGGTTCAGAGTGATGGAGTGAAAAAGATTCATGAAAACGAAGGATTTGGTTTTATCTCTTCGTCAGACAAAAGTATGACCATCTGTGATAATGACACAATATATACCTACATGGCAGGTGATGGTGGAGTGGAGAAATTCTACCTTCCATATTGTCGTGCCGGTGTCCGGTCGGACATCAGTGGCGACTACTGGTTGGCGTGTTCACCCTCTCATGTCGAGAATGGGTATGGAAATTATAATTTGTATAAATTCAACAAGAAAGGGGAGTCGCAGAATCGTTTTACACCCAATGGCCCAATTAATTCGAGACCGGGTTTCATGAAATTCGACCAAGGCATTCTGATTTTGGGTAGTGGCGGACCATTTGATTTGCCGGGGGTGCATGTGCCGGGTGTTTTGCAGATTTATGAAAATGGAGAATGGACGATACTTCGCAGTCCGGATTTCGCTCAGAAGAATATTTTCCATCCGAATAGTTTCTGCAATTTTGAGAATGTCTTGGATGCGGTGGTTGACCCGAACGATCCACGTCGCATCTACATCGCTTCATGGCAATCCTTATTTGAATTGTATGACAAAAAACCGGTGGTTCAGTATTGGACGGAAAATTCCACTTTAGCGAACATTACCCAGCAGATTCTTGTGGACGGACTCTGTTTTGACAAGGAGGGAAATCTCTGGATGGGGAATATGCTCTCCGAGACAGCGGTCAATGTGAAGAAAACAGATGGTACTTGGGGGGCTTATTCATATCCGGAGTTGGTGAATAAAGCGACTTTGAAAGAGACATTTGTTAGCAGCAATGGTTTCCTCTGGTTTTTGGCACCTCGTGTAGGGGCGGGTGTTGCGGTGATTGACCAGCGAGGAACACCGTTCATCAGTTCGGATGATAAATTTGAGTTTTTCGGTTCTCTGAAGGATGAAGATGGGAATACCGTTACGCCAAGTTCGTTCCGTTCCATCGCAGAAGACAATGATGGTGCGATTTGGATCGGGACTTCGTCGGGTCCGTTCATTGTAAGCGACCCCGATCATATCTTTGATTCAGATTTCCGATTCAAACGTATAAAAATCACCAGAGAGGATAATGAGAATTATGCCGACTATCTCTTAGGGAGCGACCAAATTAATGCGATAGTGGTAGATGCCGGTAATAGGAAGTGGATAGGCTCTGCTACTTCGGGACTATATTTGCTTTCACCGGATGGAAAGGAGACTCTCAAACGGTTTAATACAGAAAATAGTCCGCTGACCTCCAATGCGATTGTGGATTTAGCGATGAACCACGAGACGGGAGAGTTGTTTGTAGCGACTTCCGCAGGGGTCTTCTCCTATATGACGGATGCTTCCGAAGCACAGGAGACTTATAACCACGTGACGGTATATCCTAATCCGGTGACACCAGATTACGACGGTGACGTGGTCGTGAGGGGATTGATGGAAAACAGTATCGTTAGGATTGCAGATGCCGAGGGGCAGGCGGTCTATGAGGGTTACTCCAATGGAGGTACTTTTGTGTGGGACGGAAAGAATTTCAACCAACAGAGAGTTGCCACAGGAGTCTATTTCATCTTTGCGACCGTAGATGATGGAAGTCAGAAGATGGTCGCGAAAGTAGCGTTTGTGCGTTAAATGAAGATTTAAGAAAGTAGCCGAAAGGATGAGAATAGAAAGTTTAGAGACAATCAGAAAAACCGCCAGAGAATTTATCAAGACGGTCATCGAGCAGGGTCGTGGGAGAGTATTTCTCTTCTATGGTTCGATGGGAGCGGGAAAGACCACCTTTATTCGTGCGATATGCGAAGAGTTGGGGGTGGAAGAGAGTGTGAACAGTCCGACGTTCGCCATTGTGAACGAGTATCGTACGGGCGAAGGCGACCCGATATATCATTTCGACTTCTATCGGATCAATAAAGAAGAGGAGGCTTACGATTTCGGTTATGAGGATTATTTCTACAGCGGAGATTTATGTTTTGTGGAATGGCCGGAAAAAATCGAGAATCTTCTGCCGGAGGATGCGGTGACGGTTTCCATCACTGAATTGCCAGATGGGACACGGGAGGTTGCTGTAGGTGAATTGTGAATATCCAAAAGCGATAATAGATGAGAATCGGTTTTGATGCTAAACGTGCTTTTTTCAATAGCAGAGGTCTCGGCAATTATAGTCGGGACACGATTCGTATATTGACTCAGGTGGAAAGTGAGAACCGGTACTTTCTATATTCTCCTAAAAAAGAGCAGAAAATCGGTTTTGCATACAATCGGGACAATTCAGAGGTTCGCACACCGGAGGGGTGGCATTCTATCTCCTCTGCTCTGTGGCGCACACGGTTCGTGTGCGAAGATATTCGCAGAGACCAGCTCGACATCTATCATGGGTTGAGCCATGAGTTGCCCTACGGAATTGAAAAGACGGGAGTCCGCTCAGTGGTTACGATGCACGATTTGATTTTTTTAAAGAATCCGGAGTTGTTCCCTTTTTTTGATCGTTATACATTCAAAAAGAAATATACGCATGGTTGTCGGATTGCAGATCGTGTGATTGCGATCAGTGAAGAGACAAAGTCCGACCTAATCAACTATTTGGGAGAGAAGGAGGAGCGGATAGATGTGGTATATCAAGGCTGCAACCCGATTTTTCATCAGCCAGTGGAGGAGGAGGTTTTGCAAAAAGCCTGTGCCAGATATTTACTGCCGGAGCAGTTCATGCTGATTGTCTGTGCGATAGAAAAACGGAAGAACCATCAGCTCATTTTGAAGGCGATGCGGAATCCTCGTGTCGACCTGCCTTTGGTGGTGGTCGGTCGGTCTTCCGAATATCAAAAGGAGTTGTTCGATATGATTCGGGAATATGGGTTGGAAAAGAGAGTACTCTTTTTGAACGAAGTGGAGACTGCCCAATTGCCAGCCCTTTACAAATTATCATCATTGTTTGTCTACCCCTCTTTTTATGAGGGTTTCGGCATTCCGATTCTGGAGGCATTGACGATGGGGGTGCCGGTGATAACCTCTAAAGGCAGTTGCTTTAAAGAGACTGGTGGAGAGGCTGCTTGCTATATTGACCCTCATGATGATGAGGAGTTGTCGGAGAATATCGTAAAAATCCTTTCTGATGATGATATAAGAGGTGCGATGGTCAAAGAGGGTTTGCTGCATGCAGGTAAGTTTTCAGACGCTTCCATCGCACAAAATTTATTCAGAACCTATAAAAAAATATTATAAAAAATCAGATGAACGATTTAATCAGCCAAACATTAAAGGGGATTGGCATTGAGAAACTGAACGAGATGCAGGAAGCCTCCTTGAAAGCGAACGAGTCGGGGCGCGATGTGATCCTTCTGTCGCCTACGGGTTCGGGCAAGACACTTGCGTTCCTTCTTCCACTGTTGAAGCAGATGAAGGGAGACCAGCAGGGCGTGCAGGCTCTTGTCATCGCACCTTCACGCGAATTGGCGTTGCAGATTGAAGAGGTTTTCAAATCTTTTAAATCCTCGTTTAGGGTGGTTTGTTGTTATGGCGGACACTCATTCGACTTAGAAAAGCGTTCGTTGCAGAATCCTCCCGCACTTGTGGTGGGGACTCCGGGACGTTTGCTCGACCATATCGAGCAGGGAAGTTTGAACACCGACACCATCCGCTTCCTTGTATTGGATGAGTTTGATAAAGCGTTGGAGTTGGGCTTCCAAGAGGAGATGTCGGACATTATCCGACAATTGCCTAATTTGAAAAAGAGAATGCTTCTCTCTGCCACAAAGGCGGAAGAGATTCCCGCTTTCGTGAAGATTCACCATCCGATGATACTCGAATTTTTTGGTGAAAAGGGACAGGAGATCAGGTTGAACCGCCACATCGTTCGTTCGCCTGAAAAGGATAAGTTGGAGACTCTTCTCAAACTGGTGACTAAAATTGGGAATGAGCCGACACTCATCTTTGTCAATTACCGTGAGTCGGTCGATCGGGTGGCGACATTCCTTCGTAAGAAAGGTGCAGATTGCAAAGCCTTCCATGGTGGAATGGAGCAGCAGGACCGTGAAAAATCACTCTTCCAATTCAAAAGCGGAACATCCTACCTGATGGTGTCGACTGACCTTGCCTCTCGTGGATTGGACATTTTGGACGTGAAACACGTTGTCCACTACCATCTGCCGCTCAATCAGGAGGCTTACACGCATCGAAACGGACGAACCGCGCGTATGCACGCAGAGGGTAACGCCTACATCATCCTACATGGAGAGGAGTATCTGCCAGAGTACCTCAATGAGGAGGATTTCGCAGATTTCGTTCTACCGGAAGCTCCACTCGCTCTCAAACCGTCACAGTGGGTTACAATCTACATTGGTAAGGGAAAAAGGGATAAGATCAGCAAAGGAGATATTGCAGGCTTCCTGATGAAAAAAGGATTGCTGGAGAAACAGCAGGTCGGTGTCATCGAGGTGCAGGAGCAGTGTGCTTTCGCTTCCATTCCGAGAAGTGAGGTGAAGGCAGTCTTGAAAAGGATTCAGAATGAAAAGATAAAAGGCATTAAAACCATTTTCGAGGAAAGTAAATAGTTTTTATAGATATACAAGATGCAAAAAATCGTCATAGACAATAAAATTTCAACGATTGCGGATGAGTTGAAGAAGATGGAACACACATCAGTTTTCATCCTTACGGATACCAATACGCATCGTCTTTGTTTGCCGGAGTTGATGAAGGAGTACGCCGTCGACCCGACCCATGTCATCACCATCGAGGCGGACGATGACAACAAGACCTTAGAGGCTGTCGCCCACGTCTGGCAGGAGTTGAGTGAAAAGGGAGCGACCCGCAAATCCCTTCTCATCAACTTGGGAGGCGGTATGGTCACAGACCTTGGAGGATTCGCCGCTTCCACCTTCAAGCGAGGCATCGACTACATCAACGTTCCAACCACTCTATTGGGTGCGGTAGATGCAGCAGTGGGAGGGAAAACAGGGTTTAATTTCAACCATCTGAAAAATGAAATTGGTGTGATCAACCCGGCATTGAGCGTTTTGATCAATATCGGTTTCTTCCGCCATCTTTCGCAGGAGAACCTATATTCAGGTTTTGCCGAAATGATCAAACATGGTCTGATCTCCAATCCGACGGTTTGGCAGCATATTTGCCAGACGGACATGACCGCAGTCGATTATGACACGTTCGGCGCGCTCCTTTCGGAGTCCATCAACGTGAAAGAGGAGGTGGTGAAAATCGACCCGATGGAACGCAACATCCGAAAAGCTCTCAATTTCGGACATACCATCGGACACGCTTTTGAAAGCCGCGCCTTGGAGCGTAATGAAACCAAGCTGCATGGTTATGCTGTGGCTTGGGGTATGATTGCCGAACTTTACCTCTCGCATGTGAAATGCGGATTCCCGAAAGAGACCCTTTGGCAGGCGGTTTCCCTCATCAAGGAGCTTTACGGGCCATTTGTCATCACCTGCAAAGAGTATGACCGCTTGTATGAGTTGATGACACATGACAAGAAGAACGATGAAGCCGGTACGATCCTCTTTACTCTTTTGTCAGACATCGGTGAGGTTAAAATCAATACTGTGGTGGAGAAAAAAGAGATTTTCGATGCCCTCGATTTTTACAGGGACACCATGGGAATTTAAATCAAAGATATTAAAATAGTATAGAGTCTTATGTTTTATACACTGTCAAAACCAGCCCTTTTCCCAACAGACTTGCAAGTTCAGTTGCCTGCCTCTAAGAGCATCAGCAATAGGGCGTTGATGTTAAATGCTTTGAGTAAGTCGGGGAAAACAATCCACAACCTTGCGAAATGTGACGACACTGATGTCCTTTTGGCGGCCTTGCGTTCCGATGGTAACCATTTCGACATTGGTGCGGCAGGCACTGCCATGCGTTTCCTTACCGCCTACCTCTGTTTGAAGGAGGGGGAGTGGATTGTCACCGGTAGCGAGCGGATGAAACAACGCCCTATCAAGGTGCTGGTTGAGGCTCTTAGGACGTTGGGTGCTGACGTGGACTACTTAGAGAACGAAGGTTTCCCCCCTTTGAAAATTAAAGGAGGAGCGATGAAGGGGGGCGAAATCACTATCGACGGAAGTGTGAGCAGCCAATATATCTCCGCCCTCCTGATGATCGCCCCTTGCCTACAAGACGGACTTACGTTGAAGTTTCAAGGGAAGGTTGTCTCCAAACCCTACATTATGATGACACTGCAGATGATGTCGCAATTTGGCATCACCTATCAGTGGGATGATGACATCATAAAGGTAGTGCCACAAACCTACACCCCTGTCGATTATACTGTCGAGTCCGACTGGTCTGCCAGCTCCTATTGGTATGAGATCGCCCTCTTGTCGGGAGGAGGCACGACCTTCACGTTGCCGAAGCTCTACCGAGAAAGTCTGCAGGGAGATGCCCGTGTGAAGGATATTTTCGAGCCATTGGGTGTTTCCACAAAATTCGTTGGAAATGATATTCAGATCGTATGTGATAAAGAGGTGGTTGGACAATTTAAATATGATTTTTCCGAGCAACCCGACCTTGCGCAGACCGTTGTCGTCACCTGTTGTTGTATGGATGTCCCTTTCCATTTCAGTGGATTGCAGACCTTAAAAATCAAGGAGACCGACCGCATTGCCGCTTTAATGAATGAGTGTAGGAAATTGGGATTCCTATTGGAAGAGCCTGCAGAAGGCGAGTTGGCATGGCGTGGGGTGAAAATTGCTAAAAGCGATGAGCCTATCGCCACCTACAAAGACCATAGAATGGCGATGTCATTTGCGCCAGCTGCCTTGAAGGTGGGGTCAATTCGCATCGATGACCCCATGGTCGTCTCCAAATCCTATCCGGAATATTGGACGGCGGTGGCGGACTGTTTGGAGGTTATGGTGTGATTTTGTTGACAGCTCACGAAATATTTGCCCGTAAAAAAATTACGGATAAATAAATTTTATGTAATTTTGTATCGTGTTCTATGTAGCAATAGTGCGAACCACCCCTTTATATGATATTGGTTATGTTGTCTAAATTTTCTGTTACAAACTATCGAGGCTTTTCTAAAAGGATAGAGTTAGATCTTTCTCGTCCCAGTGGTTACGATTTTAATAAAACAGCAGTAAAGGATGGAGTAGTTAAAAATGGAATAATTTATGGTCCCAACGGTTCGGGAAAAACAAATATTGGGTTAGCTATTTTTGATATAGCAAATCATCTTTCTCATAAATGGAAGAAACCTGATTATTACCTAAATTTTGTCAGTGCTGTTAATTACCTCCGGCCTGTAGAGTTTGAATATTGCTTTAAATTTGGTAGCCGTTGTTTGAAATACTCCTACGCTAAAACGGCAAAAGACGGACAAATCATAATGGTAAAAGAAAGGTTGGAGGATCAAGGTGGTGTACTCTTCAATAAGGATGTTGAAGGGCTAACTATTGCAGAAGAGTTTTCAATTTCATCTGATGCTAAGCAAAACCTTATGGATGGTGCAAATACGATATCGTTGATTAATTTCATTTTAGCCTCTGCACCATTGGGGAAAGACCATATATTGATAAAATTAAGAGACTTTGTTGAAAATATGCTTTTCTTTAGAAGTCTGGATAATCGTGAATTTATAGGATATAGAGAGGGAAGTAGCAATATTGAGGAATATATTATTTCTAACAAATATGTAAAAGACTTCGGGTTGTTTCTTGAAGAAACGAGCAATCAAAAATATGAATTTGCAGAGCCTGCGTTGGGTGAAAAGAATCTTTATTGTTTAATGAATGGAGTGAAAGTACCTTTTCAGCTTGTTGCGTCAACAGGGACTTTGAACCTTGAGTTACAATATTTTTGGCTTAAAGAGATGGTAAATGCTTCGTTTGTATTCATTGATGAATTTGACGCATTCTATCATCATGAGCTTTCTTATGCTATCTGCAGGCGTTTGTTTGTAGGAGATAGACAGACTTTTATGACAACACATGACACCTACTTGTTGACAAATGATTTGCTGAGACCCGATTGTTTCTTCATCATAAGGGATAATAAGATTGATGCCATCTGCAACATGACAGAAAAGGAGTTGAGATTTGGACATAACTTGGAAAAACTGTATAGAGGAGGTACTTTTGGAAAATGATATTGTTTGTTTTTGAGGGGAGTGTCGCAGAGCCGACGATATTTAAATCACTTCATCATTTGTATTTAGGTGCAGAGGAAGTTAAAATCATAAGATATGGCAATGATCTACCATCGTTATATAAAAAATTGAGGGATAACGAATATGACTTGTTTCGTGTTCTTCCGTTTAGAGAAAATGGAATAGAGATACCTGAAGGAAAACGATTAGACACATTGTTTTCACAGGTGTTCTTGTTCTTCGATTACGATTTTCAAAATTGTATGGGTACTGAACGGTTGGACAGCATATTAAAAGATATGTTAGATTACTTCTGTGATGAAACTGGGTGTGGAAAATTGTATGTAAACTATCCGATGGTGGAGTCTTTAAAATATACAAAGGAGATGCCTGATTCTGATTTCATTGGATATACAGTATCACGAGAGGATTGTGCATTGCATAAATTTAAATCTAATGCGGAAGCATTCGCATATCGACAAGCTAAAGGGTATAGGTTCATCAATATAGAAAAGATTCCACCAGAGGAGGTGAAACATAATTGGGAGATGTTGAAGTTGCAGAATGTTTCAAAAGCGAACTATATTTGTAATGATAAATATGAAATGCCTGAAAATAAAGAGGATATTTCCCAAGACAAATTATTTGTGGCGATGAAGCAAAAGTTTGTGGATGTTAATCAGACTGTTGCGATATTAAATTCATTCCCCATCTTTTTATTTGAATATTTAAAATAAGGGAATCATACACTGATCTTTTTTACTCAAAAATCTACCTGTTACTAAAAATTTTTCACTACATTTACAACAATCAAAAAGTATAACCCTAAAAAAACAACGATATGAGTAAAATCAACAAAATAAGAGTGCATGGAAAAGCACAAAACCGAACGGTGTTGGGTATCGTCAACGCCTATTTAGAGATGTATCCGCAGACCACTGCCGAACAGTTGCGTAAAGCTTTCCCTACAAGTTTGCTGAATAAGGATAAGCGTAGTTCTTCAAAATCCGAAAATCCATGGACGGAAGAGGGTTTCTTTCATGAGATTGTCGAAAAGGAGGGCAAGCGGTATTGGAAGGCGACCGACGAGGAGGTCGGAACGACCACCATCGAGTTTGAGCAGGAGGACGAGCTGCTATACACCGCCGACGGAAAAGTGTTGGCGATGGACTCCATCTGGACTGCCAGCGAATACAGTGCCATGGTTGAGTGGGCGAAGCAGTATGACATAGAGGTCGCAAGTTTCCAGAAGACCAAGAAGGCGGGCGAGAGAGGAAGTTTCCGTCTGGAGTACCTCAACGGATATGTGCCACCTGTTGCGGCCTCCTTTGCCACCCTTCCCGAAAAGAGCGAGCCGGTAGAAGAGCCCAAGGAGGAAGAGCCAGAAGAGTGTTGCAAATTCGTGTGGATTGTCTCTCTGCTGCTGTTATTGCTCTTCTTCTTCCTGTTGTTCAGAAGTTGCGAGCAGCGCAAGGCGGCAAACGAATCGTCCGCACAAGAAGTTCTGTCGGACGAGTGGGTGAATGATGTGAAGGACAGCGTGGTGGAGACGTTGCAGGAACCTGTTTTAGAAGAACCCGTTTCTGCTTTCGACACAATGCCGGAAGAGGAGAAACAGGAGCTGAAAGAAGAGGTGAGTACCATACAGAAGAAGTTCAACTCTGCCAAGTTCATACAAGGCAAGGCGGATCTCACGCCAGAGACTAAGGTGGTGTTGGACGACATGGCGGACTTACTGAAAAACAACCCAGCATTGAAGATGCGTGTTGTAGGACACTCTTCATCTGAGGGAGACCCAGACTACAACCAGAAGTTGTCCGAGCAGCGGGCGCAGGCAGCGGTCGACTACCTCATATCATGTGGAGTTTCCCCCGAGCAGCTGAAAGGCGAAGGCAAGGGCATTAGTGAGCCGATAAGCGACAACCCTTCTGAGAACCGACGTACGGAGTTTCTGTTGGAGTGAGAAACGGAGGAAATCGAAAAAAAAGGTTGCTCATTTGGGTTGAGCAACCTTTTTTATTGAGGAGAATCGCTTATGCTAAAACGATTTAAAAAATCCTTGTAATAAACTCTTTCTCGTTTTTTAAAGCGAACTTTGTATGAATAAGTTCTATCTGAGCCTGCATAATCGCCTTTTTTGTGGTGAGTGGAAATAGAACTTCCTATACCATACCCGTAAGCATGAGAACTGAACGAAACATCATTCTTAAAGATATTCCGCTGGTATAATTTGATTTTCTTTGCCATAAATTTCCCATCTAATACAATTTTACAGTCATACATATACCTTTTGTAAGAACATATAAATTTTATCGCTTGTAATTTGTCTTTCAAAACTTTTCTGTCTATAGGGTTGATTTCATCGGTGATGTCAGAAAGGTAAAGATATTCAAAATCACTTCTGCGTTTAATGGAATCGATTTCAAGTGAGTTATTGTAATCCACAAATCTATATTCCTCTTGTGCTTTTCCATTACAACATATAAAAGAAAAAAATAGAATGGCGAAAAATTTAAAATTCCCTTGGATCATGATTATATTAGAGATTAAAAGTATTCAAATTGGGGTATGTCACATTATCAACCCTTGTTTATGTAATGCAAAGAATTTAGTAGTTCTTTTTCTATCGCAAAAGTAAGTAAATTTTTTGAAAAACCATTAAAGTTGTTAGAATGTGTGTTTTGAAAAAAGTGAAATTTTTTTTCAAAAAAATATTCTGTGACAGAAGTTGTCAAAAACTATTTATATCTTTGCAATGTAATTGTTTTGGAAGAAGAAAAATAAAATTTAAGCGTATGAAAAATAGCATCATCAAGTTAGTGACATTATTCAGTTTGTTGAGTTTGGTTTCTTGTTCGCAAGGAGTTTACTATCAGTTAGTCAATACCAGACCCATCACCAAGGGTTTGGAGGTGAAGGAAAAGGCGATTGTCTATGAAGACGACAATTGTGTGGTAAACTATGATTTCTGGGCACCGGGAGGAAGTATGCAGATAATCATTGAAAATAAGACCGAAGAAGATATATATTTAGACTTAAGTGCCTCTTTCTTTATTTTCAACAATTTCGCATACGATTTGTATAGTGGTCGAACAAACACTACAAGTGTTGTGGAAACAAGTGGGTCTCGATTATATTGGGGAATGGGGCTGGTTTCTGATTCAAGAAAAAGCACTGACTCATCGGAAGTTACTGTACAGCATAAGATTATTACGATACCAGCTAAGATGCACAAAGTCATTACAGAAACGGATGTTTACATCAATCAAAATATTCACAGAGATTGCAATCTTCTTTTATTACCAAAGCAGAAGGATGTGAAAAGCTCTACTTTTACGCTTTCTGATACACCCTACACTTTTGGTTTAAGGATTGCCTATTACGTTGGGGATAATCCTGAGCCGGTTAAATTCAGGAATGAGTTTTATGTCGACCGCATAACCAACTATCCAATACAAATGTTCAAATCCCATTATGACGATAAAACTTCCGTATGTCCGGACGAGACGATAAAGAGTGTACGAAAAACCATGTACAACTATAAAGAACCGGGTTCATTCTTCATCAAGTACAATTCGCAAGTGGGAGTTGGAGCTGTTAGTGGGGTGTTTTATAAGCATTGAGTTAGTATTTGGGGGTATTATAATATAGAAATTTAAATACCCCTTAATCGGATTGGTGAATATGATAAATTTAAAATTTACAGATATAACAATTTTTTACTTTGTTTATTTGTAATTCACTTTTATTTTTTCTAATTTTGCGGAAAAATAAAATCATGTTCTTATGAAGACGATAATTAAAGGAAGTTCAATCGCAATAGTTTCGTTTGTTGATCAGTTTAGAGTAAAAGTAGTGTTGCCAGACAATGTTTACATTGTAGGGTTTGCCACAAACCACAATTATATGGAGAATGAAAAGGCTGGGGATGACCATTTCTTGAGGTTGATGGCTTCTCTATTTGATTTTAACATGTATTGTGTTCCGCGACCTGATTTCAATACTGCAATTAGAATTATTGACAGTGATTTGTATCGTAACGGATATGAGATGATGTCGTTTTTAATGCCAGAGCAAAATGTGATTGATGAGCGTGTGCGGATTGGCACTAAAATTAAAGAGTTGCGACAAAAACAAAATATTGATGCTAAAACGTTAGCACGTCGGGCTGGTATTGATGCGTCCAATTTGAGTCGCATAGAACAGGGGCGTTACTCTGTAGGTTTTGATGTTTTGTCAAAAATTGCTAATGCGTTAAATGCTCAGGTGGATATTGTGGAGAAGTGAGTTGTGAAATTGGGATAAGTAATTAGATAATCTAATTGTAAAAAATCCCTGTAATAAAAGCTGAGAGTTGATAGCTAATAGAAATATCGTTCTTAAATACCTAAAATCGTGCAGCAAAAAATTGCTGTTGTTTATAGGTGGTAAAAATATCATTTATGCAATATATATCACACATAAAATTATCAAATCCAGACTCGAAAGAATGGATTTTTCAATCAAATGAAGAGCATCAAAAGGGGGTAGCAGAACTTTCTTCGCAATTTGCCTCGACATTTGGCATGGCTGAATGGGGACGAGTGTTAGGCTTGCTTCATGATAAAGGCAAGGAACAAAAAACATTTCAGCAGCACATTCTAAAGGAGAGTGGTTGTAAGCCCGATGTTATTGTTGAGGGAGATTACAAACATGCTTATGTGGGGGCTTTGGTTGCTAAAGAATTATTCAATAGACCACCCTACTATCAACTCATTGACAATATTATTATGGGGCATCATAGGGGACTTTATGATGATGGAGAGAAGAAGGAGATATTGAAAAAAAGTATCCCTTCGGATGTAACATTACCATCTTTAGATGCTAATTTGACATTACCAAATATCTCCAAAAAACACGACTTACACACTGTTATAAGAATGTTATATAGCTGTTTAGTTGATGCAGACCGTTTAGATACAGAGCGATTTATGTTACCTGAACAGTATGACAAGCGAGGAGGAAAAAGTAGCATGTCTGATTTGCTCTCTCTTTTGAATAATCATTTGCAATATCTTAGGTCAAAATCGTCTGATACAGAAGTGAATAATATTCGAAATGAAGTACAGCAATACTGTATCAAGGAGAGCGAAAACGACATAGATTTTTATAGTTTGACTGTTCCTACAGGAGGCGGAAAAACATTATCTTCTGTTTTGTGGGCATTGCGTCATGCTGTAAAAAACAATCTTCAAAGAATTATAATTGCTATACCATACACAAGTATCATTGTACAAACAGCTTCAGTACTTAGAGAGATATTTGGCAAAGAAAATGTTCTTGAACACCATTCTGACATTAACGAAAGTGATACAGATGAAGATTACGCAAAGAATCAAAAACTTGCAACAGAGAACTGGGATTATCCAATAATTGTAACTACCAACGTGCGACTTTTTGAATCTCTGTTTAGTAACAAGCCATCAGATTGCAGAAAGATACATAACATAGCAAATAGTGTCTTAATATTAGATGAAGTACAAGCATTGCCAATAGATTTTCTGCAACCTATCGTAAATGTCTTGGATACTTTAAAAAGATTATTTCGAGTTTCAGTACTATTTACCACGGCAAGCCAACCAATATTGAGTGGTGAAATAAAAGGTACGCTAGGTTGTTTTGAGGCTTTGCCAAACATTCATGAGATAGTACCAGAAGATGCCAATTTGCATGACAGACTTCGGCGTGTGAAATTAGACATTAATGATAATCCGCAATCGTATGACGATATTGCAAATCAATTAATTCAATACAAACGTGTCCTTTGTATTGTAAACACACGTAACGATGCAAAAGAGATTTTTTCTCGACTTCCAAAGGAGGGAATAACTCTACATCTTTCACGTATGATGTGTCCTAAGCATGTAAGAACTACAATTGAAAAAATAAAAGCCGCATTGAAAGATGATAGTGAGACTATTATTAGAGTTGTCTCAACGCAACTTATAGAGGCCGGTGTAGATATTGACTTTCCTGTGGTCTTTCGGCAATCAGCAGGTTTAGATTCGATTTTGCAAGCTGCAGGACGTTGCAATAGAGAGGGTAAGTTGGATATTTGCACTACCCATGTGTTTGCATTGCAAAAACCTTTGCCCCCGGGATTGATGTCGCAAGCAAACAATGCAAGGCTAAACACTACAAATGTTGATGATTGGTTCTCTCCGAGTGCGATGAAATTGTATTTTAAAAATCTCTATAGTCGTTTAGAGAATTTTGATAAGAATGACATTTCCAAAGACTTATATTGTAATGAATTAAATTTTGAAACTGTCTCTAATAAATTCAGATTGATTGACGAAAAAACGACCTCGGTTATTGTAAATTGGGAAAATAGTCTTAACTTGGTAGAGCAGTTAAAGACAAAAGGATTATCTTATTCTTTAATGAAGGAAATATCTCAGTATAGTGTCAATGTAAGAGATAATGATCTGAAGAAACTAATAGAGGCAGGAGTAATAGAAAAGATTGATAATTACGATAATTTATTTGTTGTTTCGTACCGCCAAAATTATGATGAATTGGTTGGCTTGATAACCGATAACTACTGGTTGGAAGAGACATATATACAATAATTTGAATAAAATATAAACATATATAATATGGAGCACTTTGATAAAGAATTTTGTTTGGAGGTTTGGGGACCGATGGCATGTTTCACTCGTCCGGAACTGAAAGTAGAAAGAGTGAGTTATGATGTCATAACGCCCTCTGCGGCTCGTGCTATTTTCGAATCTATATTTTGGAAACCTGCTATATTTTGGCAAATAACCAAAATCGAAGTTCTAAATCCTATTAAATGGATGTCTGTACGTCGAAATGAAGTTGGTGCTGTTGCTTCAAAAAATCCTATTTTCATAGAAGAAAAACGTCAACAAAAGAATTCGCTCATGTTGCAAGATGTGCGTTATCGTATTTATGCAAAACTGGAGTTTATACCCACATGGAAACGTAAAGATTCAAAAAATCCTGAAATTGATAAGGAAGAAGTTGAACAACTGCGAAAAGATGAAAATCCAGGTAAGTACAATGCTATGTTTGAACGTCGTGCAAGTAAAGGACAATGTTTTAATCAACCGTACCTTGGCACAAGAGAATGTGTTGCATCATTTAGACTTGTTGATGTAAATAGTGAAGAATTGTACTTACCTATCAGTGATTCAAAAGATTTAGGATTGATGCTTTACGACATGGATTTTAAGAATGATGACAAAGGTAATTGGAAAACTGCCGATGCAACATTTTATCGTGCGGAAATGGTCAATGGAGTAATTAATGTTCCACATAGAAATAGTAAGGAGGTGTTGAAATGATACTGAAGGCTTTATATGATTACTATGAGAGGAAAGGAGATTTGCCTCGCAAGGGAATGGAATTAAAGGAGATAGGATTTCTTATTGTTATCGATAAGGAGGGGAATTTTGTGCGATTTGAAGATAGACGAATCGATAGAAACAGAGCACAATCTTTTCTTGTAAAAAAACATGTAAATAGAACAAGTGCACCCTTGGCAAACTATTTATATGATAATAGTGCCTATGTCTTAGGCTATTCTGAAAAAGGAGATGGCGAAAAATGCTTTGATACATTTAAAGCAAAGGTAAAATCAATCTTACAAGAATATCCACAAAATGACGATATAAAAGCAATAGATTTATTCTATAAAAATGATAGAGAGGCTCTGTTGGAAATATTCAAGCAAGATGTTTTGTGGAATGAAATAGAGAAAAATTTAAATAAAAAATATTCTACTTTTTCTTTCTTAATAGAAGGTGAATCAACGATAGTTGCTTGTAAGACAGAATTGATAAAAACCGACGACGATACAGATATTGAAGATGGTCAAATATGTCTCGTTTCAGGTAAAAAAGGACATATAGTCGAAACAACTACGGCGACTATGATTCCTGGCAGTCAAGCAACAGCTAAGCTTGTTTCTTTTCAGGTTAGTTCCGGATATGATTCTTATGGGAAAAGCAAAGGAAATAATGCTCCGATAAGCGAAGATGCTGAATTTGCATATACGACAGCTTTGAATCATTTGCTACGTTCTGATTCAAACAAATTCATAATAGGTAACCGCACTTTTGTCTTTTGGGCATCAAAAGACGATGAAGCAGGAAAACAAGCAGAAGAGAGTCTTTGGGATATGTTAAGATTAAAAGATAATGATGACCCTGATAAGAATATCATAAATGTCAGAAAGGCTTTTGAGTCTATATATTCCGGTTCCATTAAGACAACACTTGATGATAGATTTTACATTCTTGGCTTGGCTCCTAATTCTGCCCGAATTGCAGTAACATATTGGGCAGATATACCTCTAAAAGATTTTTCCGAAATGATTCTTCGTCACTTCAAAGATATGGAGATAGTAGATACTCGTAAAGAAAAGAAACCTTACTTTGGTTTACACTCTTTACTGGCAACAGTATCATTAGAAGGGAAGTTGTCAAATGTTTCTCCTAATTTGCCAGACGCTGTTGTTAAGAGCATCTTTCAAGGATTACCTTATCCACAAACGCTGTTTGCAAGTTGCATACGACGAATAAGAGCTGAGCAAAACATAAGCATCACTCGTGCGGCTATTCTTAAATCCTATTTAAATAGATTAAATGATAATAACAATAATAAATTAACAGTTATGTTAGATACGTCAAATACAAATCAGGGCTACCTATGTGGTCGTCTGTTTGCTGTCTTGGATAAGATTCAAGATGATGCGAACAACCAACGCTCTATCAAAGAGCGTTACATAAACTCAGCGAGTGCAACTCCTGCTGCTGTCTTTTCAACAATACTTAATCTCTCTTTGCATCATTCTGCAAAGTTGAATGAAGGACGAAGTGTTTACTTTGAAAAGATTAAACAAGAGATTGTTGACAAGATAAGTGCAGACGGATTCCCTGCGCACTTAGACTTACAAGATCAGGGCAGATTCTTTGTTGGTTACTACCATCAGATGCAGTGGTTTTATACTAAAAACAGTGATAAAGAAGTAGATAATAACGATTAAAACATATTACTATGGCAGAATTGAATAATAGAATTGATTTCGTCTATATTTTTGATGTAAAAGACGGAAATCCAAATGGAGACCCTGATGCGGGAAATCTCCCTCGTGTAGATGCAGAAACAGGTATGGGACTTGTAACTGATGTTTGTTTGAAACGCAAGGTTCGCAACTATGTGCAGGAAGCGAAGGGCTTATCTGAGGGATATGATATCTTTATTAAGGAAAAAGCAGTGCTTAATAATCTTATAGATGAAGCGCATGAAAGTGATGCTGTAAAGAATGTTAAGGATACAAAAGATAAAACATCTGCTGCTCGTGATGTGATGTGTAAAAAATACTATGACATCAGAACATTTGGAGCAGTGATGTCAACAGGAAAGAATGCAGGTCAAGTCCGAGGTCCAATCCAATTTACCTTTGCTCGTTCTGTTGATCCTATTGTCACTTCGGAACACTCTATAACACGTATGGCTGTTGCAACTGAAAAAGAAGCAGAAAAGCAGGGTGGAGATAATCGAACTATGGGTCGTAAAGCTACTGTCCCATACGGTCTATATGTTTGTCATGGTTTTGTTTCTGCAAACTTGGCTAAACAAACAGGGTTTTCACGGGAAGATTTGAATCTATTCTGGGAAGCTCTAAAGAATATGTTCGATGTAGATCGTTCTGCAGCTCGTGGATTGATGAGTGCTCAAAAACTGATTGTATTTAAGCATGATTCAGTTCTTGGTAATGCACCTGCAAACAAACTCTTTGACCTTGTGAAGATTGAGAAGAAGTGTGAGGGCGTAGCACGTTCTTTTTCTGATTATCAAGTGACGATTGGTGAAAATACTTATAGTGAAGTTTCTATTGAAGAGATGATTTAACCAACATGCCAAAACGTCGAGAAATAAGAAACAGTACTGCCGAGTTCCTTATTTTCCAATTGGAGAATAAGGAGCAAGGTGTTGAGGTGTACTACAAGGATGAAAATGTGTGGGCAACTCAAAAGGCTATGGCGACGCTGTTTGATTGTGATAGAAGTGTTATTACCAAGCATATTGGGAATATATTTGCTTCTAATGAACTGAAGGAAGAATCAGTATGTGCAAAATTTGCACATACTGCCACCGATGGTAAAAACTATAACACTCAATTCTATAGTCTTGATGCTATTATCGCAGTTGGCTATCGTGTTAACAGCATCCGTGCTACACAATTCCGTCAATGGGCTACAAATGTTCTTCGCCAATATGCTATCCGGGGCTTCGTAGTCGACCGCAAGCGTATGGAGAATGGATCTTTCCTTGGGGAGGATTATTTTGAGCATCTGTTGGCTGAGATTCGAGAGATTCGTCTTTCGGAACGTCGCTTCTATCAGAAATTGACAGATATATATGCTACCAGTATGGACTATAATAAGGATGCTCCTACTACACGACTGTTTTTTCAGCGGATACAGAACAAGATGCATTATGCAGTGCACGGACGTACGGCTGCTGAACTGATAATGGAAAGAGCTGATGCCGACAAAGAACATATGGGGCTGACTACTTGGGAGAATGCTCCGGATGGTAAAATTGTCAAAACTGATGTGTCTGTAGCGAAGAACTATCTTAAAGAGATGGAACTGGAGGATATGGGACGTATTGTGACGGCAGTCTTGGAGTTTGCTGAAAGTCGTGCTAAGCGTCATATTCCGATGACAATGGAGGATTGGGCAAAGCGTATTGATGCTTATCTTTCAAGTGACGAGCGTCCTATATTGACTGATGCGGGAAGTGTGAGCCATGAGGAAGCTGTGATGCATGCTGAGACGGAGTTTGAAAAGTATCGTATTGTGCAAGATAGATTATTCCAAAGTGATTTTGATAGATATCTGGGAGCATTGCCATTCGAAGAAGATGGCTCAAATTAAAACAGAAAGCACATGATATATGCTGAAGATGATATGCTCATGTTGTCGGGGATACAACACTTTATGTTTTGTCCCCGACAATGGGCATTGATACATATAGAGCAATTGTGGGAAGAAAACAAACTCACAGTTGAAGGACAACTTTTGCACACTAATGTTGACAATCCGTCATATAGGCAAAAAAATGGTGATACTATCACATTAAGGTCTGTTGCAATAGCATCAAAAAAGTTGGGACTATACGGCTTTACTGATGCCGTGGAACTTATTCCTACTTCCGATAAGGATAAGGGAATCAAACACAATAAATATCCGGGGTTATGGAAGCCTTTCCCCATAGAATATAAAAGAGGGAAGCCAAAAACGAGCATGGCTGATGAGGTACAACTCGCAGCACAAGTCATGTGCCTTGAAGAGATGTATGACATTACGATTGACTATGGTGCGATATTTTACGGGGAAATTAAGCATCGTTCTGTAATTCATATATCAGAAGATTTAAGGCTATTGACAATGCGTCTTGCCCAAGAGATGCATAGAATATACGAAGAAAGCATTGTTCCAAAAGCGGAAAAAAGTTCATGTTGTGGCAAATGCTCTTTAATAGATATTTGCATGCCCAAAACGAAGAAACAAAACAATATAGACACATACTTAAAGAAAAATTTATATGAGGAAATTACTTAATACTTTATATATAACAACGCCCGAAGCCTATCTGAGTAAAGATGGAGAAAACGTAGTTGTATCGGTTAATCAATCCGAAGTGTTCAGAATTCCGATTATAAACATAGAAGCGATTGTTACATTTGGATACAAAGGGACTTCTCCAGGATTGATGAAACTATGTGCAGACAATAGGGTTTCAATTACTTACTTATCGCCATTTGGAAAATATATTGGCAAATTTGAAGGTCCAATAAAAGGCAACGTATTACTTCGCACAAAACAGTGGGACTTGTCTAAGGATAAAGAATTCTCCTTAGGAATAAGTAAATTATTTATAGCAGGGAAGATACAAAACTATCGAAACATCCTTTGCCGTTTTATAAGAGACAATGGTCATAATGAAGATGTTGACACAACGATAAACTATCTTAAAAGGAGCAAGGAAAGAGCTCTTAAGATTAATGATTTAGATTCGTTGAGAGGTATTGAGGGTGATGCCGCCAATCATTATTTTGAAATATTTCCAAATCTCATATTAAATCAAAAGAGTGATTTCATATTCAAAGGACGTAGTAAACGTCCGCCTAAAGATGCTGTAAATGCAATGCTTTCTTTTGTATATACTCTTATTGCATCCGATGTCACTGCTGCCCTTGAAACTGTAGGATTAGATCCTTATGTGGGTTTCTTCCATACTCTGAGACCAGGCCGACCGTCACTTGCTCTCGACATGATGGAAGAGTTAAGGGCTTATCTGGGAGATAGACTAGTTTTGTCATTGATAAACAAGAGACAAATATCCATTAGAGAGTTTATTTCGCAGGGAGAAGAGGGAATAACAATGACAGAATCAGGCAGGAAGATCCTTTTGACCGCATGGCAAAATAGGAAAAAGGAAACTATAACACATCCGTATTTAGATGAAAAAATCCCAATAGGGTTAATTCCTTATGCACAAGCGATGCTTTTGGCTCGTTATGTCAGGAACGATTTAGATAATTATCCAGTTTTTTTAATCAGTTGAACTATGATGGTATTAATAACATACGATGTTGACACAACGTCCGAAACTGGCAACAAACGTCTTAGAAAGGTTGCCAAAGAATGTGTAAACCATGGACGCAGAGTACAAAATTCAGTTTTCGAATGTCTATTGACAGAGGCTCAGTTTGTAATTTTGAAATCAAAACTTGTCAATATTATTGATGCAGAATTAGATAGTATTAGATTTTATTTTTTAGGAAATAATTGGAACAACCGAATAGAATCTATCGGAAAAATAACTACCTTTGCAATAGATTCAGAACTGATAATATAGACTTGCGCATTATATGCTTTGCAAAAAATACTAAGTTTTCGCACCTGCTGAAAATCAGCATTTTAATACAAATTCAAAAATTTTTAAATGTTTTACACATATAAAAAAAGGTATTTCGCAAAATACAATATTAAACACTTTGATTATTAGTCTATTATATTGCTTACAGTCGTGCCCCTCGTGGGCACGTGGATTGAAACACTCCGACTTTCTCGGTGCGTTGTCAGATTGGCATGTCGTGCCCCTCGTGGGCACGTGGATTGAAACTCTTAATGAACTCGATTGTTATTATCGCATGGAGTCGTGCCCCTCGTGGGCACGTGGATTGAAACCCCTCCTGCCGACAATCACAAAACTTTAAAAACGTCGTGCCCCTCGTGGGCACGTGGATTGAAACCCCAATCCCATATCTAAGAACACACCGCAATAGGTCGTGCCCCTCGTGGGCACGTGGATTGAAACTTTTACTCGTGCATTGCCTGCGATTGAAAGAGAGGTGTCGTGCCCCTCGTGGGCACGTGGATTGAAACACCCGAGCCATGAAAGATTATGATTTTCAATTAGGTCGTGCCCCTCGTGGGCACGTGGATTGAAACGCATCTGCATAAAGGTTAAAAAATCATTTTACAGTCGTGCCCCTCGTGGGCACGTGGATTGAAACACCTGTTTGGGTGTTTACTACCTCGTTAATAGGGTCGTGCCCCTCGTGGGCACGTGGATTGAAACTTTAAAATATATTCGTTAAACTTATCACTAAAAACGTCGTGCCCCTCGTGGGCACGTGGATTGAAACAAGATATATCTTTTTGCAAATTCAAAAGCAAAACTGTCGTGCCCCTCGTGGGCACGTGGATTGAAACAATAAAAATACTCTCGAAGAGGAAGATTTTTGTGTCGTGCCCCTCGTGGGCACGTGGATTGAAACTCTCCATTGTCTAACCCAATCTTTATGCTTTTGTGTCGTGCCCCTCGTGGGCACGTGGATTGAAACGTTTGGTACTCATTTAGTTGCTCCTGATTATAAGTCGTGCCCCTCGTGGGCACGTGGATTGAAACAATACTGAATTTAAAGAGAGTTTGAACGAAAAACGTCGTGCCCCTCGTGGGCACGTGGATTGAAACACTACATCTAACGTAATATTTCCAAGAGTCCATGGTCGTGCCCCTCGTGGGCACGTGGATTGAAACACCATCGAAAGGAGTGGAACGTAAAAAAGTATTGGTCGTGCCCCTCGTGGGCACGTGGATTGAAACCTATAAGGAGGGGTTAGGGGAGGTGCTAAACTAAGTCGTGCCCCTCGTGGGCACGTGGATTGAAACATTCCCTCCCTACTTTTGTCAAACTTAAAAAATCGTCGTGCCCCTCGTGGGCACGTGGATTGAAACCGCTTTTTTGAGATTAGCACTTAACCGCTCCGAGGTCGTGCCCCTCGTGGGCACGTGGATTGAAACTAACCTCGAATATATTACAAATGTTAAGTTTGTGTCGTGCCCCTCGTGGGCACGTGGATTGAAACAACTTTACACCTAAATAGGCATTACCAACCTGAAGTCGTGCCCCTCGTGGGCACGTGGATTGAAACTCATGCTGTATCTTTTTGAGGTTGTTGTCAAGTTGGTCGTGCCCCTCGTGGGCACGTGGATTGAAACCGCCATGTGAGAGTAAGAGACTACTTAACCGGTGTCGTGCCCCTCGTGGGCACGTGGATTGAAACAATTTTTTGATTGTGTTAAGGAGCATATAAGTCTCGTCGTGTCCCTCGTGGGCACGTGGATTGAAACATGTAGTCCTTAATACCATTCATTGCATGGCGCAGTCGTGTCCCTCGTGGGCACGTGGATTGAAACGATTATTTTCGCAAGCGTGTGAATCGCCCTGATGGTCGTGCCCCTCGTGGACACGTGGACTGAAACAACGTTTAATGCTTATCATTACATCCTTACTGATTGGCTAAAAGGATTTTAGAATTTCTACTATTGTAGATGGACTGGAGGCTTATCCATGGCACTTCCCGTCCTTCATGCTCAAAGCTCGACAGTTCATGCTCTTCGGAAAAGGAATGAACTACCTCAAACCGGATTTCTCTCTGGGTCTGAAATATAATTGGTGAGAATGTTGCTCTCAAATCTTCTATGATTCTAAAAAATCATCACAATTTATAAGTGATTTTTTTAGTTAAGTTTTATATTTGTAAATATGAGAGACTCTGATAAGATTATAGAGAAAAAAAAAGCATTAACTCAGTATCTCGACGATATGGGTGCGCTATGGTCATACAGGATAGAACTTGATACTATCTTGTCAGACAGAGAGCTTATCGTGAAAAGTTTGACCTACTTGGAATTAGAGGAAATGGATTTGCTTTTCGATATTTTCCCTTATGAAACAGTTCGAGATGTATGGATAAAAGAAATGCTTCCAAGCGATTATAATATCATCCTTAATAAAATACTTGCATATATAATCTTTGATGTGGACAATTTTGATGAATTTAGGAAAGATGTATGTGGACAAATGGATTAACACCAAATACATTAGAAATATTTGAAAAGATTTCTAAGTTAGAGTGTATAAAGAACTTACACCTATGTGGAGGAACAGGCATAGCTTTGCAGTTAAATCATAGATACAGCGAGGGTCTCGACTTTGAAATGCTTACAGTTCAAGGGAGAAATGAAAATTCCAAATTGCTGAATCCTGATCAGATAGTTGCTGAATTAAAATCTCAGTTTGATAATTTTAAAATGGGGGATGTTTCGACAACTGACCATTTTGAATGTTTTGTAGAGAATCATGTAAAATTATCATTTTATAAACCACAATACAAAGTTCCGGTATTGAATGAGGTCGGCATACTCAACAATTTGAAGACAATATCTCCACAGGATGCATTGGGCATGAAATTATATGTTATAACCCAACGAAGTAAGTTTAGAGATTATTATGATATATATTCATTGTTAAAGGATGGATGTTCATTAAGTGAAGGTATTCAGTATGCTCTGAAGTTTTCAAGGCATAACATATCCTCAAAGAACATTATATCAAAGCTTCTGTCTGATGGTTTTTTTGTTAAGACTAACAAGGAAGGACATTTTGAATTTGATGAATTAAAATCAAAATATCATGTAGACGCTTCTCAGATCCGAGATTTTATAGAAGAGAAGTTAAGACAAGTTCAGATAAAGAAGGAAAAGAAAGATACTGCTGCTTATAAATCCGTTGGCATGTTATTTTATGAGACATTAAGAGTCTTAGATGATATTCAACTGTCTTCCGTATTAGACAAACTATTGGAGTATAATAAAACAGATTCAGTTGACCGCAGACTAGATTTTATGATTAATCTTCTTTTGTCTGTTGGGGGCAAAGTAGTTCCATGTGATTCTACAAGTAATGATCTATTGCCAATAAGAAGAAAAAAAGATATAGAAAGTTTATCAAGAATTGATTCTATATTTTCAGAGTACCAAGCTTTTCAGAAACTGAATGATGAAATAAAAAAACAGAATGAGGTTTTAGAAAAGGCCCATACACTTCAGATTGACTCTTCAATGAAAGAAACGATAATAAATAATTGTCTGTCACAAATAGATGGATTACAAGAGCAAAAGCAAAAGTTACAATTTTTTTATGAATTTGAAAGGGCAGATAAGGTAAAATGTAAAACACCGCAGTCTGACGAACTTGCCAAAAAAAATCTCGAATTTTTCAGAAGATGGAAATCGGGGCGAGGCGGCAAGGTTAAAACGATGAAAGATTCTGAAGAAATGAAGGGAGTATGTTGAAAATAGGATTATTGACTAATATATCAATCAATAGTGCTTGTTTTTCCTAATAATGCGTAAAATACCAGACAATAGTTTGGTGTTTTTTTTTGTTGTGTTATATGAGTGTCTTTTTATACAGGTTGTTATATTACTATTGTATAAAATATTAAACAATGGTGTTAATTTTTGTTACATTGTATGAAATTACAGAAAAAAGTTATTTTTTTGTAAAAAAGAAAAATACATAATGTATGGCAGCAATAGATTACTTTATGAGTGACAAGGCTATTCTGAAAATTATAGGAGAATGTCTGAAAAACATGCGCCTGAATATGCAATATAGCCAAAGGGAACTTTCTGAAATGACAGGTCTTTCAAGATCGACAATTTCCAATGCCGAAAACGGGAAAGCGATAACCACTGACGCGTTGATTAAGATTCTTAGATACTTACGTCAATTTGATATATTGAAGTCTTTTGAGGACTATAAAGAACTTATTGATCCGGTTCTATATATGAAATATTCCTACAAATTGCCAAAGAGAATAAGGAATGTAAATAAAATAGAAAAGAATGGATAATAAGAAGCTGTTTAAATTTAATTAAAAACTAATTTGAGAGGTTGAAAAAAAACTCTCAAAATTACACTTAAAATATTGATTATCAGTTTGATAAGTGAATAATTTTTCGTAACTTTAAAGGTATCAAACAATAAAGAAATGAATCATTATTCAACAGATCTCACCGATAATCAGTGGCAAGTTATAGAAAAATTTTTAGATGTGCAAGTGCGAAAGCGCAAATATTCTCTCAGAAGCATAGTAA
>CALFTM010000071.1 GCA_937916355.1 uncultured Bacteroidales bacterium
CCGGAGATAATCAAGATCTACAACGGACACTTCACTTTGATTCGCTCGAAGTGATGAAAATAGAGGAAAGCGGCTTGCAGTGCAGGTCGCTTTCTTTTTAGAAAATTTTTTGATTTGTTATACTGATAAATTGTTGGAAAACAGAAAATTGTATGTTTGGGGAGCAAAAAATAAAATAAATTTTGTTTATTAATTTTATTGGATGTATATTTAAGCACGAATTATTAATGCTGTGCTTATGAGGAACATTTACATTCATATTATGCTATTTGTGGGGGTGTTCGTTGTATTGGGAAATACGATGAGTGTTCATGCGACCGTGAATTTGGATATTAATCCTTCAAAAAAATATCAGACCGTTGATGGAATAGGTGGGGGGATTGTATATTATTTAGATTGGCTGACCACCCATAAAAATAAACCACTGCTGTATGATACTCTGTTTAACGGATTAGGACTGTCCGCTTTGAGAATCGGTAATTGGGCGCAATCCGATGACGCTGACCTCTCTTATGAAGCGGAGATTGTGGGCGAGGCGAAAAAGAGATTGGGGGATAATTTTTACATTACGATGTCTTCATGGTCTGCTCCCGCAGAGTTGAAAGCTAATAATTCTTTATCCGGAACTTGTGGAGGAGCGCAAAAGGCCACTTTGAAGCGCAATTGGTGGGGGTATGTTTATGATGATTTTGGAAAATGGTGGAGACGTTCGTTAGAAAAATATCATAGTGTCGGTATTGTTCCTGATTACATAAGTATTCAGAATGAGGTGGACTGTGATGCCGATTACGAATCAACCGTCTTTACGGAGGTTGAAACCTCAGAATATGCAGGCTATCCCTCCGCATTGAAATCGACTTACGACAATATAAAAGGAATGGAGAATTGTCCGGGCATACATGGACCGGAGGTTTTAGGCATCGGGTGGAACAACGTTCAGAAATTCGTCAACAAAATTGATAAGAGCATGTTGACTGGGTATAATTTCCACTACTATCACAGCGGAATGAACGACCATGATGCAATAGATCAGCGTTATGCTCATCCCGATGATTTCTTGGGGGCTATGACCCAATTGTCTACTGACTATTATAACGACAAGCCAATGTACATGGATGAAAATAGCACTCTGAGAGGACATTGGGATAAAGACCCAATCTATACAGCATGCTTTTTGTCGTATGCCTTTGCGGTGAATCATGTAGTTGGTTATCTTCACTGGAATCTGATTTGGGGCGATACTGGCGACGGCTGTATCAACTTGGAATTTTCAGAAAAAGGTTATGAGACGGAAGATGGTTTTAAAATACAAGGTGACTATCACGCTATACGCCATTTCTCGAAGTTCATCAAAAGAGGCTGGCGAAACATTCAAGCCATGACGGACAACAATGATAAGGTTTTGGTCTCTGCCTTTGAGAGTCCGAAGCAGGATGCCTATACAGTTGTAGTGATAAATCGTACGGACAAAGACGAACAGGTGTATATAAACAGTTTTGCACCCAAGGATTTGCAGGCTACATTGGTAATGTCACGTCCTTTAGATGATTTTTACAGTCAGGTGATTGGCACTTATTCAGATTTTACCCAATTCGTGGCACCTGCTAATAGTATAACTACGATTTGTTATCGCAAAAAAGTAGAGACTTTCACATTTAGTGTAGAAGGGGCAGACGACTGGAAAAATATCAAAAATTGGACTCCTTCAGAATTGCCGTCGGCGGAAGATACTATACTCATAAAAAAAGGGACTGCCATATTGAGCCATTTGAACCATTCTTCCTATATGAGGATTGATAGTGCTGGTGCGATTCAAATCGATAATGCGGAAGAAGATATTCATGTTTCAGAACTTGTGTTAGATAACGGGAAAGTCATATCAAATTCATCTGAAATAACTTTAGACTCAAAAATGATTGTTAAAAATGCACCGGAAATCGTGGTGACGAGAGGGGATGGTGTCCTATCGCTGACAGGTATGATTTTGGGTGATGGAGATATTGTGAAAAAAGGAGATGGAGAACTCGTTTTGAAGTGTGGAGCTTCTTTGTGTTCTGGTTATGCGATGTTACAAGGTGGTACTTTGACTTTAACCCAGCCAGATGCTATTCCTGCACAAGGAATATATGCCGATTACGGTGTTTTGAAGATTGACACTTCGGTTGTTACACCGTTTTTGTCGGTTGGCTATGGTGCAAAGGTGCAATTGAACCATACAATTGTTGTGAAGAGTGCGGTCTTAGGGGATATTTCTTTGGGTGCCGGAAAGTTCACTTCAGAACATTATCCTCAATTTTTGCAAGGAGATGACACTTTGGTGGTGGATCAAGAAGAGCCAATATTGGTAAAAGAAGGAGAAGGAGAGTCGCAGCAGAACGTCGTGTTAGATTCTATGTTGGTTCCATTCCATTACACTTGGGAAAATGCAGACTCCGTGAAGGTCTCCTTTGACCCATATCAGCCGAACGGACTTATTTGTAATGTTGATAATGATAAAAAACTGGTTTCGTTTGAAGGAGAAGTAAAAGAGGTCGGAGTATTTAAATTCACCATCACAACACTTTCCAATGCCGCAACGGAGGCGAAAAAGAGTGGTGTTTTAAGTGTTAGTGCCCCACAAACATCTGGCGTTCGTCCTATTTTACAAAATTACTTCGATCGCTTGTTTATGGTCGAAGCTTCTAAAGATGGATTTGTCATTGAGTGTGAAAAGGAAGAGAAGAACCGATGCCACTTTTTGATGGTTGACATGGAAGGTAAGGTTTTGTCTGATTTTATTGCAGATGTGCCGTCCGAACATTGGAAGGTAGAGAAAAAACTGTCGTTAGAAGTCGGTGTCTATCTTTTACAGATTCGTTCCTCAAAAGGATTGCGTTCTGTGAAAATTATTGTAAAATAAGAGTAGAACTCCTATCGGAGAATTACTTTCCGATGTTTAGAAATAAATTTAAAGACCCTACTTATTAAAATTGATACCAAAGGAAAAACCGTGGCTATAATTGCCAATGAGATAAAGCAGTTGTAATACTGACAAATTCCAATAGGTCGAACAGTTAGGAAAATAAGAATTTTATGAGGTGATAATATGAACATTGAATATAAAGATATCCATGAATTTGAAGCTAAAGAATTAGAAAGGCTATTTCTTTCTGTTGAATGGTCATCTGGGCATTTTCCCGATAAGCTTGTGGTTGCAATGAAAAATTTTAATACGGTTTACTCTGCTTGGGATAGGAGTAAACTTGTTGGAATGGTATGTGTTATGGATGATGGAATAATGAATGCTTATGTTCATTATCTTCTTGTTGATCCTGATTATCACGGCAAAACGATCGGAAGAACTCTTGTAAGTATGGTAAAAGAAAAGTATAAAGATTATATGCGTATTGTAGTTGTCGCTTATGATGATGAGTTACAGTTTTACGAAGCGTGTGGTTTTGAAAAAAGCAAAGATGCTTCGCCAATGTTTATAACATCGCTATGGACATAAATCTGCAAATTCCAATTTGTCGAACAGTTAGGAAAATAAGAATTTGACGAGCGTATAATGGGAAAGAAATTATCAGAAATGAGTTTGGAAGAGCTTTGGTTGTTGTTCCCAATCTTCTTAGAAGAACATAAAGATTGTTGGGAAGAATGGTATCGTGAAGAAGAATATCTATTGAAAAATGCCTTTTCTTCGGGTGAAAGAATCAGCCATATCGGAAGCACCGCTATTCCTTCTATTTGGGCAAAACCCATTGTAGATATTCTTGTGGAGATTCCAAAAGGGAGAAGTTTGCTTAGTTACAAAGCGGACATAATAAATTGCGGTTATATTTGTATGTCGCAAAGTGAAAACGGTATGTCCTTTAATAAAGGATATACGGAGAGTGGATTTGCCAAGCGAGTATTTCATTTGCACTTGAGATATGCAGGAGATAACAGCGAATTGTATTTCAGGGATTATCTCATAGAGCATTCGGATGTAGCCAAGGAATACGAAGATTTGAAATTAAATTTATGGAAAAAGTACGAACATAACAGGGATGCTTATACAAACGCAAAGACCGAGTTTGTAAAGAAATATACCGAAAAAGCGAAAGTTTTGTATGGTAATCGATATTGACAAATTCCAATTTGTCGAGCAGAACAGCGTTGAATGTTGGTGTAATTTTGGTGCAAATTTGGTGCAACACTTTATAGGGCGATACTCACGATATTCACGATATCAAACAGTGTTCTTAAAACTCGAAGAGATAAGTTGTTATTTCTTATATACAAAAAGCTCTGCTCACGCGGGGCTTTTTGTTTTTCGAGGGGTTAACCACGACCCTACGGTTTATAAAAACTCTATTCAATCATTTCAGAAGTTTGCTTCAAAAACAGAGAGTTTCATTCATCAATTATTGGTGTCATCCTTTGCTTCTTGAGTGTCATTTTTTTAGCCTTGAGTATCATTTTGAATTTTCTGTCCAGTTTTCTGTCTACTTTATTGAGTTTTTGTCCACTTTTCTGTCCACCATCTTCATAATTTAGCGTATCTTTTCATTGTTTTGGGGTTTATATCATCGTACTGCCATTCTATTCGATAAATTATGGGAAAATGTGAAATAATCACCTTGTTTTAGTTGAGATTATGTAAAAATAACGATAAAAAATCAGTTTGAGCAAAAAAAACTCACAAAAACTTTTGTAGAAAAAGAAAATAGTTCTATCTTTGCATCGCTTTTGAGAGATAAAGCGTTAACGCTTCCTTAGCTCAGTTGGTCAGAGCATCTGACTGTTAATCAGGGGGTCCTTGGTTCAAGCCCAAGAGGGAGCGCGTAAAGAGTCACACTGGTTTTCGGTGTGACTTTTTTATTTTAAAATTTAAGCCATGAAAAAAAGAGTATTTATAACAGGAGCCACAGGTACAATGGGGTGGGCTGGCTTGCAAGAATTTTTAAAACGATTAGACCGTTTTGATGTTACGGTATTGGCTCGTCCCAGTAAAGTCAATAAAAAGAAGTTAGAGCCTATTTCGGATAAAATCCGTATTGTGTGGGGAGACCTGATGAAATATGAAGATGTTGAGAAGGCCACACAAGGGGCAGACTATGTTTTGCATGTTGGAGGGATGGTCTCTCCAGCTGCCGATTATTTTCCAAACAAGACACGAAAGGTGAATGTGCAGGCAGCAGAGAATGTGGCGAGGGCAGTTCTCGTACAACCCAATGCAGATGATATAAAAGTGTGCTATATTGGTACTGTCGCACAAACATCTGATAGGAATGAACCCATCCACTGGGGACGTACAGGAGACCCGATAACCATTAGCGTGTATGATCATTATGCCATTAGTAAGACGATTGCGGAGCGTGTGATTGTCGATTCGGGGATAAAAAAATGGGTTTCTCTTCGTCAGTCTGGTATTTTGTACCCATCCATTTTGAAAAATTATGACCCTATTATGTTTCACGTCCCTTTGCGAGGAGTTTTGGAGTGGTGTACTGTAGAAGACAGTGGTAGGGTATTGGCCAATATGTGTGAAGATACCGTTCCGGAAGAGTTTTGGAATCGCTTTTACAATATTGGAAGTGGTCCGCAATACCGTTTAAGCAATTATGAATTTGAGTGCAAATTATTAGATGCCATTCATTGCCCACGTCCGGAGAAGATTTTCAATCCAGAATGGTTTGTGTTGCGTAATTTCCATGGAGAATGGTATTCCGACTCGCAAGTTTTGGAAGACTATTTGCATTTTAGAGGGAATGTGCCTGTCGATGAATATTTCAAAAAGATGGGAGAGTCTTTGCCATGGTATTTCAATTTGGCTTCATTAGTTCCTGCATGGATCATCAAATTAGCGATGCGTCCGATGGCGTACAAAAAGAAGTGGGGTACACAAGACTGGATAAAAAAAGGAGAAAGAGAGCGTATCATTGCCTATTATGGTTCGATGGAGGCTTGGAGAAACATTCCTGATTGGAAACATCAAGATCTATCGCATCCTTCAGAAGAGGCAATCATCTTAGACCATGGTTATGATGAGACAAAACCTATTTCTGAATGGACGATTGAAGATATGAAAGCAGCCGCAGCCTTCCGCGGAGGAAAATGCCTGAGTGAGACGATGGTGAAGGGTGATTTCTCCACACTATTGGAGTGGGAGTGCCAATTTGGTCATAAATTTAAAGCCTCTCCGGCTTTGGTGTTGTTAGGAGGGCATTGGTGTCCGGAGTGCTTACCGACACCATGGAATTATGGTGAAATTGCAAAAGGAAATCCATTTTTTGCTCAAGTGTGGTATCCTATTCATTCAAAAGAGGAGAATGATTATTTCGGAGAAGAAATCTTTGATGGTTGGGAGCCGTGATTTCATAGTTTATGATAGAGAAAAAAGGCAGAGATCCGCAAGAACCTCTGCCTTTTTTGTTTTTGTGAAACCTTTATTAGAATCTGAAAGAAACAATAAGCATGATGCTGCTGTTCCTTGATTTGTAACCATGGTTGAAACCGATTTTTTCTACTGTAAGATCATCTTCATTCACTTTATCGTAGATTCCAGCCTCTCTTAGTGTGTTGAAGAAGCCGAGTTCGTAGGCAATCATATATGAGATTCTGTCAACTGTCACACCTGTTTGAGCTTTAGCACCCACATCAATGCGTTTGAAACTATAATCAATAGGGTGTTCGGTGAAAGTGCTGACTGTTTCAGTTCTGCCAAGTATCTCGTTGATTTCTTTTACTTTCGGACTGGTGTATTCATTTCTGCGGTCTCCAGTCAAACCAACACCGATGTAAGGTCCAATCATGAATTTCCAAGAGATGTCTTGTTCGATAGGAAGATTGATTCCGTACATGATAGGAATTTGAAGGTAGAACATATTGACAGTCGTCTTGTCATCTTCTGTATAAAGTTTCCAAGGGCCTCCGTTTTCTTCAATCCAATGGTGTCCATTGATTTTAGAACCTTTTCTGTTGAAGTTTACCCCCACTTCGATAAAAGACTTCTCAGCGATGTTGATGTCAACGTCCGCTCCGAAGGTGAAACTGAAGATACCACTTTTACTATAAGCATCATAAGCGTTACCCCATTGGTTTGCATAACCTAAACCTAAGTCGAAACCAAACTTGACAGGCTTGTCTTGTGCGCAAGCAAAAGTTACACTAAAAAGAACCAATGCAGAAGCAATAATTGTTCTCAAAGAAAATTTACATTTCATAAATGACATTTTTAAAAATTACGTTTGCAAATTTCTGAAAAAAGTTTGAAAAGAGTTAATTTTTGAAGTAAAAAAAAGGAGATAACGTCAATTATTTGAATTTTACCACGGTGATTCCTGCACCTCCGAACTCTACATGCTCGTCTGCAGCAGAAGCGACAGCCGGCTGTGTTTTTAGAAAGTCTCGAATGAGTAAGCGAAGGACTCCCGTTCCAGTCCCGTGTAAGATGCGTACCTGTTCGATGTTGAGCATGACAGCGTCGTCGATAAAATAGGAGACTGCTTGCAAAGCCTCGTCGCCTCTCATTCCGCGAACATCAATTTCACGTTTGAAGTTAAGATTCTTTTTGTGGATGTCCTTGATGGTCTGATCGCTGACGTAGCTCGATTTCTTTTGTTCTTTTTTTATCTGGTTCTTGCTTACGACCTCTAACTTGTTAAGCTGGACAGAGGTTTTTAAGAAACCAAAAGCGATGGTTGCCGACTCTCCTTTGATTTCCAAAATAGAACCGACATTCGACTGGCCTTTGATCTTTACATTTTGACCCACCCTGAAAAGAGGTTCTTCCGTAGATTTTGCACTCTCCTTTTTCGGCTTTTCTCGTTGTCTGATTCTGTCGATCTTTTGGTCGATTTCATGCTTTTTCTCTGTCAAAGCTTCATTCTCCCTTTGCAGTTTTTCGAGTTCTTTACGAGCTGCCTTTGTCTTCTCCTTGTCCGCCTGACTCTCTTTGATTTTTCTGATAGTATTTTCGATGGCGGCATTGGCTTGAGAAAGTATTCTTTCAGACTCCGATTTTGCCTCCCGTAGAATCTCTTTCCGTTGTTTGGATAAGGCAGAGAGTTCTTCTTCATACCTCTCTTCCAACTCCTCGATCTTCTTCTCTTTTTGTCGGATGTTTTGTCTTTTGCCTTCCCAATATCGCTTGTCTCTGACAATGTCTTGGAGGTATTTATCCATGTTCACATAGTCCTCTCCCACATGATTGATAGCCTCTTGGATGACACTCTCAGGTAGTCCTATTTTTCTGGCAATTTCAATGGCAAACGAACTGCCGGGATTTCCGATTTCCAATTTAAAGAGAGGACTCATTTTGTGGCGGTCGTACAACATCGCACCATTTATTACACCCTCGTGTTCCTTTGCGAAATTTTTCAAATTGGTGTAGTGGGTGGTGATGACACCGAAAACTTTCCTTTCATTAAATAGATTCAGAAGAGCTTCAGCGATTGCCCCACCTATTTTAGGTTCGGTTCCGCTACCAAACTCGTCAACCAACAGCAGACTTTTTTCGTTGCAGTTTTTAGCAAACTGTTTCATGTTGGTGAGGTGGGAACTATAGGTACTCAAATCATTTTCAATAGATTGCTCGTCACCAATATCTAAAAAGATATTTTCGAAGATTCCCATTTGGCTGGAGGGGTGGAGTGGAACCAACATTCCGCACTGCAACATATATTGTAAAAGTCCGACAGTCTTTAAACAGACCGATTTTCCTCCAGCATTAGGTCCTGAGATGACCAATATCCTTTGGCTTTTGTCCAATGATATATCCAAAGGGACAACCTCTTTGCCGTTTGCACGGTGGTTTAAAAACAGGATTGGGTGTTTAGCCCAACTCCAATCAATGATTGTGTCGTTGGTGATTTTGGGCAGTGTGCAATCTGTGTCGATAGCGAAGAGTGCCTTTGCCCTTAAAAAATCAATTTGCCCTAAAAAATCATAAGAGACCAACATTTCAGGAATGCGAGGGCGAAGCTCGTTGCTGATATTCGTCAGTATTTTGATGATCTCCCTTTTCTCCTCTGAAATTAGTTCTCTGATTTTGTTGTTGATTTCCACAGCCTCCTCTGGCTCGATGTAGACGGTCTTCCCGGTTGCGGATTCGTCGTGGACAATTCCCCTGATTTTCCTTTTAAAAGAGGGGTTGACGGGTATGACTAATCTTCCATCACGGATGGCAGGTTTCGTCTCTTTTTCCACAAAACCATTTTCCTGCGCAATCCTCATAATAGAAGAGATTGTTTTGGAAATATTGCTTTGCAGGCTGAGTATGCTTTGTCGGATAATTTTCAATTCCGGAGTTGCATCATCCTTGATATGTCCGAACTTATCCAAGATTCTATCAATCATTCTGATGATGTCACGAAAAGTGAACACATCCTTTGCCAAATCTTTCAGATAAAAATACTCCTCTTCCTCCTTCTCATTGAAAAACATTACGATTTTCCCGATTGTGTCCAGCGATCTCCTCAGATTGAATAGTTCAGTCTCTTCGATGAACATTCCTTCGATAGAGATCTTTTGCAAAGTCTCCCTCATATCGTAGAAAGCCTCCTGAGGGAACTCTTCACCAGAACTCAATATTTGGACGAACTCCTTTGTCTGGTTGAGTTCTGCGACAATCGTTTCAAATTCAGTTTTAAAGGACATTGCATCCACCCACCCATCGCCTAATGGCGATAGGGTAAGTGAATGCAAAATCTGTTTTATTTTCAGAAATCCTGTTTTGGCTTCAAAATTTTCTGGCAATATCATCTTCTCTTCTTCATCGTTAGTGTGCAATACTATCTGATGAGGGTAACAACACCACGTTGGTCACCAGATTTGTTCAAACCTAAGTAGTTGCACTTATAAGTGAGAACGAAACCATATACACCTTGAGGGCAATCCTTTCCTTCTTTGTCTTTTCCATCCCAAGAATCGTCGGCACTAAATCCTTCAAATACAATCGTTCCGATACGGTTGTAGATGATGAAGTGGAACTCCTCAATTGCATTCTGATTGCCTAAGTCTGGCACTTTGAAGCCAAACTCATCGTTCATGCCGTCGTTGTTTGGCGAGAAGGCAGAAGGAGCCCAAGAGTCTCTCCAAGTGTGGATGTAAACCTCACCTCGGTATGTACAACCTAAAGAGTCGGTCGCTGCAGCTACGACAAGGAACGAATCCTTTTCGTAGGTGTTAGGGAAGGTGTACTTAGTATAGCTTCCTCGAACAGTATCGTTCGTCTCCACGCCAATTTCAAAGTCGATCTCTTCTGTTCGGTTGATTGACCATACCCAATCACTCTTTTCTGGATAATCTCCGCTAAGTGTGATGATAGGGTTGTTTTCGTCGATGATACGAGGTTGAACATCAAAGATGATAGGGTTGAACTCAAGAGGTTTCAACACTATTGTGTCGGTGTTCTCACACTGGTATTCATTTGTAGCAGACACCACCACGGTAGTTTCGTGGAAGAGGGTTGCCTTTACAGTGTCAGTATCCCAACCATCGATGTCGTTGTTTGTTGGGAAGCTTTCCCATCTGCAGTTGAGAGAAGTGTCCTTGATTGCCAATTGGAATGTTGTTCCGATTTCAGGACAACCAGAAGAGAACTGATTCTCAATTTTAACAGTAGGAAGAGGGTGAACCTTCACATAGACAGATTTGGTTGAAGTACATCCGTTGTAGGCAGTACCCACCACAACGAAATTGTTACTTCTCTTGATAGGCTCGTAGATGGAAGCCGTGGTGTGTCCAGTATTCCACAAGTAGGTGTCTGCACCCGTTGCGGTCAAACTTACATTGTTTCCTGCACAGATGTCTGTCGTACCATTGATGGCAATTTCAGGACGAGGTTTTGTTGCAATCGTAACTTCATTATGTCCGCTACATTTACCCAATGTTCCTGTAATCTTTACCTTATCAGTACCATTCGGTGTGAATTGGAAGATCGCACCTTCATGTTTTTTAGTCTGTTCATAAGTAACCTCTTGTCCATTGAATGTGTGAGTCTCTGCCCAAGTATGTTCCCAAATGTACTCTTCTCCACCTTGTCCGACTAACACTACGCTGTCTCCCTCACAAACATTAGAATTACCTGTTGCAAAGATCTCTGGAGCCGTAATTGTCTTGATGTACTTAGATACTTCATTTACACAACCATTAGCATCCTGACCTTTGACGAATATGTAGGTCGGTTTTTCGATTAGTTTTCTAACTTCAGAGTCGTTGAAGGTAGTGTTAGTATTGTTAGTGTAATCGCGCGAACCGAAGCCCCAGTGGTAAAGGGTTGCGTCTCCAGATGCTCGTGCGACCAGTTCTGTTCCTGTACAAACCTCATCAGCACTGATGATGCTGAATTTAGGCAGAGGGTTCACGATTACCTTGTACTCAACGCTGTCGCGGCAGAGATTCTCCGCAATACCAGTCACCTGATATGTTGTGGTGATGCTCGGATTAGTAACGAGTTTGTCTTTATAGAGACCGTTACTCCAAACGTAGGTGCTTGCACCCGTAGCCGTCAATTCCAATGTCTCTCCGCTACAAAGTTCGTTGACACCTTCAATCTTGACGTTTGGTTTTTCAAGAACTTCAACAGTTACGGATGTGTCGATTTCACAACCATTCAAGGAAGCTTTCAAACGATAGGTGTTGCCACCAACGTATTCCGGAATCGTAACCATTTGGTTTGTTTTAGAACCTGTACTCCATTCGTAGGTGTTGGCTCCGAACACGGCGATGCTGAGTTGCTCTCCCTCACAGATTGTAGTTGGAGCGATGAATGTGACAACTGGGAAGTCCTTTTTCTTGATTGGATATTCAACGATTGCCTCACATTGTGAATCGTCAACTGCACGAACCTTAACCACTTTGTCGTTATCAACTATCACTTCAACTTGATCGCCTGTTTCTCCTTCATTTCCATCGTAAGACCAGAAGTATTGATATTGCGTACCTTCAACGCTTGGCGTTGCAGAAAGGGTAGCACTTTCATTTTCACAAACCTCTTGCTCTCCAGAAACGATGAACGAAGGTAATGATCTAACATCTACGACTATCCTACCCAAGTTTGTACAACCATTGCTGCTTGTACCGGTCAATGTGAACTCAGTAGTAGAGTATGGAGAAACTTTGATTTTATCTTTAGTGTCTCCTGTGCTCCATACATACATGTCTGCCCCAGTTGCAGTAAGCACCATGCTATCACCGCTGCAGATGAAGTTATTATCTGGATCAATGGTAATTACTGGCTTACTTAGTATTGCGATGGTTATAGAAGTATCTGCCACACAATTGTTGGATGTTCCAGAAACATTGTATGTGATAGAAGTTCCTTCAGGGGTGTCGGTCAGCGTATTGTTAACACTAAGAGTGTCATTAGGCGCTCCTTGCTTCGTCCATACATAACTATTAGCACCCGTCGCCGTAATAGAGGCGATTTCTCCCTCACAGACTTTATCCGGAGCAGTGAGTGTTATAGTAGGGATATTGTTCTTTCTTACTTGCCAAGAAGCAGTGTTAGAACATAGAGTGATAGTATCCGTACCCGTCACTGTGAAGGTCTCCGTCTGGCTGATGGTTGGTTGGACTATGCTATCAGTGCTACCTGTCTGATCTCCTGCATAATCCCACTTATAGATGTGAGCACCCTTTGCAGTGATTTTTGCAGGTGAGTTTTCGCAAGCCTCCATATCTCCTGAGATATAGACATTTGGTTTTGGATTCACGTATATCTCGATAGAGTCTTTTGCCTCACAAAGGTTGACGTTCTTACCAGTGAGATAGTACCATGTTGTAGAATTTGGTTTCACGGTTATTTGGTTCTTAGAAGAACCGCTGCTCCAGATGTAGAATGCAAGACCTTGAGTACCCGACAAAATAGTAGTCTCACCGTAACAGATAGTGTCGTCGGTTGCAGTAATCTCAACATTTGGCAAATTAAGTTTTTGGACAGGTACTACGATTTCAGAAGTACATCCGTTGGTAGTTCCCCTCAAGACATAATTGTTGTCTTCAAAGATTGAATCCATCAAGATGTTTGACTCGCTCAACAGACTATCCATATTTATTTGGTTTGCCCAAGTATATGTAGCAGCACCATTTGCGGTCAAGTTAAGAACACTTCCCTCACAAATCTTGGTTTTTCCTGTGATATTGAGGATAGGGAATGCTTTGGTCTTAACCGTTTTGGACACGATGCTCTTACATGAAGTCTCTTGGTTGACTGCCTCTACCTTGAGGGTGACATCCTTGTCGATCGCAGTATACAGTGTATCGCTCACAAAATTAGAGTGGCTCAACCATGTGTACTTAGAATCCCTTTCTCCATTGAAGTTCACCCAGAAAGAGTCTTGTTGTCCTTCACAAACAAGGTTTGGACCTTCAATTGTGAATTCAGGGAGAGGATTGATCTTAACCAAAATGTTAGCAGTGTTTTCACATTGGTTGTTGTCCCAACCTCTTACTGTGTATTGGGTTTCAACCAATGGCCCTACAATAATGCTTCTATTTTCGCTGTTCGTGTTCCACAAATATCTCACACCACCATCTGCGGTAAGTTTCACACTATCCTGACGACAAATGTAGATAGTGTCTTTTTCTCCCTTCTCGTTAGCAATTGAAATTTCAGGCAATTGATTAACGGTCAATTGAATAGAGCCGATCGTTGTACAACCATTGGTGGTTGCTTCCACAACGAAGGTTGTATCTTGTGTGATGTTTGTTGCAGTGAAGCTCTTTGTTGAGAACGAGTTCTCACGCCAGAAGTAGCTATTAGCACCCTCAGCAGTGATTACAGAAGAGTTGCCGTAACATACCGCTTGCGGAGAAGCCGTGATTTTCAACTCTGGATAAGGTTTTACCTTAACCAACTTTTCAGCGGTGTTGTGACATCCGTTCGTGTCGGTCACTGTCACTTTGTACGTTTTGTCTTCAAGTGTGGTGATTGCGGTCTCTACCTTATCAGAAGTTTCATTGAATCCTTCCCATTCATAAGAGTTGATAGCATCCTTGTTCGCTACAATGGCAGTCAGTTCAAATGGGTCGTTATGACAAATATTTGCCACTGCTTCGATTGAAACGATAGGAAGTTTGTTTACTATAACCACTGTATCGAAGTAGTTTTCACAACCATTTTCACCCTTTCCTGTAACTCGATAGTAGGTAGTGTCGGAAGGCGAAACAGTGATGTTATCTGTAGCCTCTTTCGTACTCCAAGAGTATTTTCCATCCACACCACCTGTTCCAATAAGAGTTATCTTTTCCTGACCCTTACAGATCTCGTTCTTAGTTGCAGGAACTCCGTTTTTCTCCATTGTGACACCTATGTTAGGCAAATCGAGTTTTGTGATTTTGATGGAATCTGTAGTTTTACATCCGTTAGAAGTTCCTGTTACCACAAAAGTAGTATCATGTGTGATGATGTCAGTGCGGTAACTCTTCATCGAATTGTCTATGTGCCACAAGTATGAGCTTGCGCCCTTCACGGAGATAGAAGACCTTGAGCCTTCACAAATATCAGTATCTCCGATGAATTCGAGGATAGGGTGGTCAATTTTTGCAATTTTCTTTTCTGTCATGAATGTACAACCATTTGCATCTTTTGCAACAACGTAGAATGTTGTGTCAGAAGAGATCGTCACATCCACAGAACCACTATTGTCTGCTGTGTAGTCTTTGATTCTGTTGGCATCCACAGTAGTGTCTTTTGCAGAGAACCACGCAAAAGTTCCAGTGAACTCTGAAATTGCATTCAATGTGAGAGAACTATCCTTACATGCAGAAGAGAGAGACTCAATTCTTACATCGCTTGGCAACTGGTTCACCCAAATTTGTCCAGTCTCAGTTGACTTACATCCATATTCATCTGTTCCAGTTACAACATAATCTCTTGTTGATGTAGGAGACTCTGTGATAGACATCTCAGAAGAACCATTATGTCTCCACTTAACATTGAATGTTTCTCTGTTTGCTACTTGATTGTCACTAACCTTTAAGGTTGCAGATTGGTTGAGACAGATGATTGCGCTATCCACCTTGAATACTGGCAACTGCAAAGTATCAATGTTGATTTCGTAATCTGTAGGACATCCGTTCTTCCAACCAGTTACAGTGTAAGTAGAAGGTTCATTCAATTCCTTGATAGCAAAAGCGTTGCTCTCTTGTTTTCCATCGGCATCTGGATTCTTCCAATAATAGTTGTCCGCACCGCTTACATAGAGAGTGATGTCACTTCCCTTACATACGCTATCCCTTCCAGTGCTGGTTCTGTGAGAAAGCACAGGGAACTCCTTAACCCTTACAGTAGTAGAGGCAGAGTCAACACAAGTATTTACATCTGTTACAACCGCCCAAATGATTGTATCATTGAAAATCGTTGCCTTGAATGTCTCTTCCTTCGCACCAGCGATGGCTTTGCCATTCTCATGCCATTCATAAGAGAATGCTCCGTTGCCAGTCGCATTGACGGTCAGTTCAGTTTCGTAGCCACGGCAGACGTAATCGCTATCCATGAGGATTTCAACCTTTGGAAGTTCATTGACAGTGACATCAATTGAGGCATAATTCTTACAACCATTTCCATCCACTCCACTGACATTGTAGGTGTTAACACCCGGACGGGAAGGGGTAACTGTTGTCTTATCATCAGAAGAACCGTTGTTCCACTTGTACTTGCCAGATACTCCTCCTGTAGCAGAGAGTTCGACAGACTGCCCAAAACAGATTGGGTCTACCTCGTTGATTTGGATTGTAGGAAGCTCCCAAACCTTGATGGCGGTGTCTATGCGTGTAGGACAAGCGTTTGTGATACCTGTGATTGAGACATTGACCTTGTCCTTAACTGAATCCAACTTGAGATAGTTGTTTGCGTAAATCTCCCCAGTCTCTGTCTTAACGGTGTCGTTGCCGTTGAGAACCCAAATGTAACCATTCGTTGCTCCAGAAACATAGATTGTGCGAGATTCACCGTAACATACATAGTCTTTCTCCATGTTGACAGAAAGCACTGGGAATTCCTTCACCTTCACTTTCACCTCCTTCTTAGACTTACACATCTTCTCATCCATTGCCCATGCAATGAAGGTGGTGTCATTATTAACCTCATGAGTATATGTGTATTCTTTACTGTATTTTTCACTGTATTTGTCAGACTCTTTGTTGTCCTCCCATGTATATTTCAAGTCTCTTGCATCATTAGAAGTTGCAGTGATAACAGTTTCCCAATCACGGCAGACAGGAGAAATTGCATTGAGAGAGAATGAAGGCAATGGATTGATGCCAACCTTCGCGCTTGTTGTGCTCTGACAATTGTTCTTGTCTGTTGCCGTTACAAAGAACTCTGTAGGGTTGGTGAGGTTCGGAGTCACAAAAGTATCACCATCCGTTGTAGCGTTCTTCCAACGGAATGTTACGTTAGAAGTTGTACTTGTTGCAACGAGTGTTGCAGCCTCTCCGTTACATACTTCGACATCATCTGCGGCAATATCAGGTAACGACCATACACCAACGGTGAAGCTTGTGTCTGTAGCACAATGAGTTGATGCAGTTGAAGTGACTTTTACGTTAAATGTTTTCTCCTCGTTCAATGGAGAAGTTTGCACATAACGTGTGGTTTCTCCTGTTTCCCATTCATACGTTGCATTGATGTCTGAATTTACTTCAATGTAAGCGGACTTTCCTTTACAAACAAATTGATCTTGTTTGATTAGGCTGATAACAGGATATGGATTTGCTTTGATGGTGACAGGAACCGTTACATCACAATCGTTGCGTCCGTTTTTCTTACCGATAACGTATAGGGTAGTGTCTTTATCCAATTTGAACGAGATTTCTTTGTCGCCTATGCTTGTTGCGATTTCTTCCCCTTTCTCATTTGTCCAAATGTAGTTGAGAGTTTGATTGGATGCTTTCAGTGTTACTTCAGAGTTGACGCACCATTCCTTGTTTCCTAAAATTTCGAATGTCGGACGATCTTCCAGTTTTACTGTGATTGCATCTTTGTTTTCACAACCAAATGTGTCTCTTCCCACTACTGTGTAGGTTGTGCCAGCTACATTGGTAGGCTTGATATTGTAGACAGTGTCATTCTTGATGAACTGTCCATTGCCCCATTTGTAGCTATGTCCGTTGTACCAACCTGCAACAGTTGTGTCAATTTTCAATTCCCATTCGTTATCCTTACAAATAGTCAAATCTGGAGAACCAATGATTGTCACTTCTGGAAGAGGACGAGTTCCTACGTTAACAACAGAGTCCTTTTCACAACCACCCATAGTTGCGACTGCATAGTATTCTGCGTTTTCGCCTTCTATCGGAAGAGTGGTGTAGGAGCTACCTGTTCCTAACACGTTTTGTTTAGAATTGTTGTCATACCATGTGTAACGTGCATCCTTGTTGTGACCCATGAAAGTAGCCTTGCTGTTTCTACATACTGAATCAGCAGTGATTTGAAGCATAGGTTTCTTCTTTACATTGATAGAGAAGTCGATTGAGTCAACACAATTATTAGAGGTGACAGCGCGGACTTTGAAGTCGGACGTTTGTCCATTGCCCATTGTGTAAGCGTGGTTGAAATCGCCTGAGAACACATATTGGTCATTCTCTTTTTGGCCATCCCAGTTGTAACTGTAAGATTGGTTTTTAGCAGTTATCACTACTTCTTCAGACTCACAAGCTTCCTTTAGATAGCTGAGTTCGATTTCTGGCAATGGGTTGACTGTCAATGTCGCAGATGCCTCCTTCTTACAACCCTTGACATCGGTGATAGTCACACGATATTCGTTGGTCATCATTGGTTGTTTAACTTCCAAAGTAGAAGAGTTGATAAGAACGTTGTTTTCGTCTTTTACATCTTCATTAGCAGTTATATTGAACCATGTATATTGAGCTTTTTCAATATTTCCGTTGGATACACCTGATTCTGTAGAGAGTTTTGCATCCTCCCTGTAACAGATTGTTACATTCTCAACGTTGATGGTAGGAAGTTCCAACATCTTCACATTGAATGTGTCTGTGTTTTCACAACCATCCTTGGTGACTTTCAGATAGAAGACCTCATCCTTCTCAATGGTCGCAATCAGATTGCGTCCGTTGGAAATAGTTACCATTTGGTCATTTTCCTTCTTAGCCCAAACATAGTCCACATCATCTTGAGTGATAGTGAAGATTGCATTTTCACCACTACAGATTTCTGTTGAAACATTGATAGGAACAATTACAGGATTAGGTTTTGCTGTAAGTCTTACCTCTACTGTACTGTCGCAAGTCAAACCAGTCTTGTCGGTTGCCGTGACATAAATGGTGGTGTCTTTAGTGAACCACTTTCTGTCGAGCTTGAAATTTTCGTTATTTGTACCCGAAGTTGTACCAATCACCTCATTATTCTTATTTTTCCATACATAAGAGTAAGTTGCATTTGCGATGAGAGGAGTGGCTGTCAATTCCACAACCGAATCGGTACACAATACGGTTTCTCCCTTCACCTCAAACAATGGGCGATATTGGATTTGTACGTTGATGTCATCCACAGCTGTACATCCATTTCCATCAGTAATCTCAACAGAGTGAACTTCGCTTGCCTCCATTGGAGTGAAAGTGTAGGTTGCGTTTGTCAGTGAGGTTTTTGAATCCCAACGGTACTCAGCAATGCCATTATTGACATAGTTTCCGGCATTTGAGACATTAAGTACAACCCCGTCTTGGCTGCAGACAACCACTTTTTCGGCTCCACCATTGATTTTCGGTATAGGAGTGTTGAATGTGTCAACTACCACAGTTGCGGTAGCCGAACAACCCTCCATTGTCGCTGTGACGGAGAATTTGGTCTCTTTTACAATTCCTTCGGTTGTGTAGGTCGCTCCCGTCTTGCTCACATCACCCATCCAAACGTATGTGGTAGAGAATGGAGAAGTTGCGGAGTTGCTTACACTCAACTTTGCAGGATTGTTGTAGCATACTTTTGTTTGACCCGAAATTGTCAGTTCCGGATTTTCCTTTTTCGTCAGAGTGAAACTCTTCGGTTTTGAGATACAACCTGTCTTAGTATTCTTTGCTTCAACATTGTAGGTAACGTCAGCGGTAACCTTTGGTGTTTCGTATTTGTTGCTTTCAACAAAGTCGGTCGCGTTATTCCACTTGTACCAATAGGTATCCGTTGTGTTGTTGTTGGCAGTGATGATTGTTGTTGAATCTTCACAAACCCTTGCTCCTTCAACTGAGAATTCAGGAAGAGGATTCATCTTCACATTGATAGTAGCAGAGTTCTCACAACCATTTCCGTCAGTCGCCTTAACAGTGTACTTCATATCGCTTTCCACTGTTTTTGTAAGCTCTGCGGTAGTACCACCAGATACATTCAACCATTCAAATGAGTAGGTTGGATTCTCTGGTTGTGTAGAGTTTGGTGTTAAAGAGGCAGTCAGTTTGACCTCGTTGCTGAAACAAACCTCAGTCTGACCATCTTTGTTTGTCAATTTTGCACCCGTCGTTGCATCCTCAGCAGCAATTGCAACAGTTGGCAAATTATTAACCCCTACCTTGATGACAGAATCAGTTTGACAACCGTTTTGATCCCAAGCATGAACAATGAACACAGAATCCTTCGTAATGATTGGGTCGATTGAGTTGGATGTGAGGTTCTTGTTGTGTTCCCACTGATACTTCACCACATTACCATTAACTTTGATGTCCGCATTTGTACCGTAACATACTGCCTCAGGGCGTGTGATGGTAAGCTCCGGATGATCAAGTTTCTTAATTGAAATGGTAGTAAATGCCTCGCAACTGTCAGTTGTCCAAGCGAACACTTTAAGGACGGTGTCAGTTGTGATTTTAATCTTAAATGATTGGTCATCACTTCCTGTATTGTTCCACTCGTGGATTATATCATCATCGGTAACTTCCGCATTTTCGTCTTTTGACACACCATTTTCCGTGAAGTTATACCATTTGATCTTCTTCAAGTTGTTTCCACCATTGATTGTGAGAATGGTAGTAGAGTCACCACAAACTTGAGTGTTACCCTTGATGGTAAACGAAGGTTTCTCCCAACTTGAAAGTATGAACTGTGCTGAACTTGAACATGTTTTGCCTCCCGCTGTCTCAAAAGAACCTTGTGCAGTGTAGGTGGTGTATTCTGTAGTAGGAGCTGGAACCACAATGGTTGATACGATCACATCATTCTCATCCTTTTCGGTTTCTACAGTAGTTGAGTTAGGAGACCATGTGTATGTGTTGGCAAGAGTTACGTTGCCAGAAACATCTTTAGCAGACAATTTGGTGTCCGTCTCCTTACATATAAACGCAGGGCCATCAATCTCGATTTCTGGCAGAGCGTAAACCATTGTGGAGATTGTTGTCGTATCATAACACTTCTTGCTTGTGTTGCTTTCGACATACTCCTTCACACCAACGATTTCGAATTGGTTGACCCCGATTTGGACGTTAGTAACCTCATATTTCTCGTTGGAGGTTTCTTGAAGACCATTAGCCCAAATGAATTTAGTGGCAGTGGTGTTTCCTTTCTCTATGTTAAGAATGATTTTCTCATCTTTACAATAGTCTTGATCCACCTTGACAGCAATAGTTGGGTTCTCCTTTACACTAACTTTTGTTGAAGTCTGCGCTTCACAAGTCAGCTTAGTGTTAGTTGTGATGTTATAAGTTTTTTGGGTCGTTAATGTGATGTCTTGTCCATCTCCAACAGTGTTGTAATTATTAACTAAATAAGTACCATTCGCACTTGCAGTACCTCCGTTCCATGAGTAAGAGTCAGGAGCTGCAGTTGCGTCAGTCGGAGTTGCCACCACTTTAAGATCCTCTCCAGCACAAATCATAGGGTCTGAACTCAAAGTGACGGTAGGCAATTTGTGGACATTGACAGTGTATTTGTCATTGTTGCTACAATTTGTCGTCGTATCAGTTACACGCAAGTTGTAGACAGTAGAGATGCTTGGTGTAACATCGATGGAGTTTGCAGAGCTATTTGTACTCCATGAATATAGGTAATTTACATTATCGGTTGCTTTCAATATTGCATTTTGACCTTCACAGATTGCAGTGCTACCATTGTTCATATCATTGATGGTTAGCACAGGAAGTGCGTTGACCTTGATAGTGATTGCAGAGTCTGTTTCACAACCATAGTTGTTTCTACCGATTACGTGATAAGTTCCAGCATAATCTTCACCATCACCAACTTTGAACGTCTTTGATCTTCTTCCTGTTGTCGCTTTATCTATACCGTTATCTTTAACATACCAACTATAGTTGTTGTCGTCGGCTCCCGCACCTGAAACAGTAATTGTGGTCTCTTCGCCATAACAGATTTCGCGTCTTCCAGAGAAGAACAATTGAGGATTGTTTTTCTTAGAAACGGCAAAGGTGTTGGAGGTTGCAGGACATCCATATCCATCTATTCCTTCTGCAGTCACATGGAAGTCTTTTCTGACTTTGTGGGTCAATTCGTCCTTTGTGGTGTTCAACGAATACTCGCCATCTTGCAATGCTTCACCATCTACTTTCCAGACATAATCGATAGCAGTATTATTGGTGTTGATGGCAGAGGCAGAAAGAACAACCTCTCCGTCTGCACAAGCACTATTGTCTCCTGTAATTGTGATGACAGGATTTTTCTTAACTTTTACATCAATGCTGCTTGTCGCCTTACAATTGTTCTTGTCCGTTGCGGTAACAGTGAACTTGTATGGAGTGTTGGTATTATTCAAATTGAGCGATGTAACCACATTACCGTCCTTTTCGCTGAGATAGTTGCTACTCCATTGGTAAGTGTAGTTAGCAGTACCATTATCAGCCGTCGCTTTCAACTTTGCTGTCTCGTTGTAACAGATGATGCTGTCGCCCTTAGGATCGTTTTCGATCGTAACCACCACTGTTGGTTGAGGGTGTAGAGACGTTGACACCTGTTTTGTTGCAGTACAACCATCTTTGTCTACTGTTACGAGGTATGTCCTTTCTTTATCGACTTTCTCTGTAATTGTACTTGTCGTTGCAAAAACATTAGGTCTGTCTGGATTATCAATCTCTTTCCAGCTGAAAGAAGAAGAGGCGAGGTTAGAACTTGCAGAGATTGTCACATTGTCGTTCAAACATACCGTGTTGACAGCTGGAATTGTGATGACTGGATTTGGTTTTGTCTCAACCGTTGCTGTCGCTTTGTTGGTACATGTCAGATTTGAACCGTTTGCAAGAGTTGTTGTTTGGCTTGCAACTACGCTGTAATTGTATGAAGCCGCATTTCCGACAGTAATATCGATTGAGCTCTTGTTCGCTGAGCCGGCAATAACATTTCCGGCAGGGTCTTCCCAAGTGTAGGAGTAATTAGCATTAGCATTTTTGAGAGAAATAACCGCAACAGAATCCTCGCAAGTTTTCGCCACCGGTTCAATCTCGACAACCGGACGATCCACTACGTTGATTGTGTGGAATGCAGTATCTTTACAAACGATTTCGCTGGTGTTGCCAGAGTATTTTTGGCTACCTACGACATAGTATTCCGTTTGAGTGTTCGGAGATTGAGTGATAAATTCTGCGGTAGAGCGGTTTTTCCATACATAACCATCTCTATCTCCTCCGGCAGCTGTCATCTTCACACCATTAGGGTCGTTTTTACAGATTGTGGACTCACCTTTTACTTCTCCGTTGATAGTGATAGAAGGCAAGGCGAGAACATTAATATTTAAATTAAATTCTTTTTCGCAACCCTCAGCAGAGACTGCTTTTACTATGTATGTAGTGTCCTTGGTAGGAGAGAGTTTCAACGAAGTTACAGGGGCGTTCATGTCATACGAACGATTTGCATCCTGTAAATAGTTCTTTCCTCCGATATTACCAGAAAGTGTGATTTGAGCAGAACTGTTCTGACAAATATTGGTTTCTCCGATGAATTTGAGGGTAGGCTCAGCTTTTACGGTCAATTCCACCACTTTAGATTTTTTACAACCTTCTGTAGTTAATGCTGTCACAACATATTTTACGTCTTGGTTGATGGTTGGTTGGAAATGTTGTCCAACGTGTTTTTGCGCTCCTTTGTTGTCTGTAGCGTTCGCGTCATACTCATACCAAACGATGCCCTTATCGTAATTGTCAAGAGACAAATCAGCTTTGGTGTTTGGACAGATGTTAGTTGCCCCCTTCACGATGATTTCAGGAGCGGCGATAACCTCTACATCAATAGACTTTTTAGTGTAGCAGTTTTTGTTGTCGGTTGCTGTCACAGTATAGGTGCGTGCGCCCAACAATCCGGGAACGATGTCTGTCGCATTACCGGTTTTAGATTTAATACTTCCATTGTCACGAGTAGCGGTCCATTCGTAATTAGCGATAGTCAATCCTTGGGCAGCTTGTGCATTGGTGCTTAAACTTGCAGTTTGGTTAAAGCAAAGTTTGTTGTCAGGCAAAAGACCGTTATCCGTAATATCGTCCAATGTCGGGTTTTGGTAAACCACTGGGGTGATTGTCTTTACATCCTTACAATGACCCAAAGTCGCTGTAATAGAGAAGTTCACAGGTTGTGTCAACTGCACATCTTTATAAGTTCCGCTATGGGTTTGGTCTACGTTATTGTTGTCCTTCCAGCTCCATTCATAAGTGTTGCCTTGAGTGACGGTAGTGACACTGATTCGAGAAGTGTTTCCTGCACAGATTTCAGTTGCAGAAAGTGTGAAATCAGGAAGGGGTTTCTCTATTGCAGTATATGTCGCCGAGTTGGTACAAGCGATGCTCTTATTGTTGACAGTGTATTTTTTTGTAACCTCCACTTTGAAATCTAAATCTTTGTGGCTGTTGGTGGAGACTTCTATCGTCTCATTCTTTGTTCCAGAACCATTCAATTGGGTATTGCCGCTGCTCCAAACAAAATCGCCAAGATCATCATAAGAATCCGTAGAAGAAGCCGTCAATTTTATATTGTCACCTGCACATACGGTATTGTCGTCCGTCCAATCAATATCTTCACGAGTGATGGATATGATTGGAAGATCGAGTTCCTGAATGTTGATGGTTGCGCTATTCGCACAATTGTTTTTGTCAGTTACGACAACAGTATAGTCTCCAGCCTTTGATACTGTCAACTTGTCTGATGTCGCAGCACTTCCTTCCCATTGGTAAGACTTGTAGTTTTCATCATTAGCACCTTTTATAACTGAAATCTCTGATTGTCCTCCTTTACAGAAAGAGAGTCCTTCGAGAGTAGGGTTAGGGAGTGCGTTGACTGTCACTTCTTTCTTTTCAGTTTGTTTACAAACATCACCCTCTTTGGTTGTGATAGAGGCTGTGACTGTAAGTTCCTCTTTGCCATCTGTTGGCATTGTATTTCTGATGAAGTTGTAGTCGAGGAATCCTGCTCCTTCTCCACCTTGCCATTCGATGGTTGAACCAGTAGAACCAGTCGCTGTCAATTTCAATGTCTGTTTAAGACAAACCACTGCATTAGCAGGTGTGATGTCGATGGTCGGCAATGCTACCACACCAATAGTCGCTACAGGAGACGCTGCTTCACAACCATTTGCATCAACACCAGATACCTTGGCAGTGATCGTAGAAGTAATTCCAGATATATCCACTTTGTTTCCTTGCATAGAAAGACGACTTGCAGCAACGTCTCCGTTCGCATCTTTAATGTCCCATTTGATGTTTGAACCCAAATCATCTACTGCAAGGTTGTTCGCAGTGAGTGTTACAGATTCGTTTTCACAAACCTCACTCTTGCTGTCTATTGTGATAGTTGCAGGAGTGTTGACTTTAATCGCATGAGTCGCTGAGTTGGTACAGCCCTTTTCGTTGGTTGCAGTCAAACGGAATGTTGTTTGTGAAGAAATTGTCGTATTTAATGTCGCTCCTTGTACTGTAGATGTTCCCCAGTTCCATGTGAAATTAGTATTTGCACCACCGTTTTTGTCAGTTGCCTTAAGTGTCACAGAATTGTTATTTGCACACACTGCGTTAGGTGCGGTTATTCCTATTTCAGGAAGCACATTAGGCGTGATGTCAATTTTTGTGGCAGAAGTGCTTACACAACCATCCAAAGAGGCGAAGAAGTTGAATGAGTAGGTTTGGGTAGCATTATCCAACGTGTTCGGAGAAGTCCAATAGTTTGTGAAAGATTGTGTAGCATCGTATTTATTGCCATCTGCACTATAGTAATACTCATCAGCTTTGCTTGTTGTCTTGTCTACAGTGATTGTTGCACTCTTTCCTACACAAACGGATGGGGTATTCAAAGCGAGAGTCGGACGAGGTTTTACTACCAAGTCGAATACACCTTGGTTAGGACACTTCAACACGTCATTAGATGTCGCCTTTAATGCGAATGTCATGTTGTTATTCAGTTCACCGCTGGTGTAGGTCTTGTCTGTTTGTCCTGTATATGCTTGGAAGTTTCCATTTGAGTCAATGTAACCCCATTGATAACTACTGTAGTTATCTTTTGCTTCCAATTTTACAGTCTCCCCGTCGCAGATAGCAGAAGAACCTGTGATTTCGATCTTCGGCAAATCTTGCACTTTAACGGTAAAGTTTGCCTGCTCGCTTCTACATTTAGTATTGCCATCTGTTACATAAAGAGCGTATGAGATGTCACGAAGAGAGGTGGCTGTAACATTAAGATTAGCTTCTCCTCCCGTCCAAGAGTAGCTTGGATTAGCAGCATTGGTCACCGCTTTTAATTCAGCAGAACCGTTCAAACAGATAGTGGTTTCACCCTCTTCATAGATTCCATCTGTTGTGGTGATTTTAGCAGTAGGAAGATCGTTTACGAATACTTCCAAAATCGTATCAGCCTCACATACGCCAGATGTTACATGGACACTATACTCTTTGTATTTTACTCCGTTCTTCTTTTTTTCCAAAGTAGAGTAGTCTATCGTTTCAGTGAAAGAACTGCCGACGAAGTCGTCTTCGCTCGTCCATTTGTATGTGTCTCCACCAGAAAGACGGATTGTTCCTTCTGTGCCATCATTACAACGGTTGATGTCTCCCAACATTGTGATGACTGGTTTTGTGAGTTTGCTGAGATCGTGAGTAATTGTTTTCTCACAATGAGTGTCAACGTTTACAACTTTCAGTTGGAAGGAGAGATTGTCACTCGTCTTTTCTGTTATTTTCACAGAAAGTACGTTATTGGAGATGGAGAGATCTCCTCCACTGGTAATCTGATTGCCGTTTGCATCCTGCCAAGTGTAGGTGAAGTTTCCTTGTGCGAGAACGGAAGGGTGCAATTTCACTGTGTTTCCCACACATGCCGCTCCCTCTTGAATGATTTGTGGCATTGGCAACGGATTAACAGTCACTGTTGCGGTGAAATCTTTCTTACAATGAGTAACTTTGTCTTCTGCAACTGCTGTGTAGGTTGTAGAAGATGCCGGAGTATCAGTTGCTGTTGCCAAGTTTCCGTTTATTGTTGTCTTCAAGTTCTTCCAAGTGATGTCGTACACGTCAGCTTTGTAAGCAGTCAAAGTGATTGCTGAACCACTACATACTTTCCCTCCTTCAACGGTGATTCCTGGGAGAGGGTTGACGGTTACCACCGCATCTTTCGTGAATGTACAGCCTGTTTTGTTGTTCAAGGAAGTGACATTGTAGCGACGGCTCTCACTCAATGTTTGGGTGAGGGAAGTAGCGTTCGCCAATGTTCCAAGAGGAGTTGTATAGTTGTTGTTTGCATCGTAGTTATACCATTCCCATGCGAATGTGGTATTCGTTGTAGAGGCGAAATCCTTCAATTTGATGGTGTTGGTTTCTCCTGCACAAGAAGCGACAGTTTCAAAATCAAAAGTAGGGTTTGTGTTTACAGTCACTTTAAAGGTGGCACTTGCTTGACAAAAATCATTCTTTCCGGTAACTGTATAGGTCGTTTCAGTTGTCGGAGCAACTTCCAAAATGTAGTTTTTAGTTGTTGCGTCGATAGAGGTTGAACCGACCTCCCATGAGTAAGAGTCATCGTCTTTTGCTCCTGCGGCGGTCAATTTGATTGAATTGCCTTTGCAGACACTTCCATTACCATTCACCTTATCGTTGATAGTGATGGATGGTTTTTGTTTAACCTCTACATCCCATGCACTTTCAGACTGACAACCTTCTTGACTGGTTGCGTTCACTCTGTATGTGACATCGTAAGATGGAGTAGAACTTAATGTTTCTTCGTCGTTAGCATTCACATTCCATTTGAATGTTGTGCTTGCAAGGTTCGATTTCGCAGTTATTTCAAATTGGTCATTCAAACATATCCAGCTCTTGTTTTGTCCAGCAAAGACATTTCCTGCCTTGTTAGTGTCGAATGTGATGACAGGGTTTGGATTGATTTTGATCTTCACCTGAGCGTCAACTGAACATCCATTGTTCCATGCTGTAATGTTGTAGACAGCGTAGTCCACTCCATTATCTGTTGTGGTTTTGGTGATGTTAGAAAGGGTTCTTGAAGGACCAGTGGTGATGATGGTTGAACCATTTGCGTTTTTCCACTCGATAGAAGAAGCTCCTCCGACTACTATGGTAAGGCTACCGTTGTCGCAGACTGATAAATTATCCAATCCGGTAAGATTGATCTGAGGTTTCACGTTAATAGCGTAGTCCGCAGAGGTGTTCTTACATCCGTTCTTATCTTCCACACTCACCTTGACGCTGGTGTTGCTTGTGAGTGCGTTAGTTGTGAACGACTCGTTTAGGGCAGTTCCGCTCGCTGCAGAATTACCTTGTAGCCAATTGTATTGGGTAATGTCTGTCACGGACGTAGCATTCGCTTTAAGTTCTGCTTTCTCTCCGTAACATACATTGTTGTCGCCACTGATATTCACATTTGGTAGAGGGTTTACCTTTACCTCGATTTCTACAGGCGTGCTACAAGTCAAATTGTTTCCGTCTATTTCGTATGTTTTAGCGGCGGTAACCGAATACTTTAACGTACCGTTTGTGGTAGGTGTGATGTCCGCACTTCCTCCATTAGCATTTAAGGTTGGGTGAGTAGACCATGTGTAGCTATCAGCACCACCTGATAAAGCGATTGAAGCAGTCTCTTTATTACACAACTCAAATTTAGGGTCTGCTGAGATGTTTGTAGTTACGCTGTTTTTAGTTGCATCAATTGTAACCACCGGATTTTCCTTTACTGTTGCTACAACTGTTGTTCCAGCAGTCGTACAACCATTTTTGGTCGCAGTCAACTGATAATTCCTCGTAGCAGTCAGTTTTTCTGAGTAGTTGGATCCGGTAACCGTTTTTATCACACCATTCTCGTCCCATGTCCATGTGTAGTAGTCTGCTGCAGTTTCAGTTGCAGTTGCAGTCGCTTTCACCGTAGATACGTCACCTTCGCAGCTTGCCACATCAGGTGCGTCAAATGTTGGGTGTGGTTTCGTTTTGAGGGTATGGATTGCCTCTCCCGGACAACCTTTGTCGCTGTTTGCGGAAACTTTCACAATTGTTACATCCGTGATTGCATTCGTGGTTGCCTTTTCTGTTGTGGCATTGTTTGTGATTTCCGCATTAGTCCAACTATATCCATTGTTGTCAAGAGTTGTCCAACTATATCCATTGTTGTCAAGAGTTGCTTCAGAAGATGCGGTTAGTTCAACTTTGTCGCCTTCACAGATGGTTTGACTTCCGTTGGTTTCTCCCTCTATGTACAAAATCGGAGTAGGGGCAATTTTTACGTCAAACATTGCGGTGTTGTAGCAATTGTTTTTGTTGTATGCTGTTACGATAACTTTTGTTGGGTTATTTGTCGGCATGATAGTGTTGGTTGCCTGACCGTTGTCGTTGATGTTCCAAACGTATTGGGTCACATTTCCTTTTTGGACGTTAACCTTCAAATCCAATCCTTTTGTTGCACTTTGGCAGACATAGTCTTTTCCGTTGACACTTGAAAGTGTGATTTCAGGGTTTGAATTGATTGTAACAGTATGATCTTTAGTGGTTGTACAACCATTGTATGTGATTTCAGCAGTGAATGTCTGATTGCCGTTTCCGGTTACTGTGACTTTTCTCACTCCATTAGCCATTGTCGGATTTGTATTTCCGTAAAGATCGTCGGTCCAGTAGATTGGAGACTGGGCGGATTCCTTGGAAGAGGAGACGCTCAATTCGATGCTACTGTTTTCACAAGCCGCTGTGACTCCATTGATGGTCAAGTCTGGTGCTTCATTCAAGTCGATTGGGTGCAACTCCTGTATTGAGACACAACCATAGATGTCGGTTGCCTTGACACCCAATGTGATAGCTTTGTTCAAATCTTCCAAAACCAACTCGCTGATGTCGTTAGTTGTGCTTTTGGCACTTGGTGTGATGGTGTTAGTTTTATCTACCCATACCCATTTTGTACCATCCATCTGACCAGCATCCTTGTTTGCCTGTGCTTTGACTGTGATTTGGTTGTCGCCAACACAATTCAAGTTTGGAGTATGGCTGATGGTTACGATTGGTCTCGGCTTGTATAAAATTTTGATTGATTCTGGTTCAAGGACACATCCGTCAGGTGTGGTTACATTCAAGGTGAACTCTTGGTCTGCTGCGATTTCTAAATCTGTAGTTTGAGATGCGCTACCACCTTGTGGTACCCATGTGAATAAGAATTTGGAAAGGTCTGGATCTGTAACCACGTTACCAGAGGCATCCTTAACAACTGCATTGAGTTTGAACTTGTCTCCTTCACAAACATAGTTGTCTCCATTGTAATTTTTAACAACATTGTCTGGTTTAATCTCAAAAGTGTATGCCTTAAATAGGTCGATGTTGTATTGTTGAGAGCCTTTACAACCGTAGTTAGATGTCGCTTCAGCATGGAATGTTGAACTCTGTTTGATTGAATCGGTTGTGATAAAACTATTGTTCTTGTTTAGCTTGTTTTCGTCTGCAATCGAACCTTTATACCATTCCCAGCTATTTACAATCACTCCGTTTTCCGTGTTTTTAGCAGACAAGTTGACTGTGTTGTCAGGACATACAGTTGCAACTCCGGTTATGTTGACAACAGGATTTGGTCGTTCGTAAATGACAATCTCCGCGGATGCCGAACAAGTTGCACTCTCTCCGGTGAAATTCACTGAATTGTGTACCTCCGAACCTGTTACTGTGAATTTGTGAGTTCCAGTTCCAGTACTTGATATGGAAGGTGTGATAACGGCATCTGTAGAAGAGAAACTTTGGTCATTATCTTTACTCCATCTAAAGGAGGTGGTATTGCCGTTATCAACTGGTGTGATAGCGGCGGTGATATTTGCATTTTCACCTTGGCAGACATCCGTTGCCCCTGCAACACTCACTTGTGGAGCGACCTTCACTTCGATGTCGTGAGTTGCCTCATTCACACAGGTGAATTCATCTGTTACCGTAACTTTGATTTGAGAAATGGCAGTAGTTGCCGTTGTAGAGAATGTTCCATCCCCTGTTTTTTCTTCTCCGTTGCTCCAGAAGTAGACGGTCTCTGCTGCATTTGCGGATGTTGCGCTTGCTGTAAGGTCGATGGTTTCTCCCACACAATATATATGTTTTCCGGCAATTTGAACGTCAGGTTTTTGACGAACGGCAAAAGAAACCGTTTGCTGAGTATAACATCCATTCTCTTCTCCAATGACATAGAAAGTGTAAGAACTGTTGCCTGCGCCAAATTTGTCCTTTAATAGTTGGTCTGTCATTTGTAGACGAGTTCCTGTAGTGATGGTTGATCCAGCCGGATTTTTTATGTCGTTTTGTTCATCTTTAAACCATTTGTATGTAGAGGCACCTGTGGCTGAAATATCCAAGTTTGTTCCGTCACAGATGGTTTGTGCATCCGTTTGAATCACAGGATTTTTAAATACTAAAACACTTGCAGTTTTTATTGCGGCACAACCGAACTCATTTACTACTGTTGCAGTAAACAATGTGACATCAGATAATTTGGCGTTTATGATGGAATTGTTATTTCCTTTATCTGGGTCAACTATTTCTCCTCCGTATGTGACATTGGAAACAGTATTAATAGGAGTATACCCCCATGTCGTTTTATAGATAGGGACATCAGCAGAAGCCTTCAATTGGATGTTTTCACCCTCACAAATAGAAGTCTTATTTGCAGTGATATTAACATACGGAGCAGAGTACACCTTTACCGAAGCTTCCGCTTTACCTTCACAAGTCTGACCTGCAACAGTGGCTGTCACGGTGTAAGTTTGATCAGAAAGAGGATATACTGTCAATTCATTCGTCTGGTTGTTTTGACCCATCCAGTTCCATGAAATTTCATCGTCGCCTTCATATACAGCAGTTAGTGTCGCACTTTCTCCCTTACAAATCGTATCGTTTTTTACAGTGATAACCGGAGCTTTGTTGACTTTTATTTTATGAGTTCCGTTACCGATACAGCCATCTTTCCCTTTTTTTCCATACACCTTATAATATACGTAGTAATCTGTGTTGCCAGCAGGGATTTTGTCTGCGGTTGGAAGTTCGATGGAGATATTATCCAAAAGATGATTTCCTTGGGCATCTTTTATAAGTTGATCGTCAGTGTGTGTGCCATTCTTATCAGTCTGATACCAATAGTAGTATCCTTGATCCGCACCTCCTGCGTTGAGGGTTACAGTTGCACCTGCACATTCGTTATTCTTTCCGAAGATGGTAAGCGTAGGGATGCTCTTAACTGTGATGGTTGTTGAGAATGTGTCGACACAACCATTTATGTTTTCACCCTCAACATAGACTGTTACATCTTTATCTTCGACGAATAGAGGGCAGATATAGAAGCTATCAGGGTCATTGGCTTTGGTTGCCTGTTTGAGCTCTTTTCTTTTTTCACCATCCATTGTGTAGAAGGTGAATTTGACCATGTTCGTGGAGTCTGCGGTGATGGTGTCTGTGTTATTTGGACAAATCTCCTTGTATTGAGGAGTGACCGCAAAGACTGGTTTGTTGTTCACGGTGACATTCACCACTCTTGAAGAGTGGCATATTCCACGTGTTGCATTGACAGTATAGGATGAACTTGATGCAGGGGAAGCCTCCAGGGTCGCATCTTTATTATTTCCACCCCAGTTGAAAGTGGCAGTCGCTGCAGTTTCGTTGCCATAACCTGCGTAGTTTGCAGTGTCTTTTGCCGTCAAAGAGAACTGCTCTCCGATACAGATGATGCTGTCTCCGTCAATTTCGATTTTAGGGCGTTTGTTTACATTAAGGTCTCTTGTGTAGTGAGAGATACAGAATGTGTCCGCATAGTACACGTATGCTGTGAAATTATAATTTTTCACACCCGGTTTGACGATTTCAGTAGCATCTACTGGTACCTTTATTTTGTCAGTTTCGTTATCGATGCCATTATTCCAAGAGACAGAGTCCGCATTGTAGACTGCGATGCGGATAGGGTCTCCCTCACAAATCGCTTGGATTTCTGGAATATTGGCTTGAGGAGTGTCTCGGACAACCACTTGGATGTCGGCAGTGTTAGAACACCCAAGTGTGTTTTGACCAGAAAGACGATAGTTGTGTACTCCTGCTGTAGTGTACGTGATGTCAATAGACTTTTTCTCATCTTGTTCCAAGTCGGTTGAGCTTGTCCCTGTAACTTCATACCATTCGTAAGTAGAAGGGTTGTTTTTGTGAGTGAGATTTAGTGTGGAGCTAATCTCTTCTATCGTGGCGGTAGAGCCGACGCAAACAGCCTTTGGAGCATCGAAGGTAAAGTTAGGGAGAGGTTTAACTTTTACTTTGATGGAGTCAATGTTTCGACAACCGTTGTAGCTTGCCGTTACTTTGTAGACGGTAGTGTCGGACGGACCCAAGACAACAGTCTTTTTGCTTTCTGTCGTACTCCATGTGAAGTTCTCGTCTTTTAAGGTGTATTCGGTAACATTACCTTTAGAGTCTGTCACTTTTGAAGTTCCAGAAACGGTCACGCTCTCAGAAGAACCTTTACAGATTTCGATGTACTTGTAATAAGGATCGTCTTTTAGATAAGGGTCGAAGTCTATCACTGGGATTTCTTTGATTGTCACATCGAAATCCTTTTTGTACATACAAACGACAGAAGTGTCTTTCAATGCGACTGTTCCACTATAAACTGGTTCGTTGCGATATACCTCTACTTTGTAGCTTCCTGCATTTTTTGGTATATTACCTGCAATGTCAAAACTGCTGCTGTTGACCTCTTTTGTCGAGTCTTGGACGATAACATTTCCTTTGTACCAGATATAACGGTTTCCGATACCAGCAAGGTTTCCTACCTGAAGCGTAGAACTCTCATTTGCACAAATATTAAGGACACCGTTCAATTCTGGATTTTGTTCAGGTTGTACTTTAAACTCTTTGGTTAAAGTCTGGAAACATCCGTTGACAGTCTCAAGAGTCAAAGTGATTTCGTACTCACCGTTTGTTCCGTATTCGATTTTTTCTGTGATAGGCTTCTTTGCCGCGGTAGAGTCAAGATCATTATGTTCTATTGTCACCCCTTTGGTGTTTCCATCTTTAGGAGTGATTCTCCAAGACCATTTGACGATGGTGTCAGGCTGAACCAATTTCTCATCAGGGTTATATTGAAGGATCTTAGTGACAAAAGAACTGTCTCTAAAGGTTACCTCATTTGTACAAGCGGTAGTTAAGTCGAACTTCGCTACGATAGGCTCTTTCGCCAAACGGGTCTTCACAGTGATTTCGTTACAACTCTCATTTGATCCCTTTATCGTACAGATGTAGTCAATGTCTTGAATCTCTGCACGGTTGACGTAGGCGTAGTAGTCAGTGTATGGCTGACCTAATTCGTCGGTTAAAGTCGTTCCGTCTGCGGTATACCAGCGATAATTCCCCACTCCGAAACCTTCTGGAACGTAAATTCTAACTCTGTTGTCATCAGGGCAATTGTCTGCATCGATTCGCATTCCCATGGCGGAACCTGTGATGTATCCGTGAGAAGCGTGTCCTCCCGCAGCAAGGCGACCAATGTTTCCTTTCCCATAATTGCCCTTCCAGTCTGTTTTAACACCTACAAGACAGTCGCGGACATAGGCTTCAATCGTAACGGTTTTCCCTATGTGTTCTCTCAGATCGTAGATGTTGTGCTCCCATGGTTTGTATACAACCAATTTTCCAGTGATATTGCAATTCTCTGGTACTGTAACTAGGTTTACATCACTTGCATTGGCGTTCCCATAGTAGCTTGCACATGGAAGCACCACTTCTTCCCCCGAAGGATCGTTTATGCGGACGTTCATACCCATGGATGGAAATTCGTCTCCGTAGTGATCTCCATCTCCAGGTTTGGGCTCAACTAGAGCTGCGGCGTAAGAGAACTTTAAAATATTGCTTTCCTCTGTTACTGTATAACTGTATACTAGTTTTTCTGCCATTGCTCGATGTTGCCATGATTTGGTTATACCATCGACATTGTAAGAAAACCATGTCTCATACTTGTTGGGTTCTCCTAGTCTTGCCGCTGAGTTTGCATTTTCGGGTAGAGTGTATAGCTTTTGACATGAATTGGGTTTCCCCTCCATTAGAGGATCCGTTTCTCTTGAGGTTATTATAGTGAAGGCTCCTGTTAAATCCTTGTTGTTGTTTGTTTTTTCTTTCCAACTTTCTTCTGCATCTTCGCATATTTCAATTCCGTCTGCGTTTTTGATTATATTTCCATCAGAATCTTTTTTGTATATATTTTGTCCATTTGCTCTGTTAGCACACTGGTTAGATCTACTTGTTGTGTATATGTTTTTACTATTTGGATCCATGAAATCCATAGGCCCAAAATAAGAATAATATCGAGTCCATCCCTGCCAGCCTTTGGAGAAGTCGAGGTTCAACTGATTTGCGTTTTGCGCCTGCAATTGTAGTGAACTGAATAGCATAAATGCTATCGTTGCTATGTGAATGAATAATTTTTTCGAGTAAGTATGTTTCATAATCTACTATGTTTCAAATTATTATGGTTTAAACCCAAACTACGGATTTTACTATCAAAAGTAATTGAAAAATATATAGTTTACAAATTTTAAAGGTTAGATGTTTGTTTTATTATTTTTTGTTAGTTATAGTTTATTATATTGCTATTTTAAAAGTGGTCTTTTGCGCTAATTTCTGATTTTTTTAGGAATTCTAAAGGATAGCAAAAATTCATGGGTGTTGTTGGGTAGTGTGCTGTTTTTGCCAACTCCCCATTCGTATAGGTAGCCAAATCGTAGTATTTGCCACTCAAATCCCAACATGATGGTCAGGTATGAGGGGTCGCATCCATTCACAATGTCGGGTCTCCATGATATTCCTCCCCAAAATAGCCTGCGGTAGAAGGTTAATAGTCCAATGTCTGCTAAATGTACTTTGTTCCTATTCATATATGCGGCTGTGACCATCATGTCCCAATCCGGACGTAACGCTATGGCGCGCATGGCGTAGGCGTAGATGTGCCTGTCGGAACGGAAGGTGGTGGATTGGTTGTTTTGTATGTGGGTGCACGACAATCCAAATGTCCAGTTGGGTGAATTGACTTCTAATCCGACATTGAAATCAGGTGATACCATCCTCTCTTTTGTTAGCGGAATGTCTAACTCAGAAAATTCGTCTTCATTCTCCAAGGTGTTGGCGGAGGGGTCGAAAGTGCCGACAAAGATTCCAGCCGATACTCCCAATGACAGTATCCAATTGGGCGTCAAGTCGAATTGGTAGGAGTATTCTGCCTTGACTTCGGTTGTGCGATGACCTAATCCAATGGCATCGTAGGAGATGGTAAAACCTATTCCAGACTGTATTTTAGGAAAGTAGTTGGTCGCATTTAGAAGTATGGTTTTAGGTGCGTTATCAACCCCCAACCATTGCATTCTTCCCAGTAGAAAAATGTCTATGTCTCCTGTGTTTCCGACTCCAGCGGGGTTGATATTCCCTCTTGAAAAGTGTTGTTGGGTGAACAGTAGGTCTTGTTGCGCGCAGACGAAGGTCGACTGGAGCAATAAGGTGGTCAATATGATTGTTCGGATGATATGTCTCATGACGGGTTATTTCTTGATGGAGATTTCTACTCTTCTGTTTTTTTGATGGTCTCGCTCGTTTTTTGCGTTCGGTATGGCTGGTTCTAATTCGCTACGTCCTACGCATTCTAATCTTGTAGGGTCTATCCCTTTCTGCACTAATGTGCGGAAGAGTTGTTGCGCCCTTCTTTCGGAGAGTTTTTGGTTGTAAGGGATGCTTCCTCTTTCGTCTGTGTGGGCAGTCAGTAGGAAATTTTCGTTGGGGTAGTGCGCAATGAATTTCAGAAGTGAATCGATCTCTGCGGAGTAGTCTGAAATGTAGTTGGATTGATCAAATTTGAAGTATAGGACGCATGGTGCTGGAGAGGCATCTGTCTTTTCCCCAGCTACGCTGTCAGTCCCATTCTGCCTTTCGGTTGGGGCGGTTGCCTCCTCTCTGTTCTCTTCGCTTTGTGCCATTAGATCGGGTTCGGCATTGAGTGTGCCAGTGTTGGGAGAAACGGAGTCGGGCAGGGGCGTGTCGAGTGTGTCGCTATTGGTTGTTAGCGACGAGTCTGCCTCGGATTGCTCCTTTTCTTCCTCCTTCACCTCCTCTTTTTCGACGGGATACCTCCAGCTCCGATAAAAAAGGGAAGAACCTTGTTCTGTGATCCTCTCCTTCTTTGCTGCGTGGAGCGGTAGTGCAAAGAGCAATGACAACAGTGCGGTTACTATTTTGCGCATATCATTTGGTTTTGTTGTATATGGTTGGGACTTAATGGCTGAACTTCTCTTCTTTCTTTTTTTTGTTGAAATCTTTTAGCACGATATGTCGGTCGAACAGAAGGTGTAAACCAATTGCGAAGTCGAAACCTTTTTCGTCGAGGTCATAGTAGCCTTGGAAATTTAATCCTAAATTTGTTCTGATTCCGTAGAATGCGTTGAATGTGAGCATGTGGCGGTTTTTACGGGTGAAATCGTCATTGAAGTAACTACGCGACTGGAATAGGTAGCTTCCTTTGTGGGAAATGTATCCGTCTCCGATCCAATAGCCGAAGGTAGCTCCCCAACCATGCCCTTTCCGGTTGTATGTTTGTACATTTATTTGAGGGTAGAATCCCCACCCTTTATTGAAATGGGTATGGATATGTTCTTCGTTAGAGTTGTTTAGGAATCCGAAAAACGGGGTCTCTACACTTATGTGAAAAAAAGGACGGTTTAAACTATAGCCCAGTCCAACGGCTGTGTTGACAATCGTTTCTATGCAAGTGTCTTTCAGTGAAGTGAATTGCCCTCCTCGATGGTTGGCAGTGAGGTGTAGCGGAAAGTAGAATTTATGTCCGTTACCATGGAAGTCCACAATCTCTTTTGTTCTAAATTTATTGACCCAGCCAAAAGTGAATTTTTCTTGGAAATCAGAACCGATTTCAATGAAATCTTCCCAATTGCACCATAAGTTTGCATGCCAATGTTTGGTTCTGAAAATAAATTCGAGTCCCGTTTCATTTTTTTCAAGGAAATACCTGTCGTGTCCGTACATTGGTTCGTAAAGTCCGCGTTGGAGTCCGTTACAGCTTAGTGTTCCTCCGAAGATTGTCACCCATTCTGCGGGTGTGTATATGAGTCGGACGATAGGTGCTATTTCTCGTAATTTCTTCTCGTCGCCAGCGATTCCCATAAGGTGGATTCCCACAGTCGCCGTTAAATTGAAATTTGTACAATAAGAGATGGTGGGGTCGAAGAAAAATCCAAGCGCGCTGTACCCTTTTGTGTAAGGCAGGAAGTACTCTGCGTTGCGTGCGAATGTCTCTATCTTAGGACAAAGCCAAAGCTGATTTTGTGTGTGGCAATCGTTGCTTTGACAGTCTAAAAGTACTGGGAAGTCAGAAGCTCCAAGTATTATCGTTTGTATGCTCCCAGAGATGTTGCCATTCTTGATTTCAGTCGAGTCTGCCACCGTTTCTGCCATTGTTTCGTGGCAGGGGAGGAGACATAGGGAAAGGAGTAGCGATAAAATTCTTACAAGATTTTTCATGAAAAAATGGTTGGGTGAGGTTGAGAAAAAAGATGTAGCCTGTAAATGAAAGAACAGGCTACATCGCAAATTTTTTAGTATGCTCTTGCGAAGAGAGCCCTGCATTTTGAAGGTTTGCCGCTGAGCATGTCTACGCCGGCTTCTTTGTCATCTCCGACGTATGAAGCGAATGGTATGCAGCGGATAGTCGCTTTGGTCTCTTCTTTGATTCTTGCTTCTGTCTCTGCTGTTCCGTCCCAGTGGGCGAGAATGAACCCTCCCTTTTCAATTTCAGTCTTGAAATCTTCGTAATTGTCCACTTTGCGAATCATTGAATCACGGAAGTTCGCAGCTTTTTGATAGATGTTTTTTTGTATTTCAGCGAGGAGGTTTTGGATGTACTCTTCGATGCCCTCCATAGGGACATTCATCTTTTCGAGAGTATCACGACGGGCAACTTCCACCGTTCCGTTCTCGAAGTCGCGCGGACCGATAGCCAAACGTACAGGTACTCCCTTCATTTCATATTCATTGAATTTCCATCCCGGAGTCTTGCTGTCGGTGCTGTCATATTTCACGGAAATTCCCAAAGCCTTTATTTTATTGATGATAGCGTCGATTTTTTCGTTCATTTCAGCAGTCATTTTCTTTGCGGCAATAGGAATGATCACTACTTGAATTGGTGCGACATTAGGTGGAAGTACCAATCCGTTGTCATCAGAGTGGGTCATGATGAGCGCACCCATCAAACGGGTAGAGACACCCCAAGAAGATGCCCACACGTAATCCAATTTTCCTTCACGGGTCTGGAACTGCACATCGAACGCCTTTGCAAAATTTTGACCTAAGAAGTGGGAAGTTCCTGATTGTAAAGCTTTTCCGTCTTGCATGAGGGCTTCGATTGTATAGGTGTCGACTGCTCCTGCAAAACGTTCCGTTTCAGATTTCACACCCTTGACAACCGGTATGGCAAGGAAGTTTTCCGCAAATTCGGAGTAGACATTCAGCATTTTTTGAGCTTCTGCTTCAGCCTCTTCGTATGTCTCATGGGCGGTGTGTCCCTCTTGCCAAAGAAACTCCGCTGTACGGAGGAAGAGGCGGGTACGCATTTCCCAACGCACCACATTCGCCCATTGGTTGCATAGGATAGGAAGGTCTCTGTAGGATTGTATCCAGTTTTTATAGGTATTCCAGATGATGGTCTCTGAAGTGGGACGGACGATCAGCTCCTCTTCCAATTTAGCTTCAGGGTCTACGACAACACCCGAACCATCTGGGTTGTTTTTCAGACGATAGTGTGTGACAACCGCACACTCCTTAGCAAACCCTTCGACGTGGTCTGCTTCTTTGCTTAAAAATGATTTGGGAATGAAAAGAGGGAAGTAGGCATTGACGTGTCCTGTCTCTTTAAACATCCTGTCCAATTCGTGTTGCATCTTCTCCCATATCGCATACCCGTAGGGTTTGATGACCATGCAACCTCTGACCGCAGAGTTCTCTGCTAAGTCTGCTTTTATTACTAAATCATTATACCATTGTGAGTAATCCTCACTTCTTGGGGTTAGTTCTTTTGCCATTACTTTTAAATAAGATATTATTTTCTGCAAATTTACAATATTTGTGAGAATAAGTTTGCTCTAATTGAAAATAAGTTTTTCAATTTTTCCTGTGGTCGAGTTAAAACACATTGCTTTGCCTTTTGTCTTCTCTCCATGTTATGGAAAAATACGATTGTGTAGAAGAATGGTGGTTGATATTTTGGAATGTGGTTATTTTCTTTTTTCTTTGTGTTATGTAAATAAAATTTTGAAAAAATATGGTGACAGAGAAGAATTTTAAACATTTTGAGGGTGTCGTGGAATATTTGAAGGCGGTTCCTTATGATGTGACCAAAAAGGGTCTCTATTCGGCGACCGACCTATATGAAGGTTTTGACCCGGACGAGCAGGAGAGTTTTAACACCTGTTTTGATACGAGGGTCTATCAGCATTATATGTCGAAAGGGAAAAAGTCTGCTGATGTGCATGAGTCGCTTGCGCGGACTTTGCATGATCATGCGATGCACGTTTCGTTGGATGCTTTTTTCGAGAAGCATAACCATCGTCTGTGTATTGGATTGATGGGGGGACATGCGTTGTTGCGAACCGATGAGATGTATCGTAAGGCGGTCTATTTGAGCAAGAGATTAACGGAGGAGGGGTTCTTCATGTTGAGCGGAGGCGGACCGGGAGCTATGGAGGCGACCCATTTGGGCGCATGGTTGGCAGGTCGGAGTGGTGCGGAAGTTGAAGATGCACTCTCGATGCTTTGTGCATCACCTCATTTTAAGGATGAGGGGTGGCTTGCGTCAGCCTTTCGTGTGATGGAGAAATATCCGCAGGACAGATATGTTAGTTTGGGGATTCCAACTTGGCTTTATGGACATGAACCATCAACGCCTTTCGCCACACATATAGCGAAGTTTTTTGAAAATAGTCTTAGGGAAGATAGTATCTTGACGCTTGCGTATGGTGGCATTATCTATGCGCCGGGGAGTGCAGGGACGATGCAGGAGATTTTCCAAGATGCAGTTCAGAACCATTATTTGTCGTTCGGCTTTTCAAGTCCGATGGTCTTTATGGGAAAAGAGTATTGGACAAAAGAGATGCCGGTCTATCCGATGTTGCAGGATTTGATGGAGAAGGGGAAATACAAAAACCTCCTGCTCTCGATTTATGATGAACAGGAGGCGATAGTCGATGAATTGGTTCGATTTAAAGAGAAGAGCGTTTAGCTTCATTCCAAAGTTCGTCCATTTCGGCAAGGGTCAGGTCTTTTAGGTTTTTCCCTGCTTTGATGGTCTGTTCTTCGATGAAGTTGAATCTTCTGATGAACTTCCGGTTGGTCTTTTCTAAGGCGTTCTCCGGATTGATTTTGTAGAGGCGTGCGGCGTTCACCATGCTGAAAAGCAGGTCGCCAAACTCCTCTTCCATTTTTTCTGCATCTTGGTTGTCGATTTCGGCTTGAAATTCGGACAGCTCCTCTTTCACTTTGTCCCATACCTGACTGCGGTCTTCCCAGTCGAATCCGACATTTCGTGCTTTGTCTTGGATGCGGTAGGATTTTATGAGTGCCGGCAATGCTTCTGGCACGCCCGAAAGCACGCTTTTGTTTCCGTCCTTCTCCTTTTGCTTGATCTGCTCCCAAGTTTGCTCGACCTCACCTGCTGTTTTGGCTGCACCATCGCCGAATACATGAGGGTGACGGAATATCAGTTTGTCACACAAGGAGTTGCAAACATCTGCAATGTCGAAATCCTCGGTTTCTGATGCTATTTTTGAGTAGAATACGATGTGGAGAAGAACATCCCCCAGCTCCTTTTTTATATCATTAAGATCTTTTTTGATGATGGCATCGCACAACTCGTAAGTCTCTTCGATGGTGTTGGCGCGAAGTGATTCAAAAGTTTGCTTTTTGTCCCATGGGCATTTCGCGCGAAGTTCGTCCATCACCTCCAAGAGACGGCGAAATGCGGCATTTTTTTCCTCGATTGTATTCATGATTATGGCTGTTTTTTACCGATTTGCCCTAATGTGAGCAGATAGGTGGATATTAAAGGAAGAATGAAATCGAATATAGGTATTGAAAAGAAGAATTTCTCCACGCCCATTAGTGCCGCACTTTTTCGGATGACGATGGTTTGCGTAATGGCACGGAATAGGACGAAGAACACTGAGATGGAAAGAAGTTCCCAACTTGCGGTGTAGATAAAGAGTCCTATCGCTGCGAGGGAGAACAAGTAGAAGAAGACCCGTGAAATATTTTCGGCAGAAAGATATAGCAGAACCTTCTTCTTATACCGTTTGAATGCTTGTAGTTGAGCCTCCTTTTGGTAGAAATAGGATTTTTTCGTCTCCTCCCTGTAGGAGGTGGTAGTGGCTTGCGAATGAAACTCCACTCTTGCATTTCCTCTCTTTGCAACTGATTGGATGAACAGGCTATCCTCTCCAGCATCGAGTTTCAATTGGTGGGAAAAACCTTTGTTGTCGTAAAAAAGAGATTTTTTATAACTCAGATTTCTTCCTGTTCCTCGGTAGGTGTCACCTCTCAATGCGAATCCCATGTAGCGCAGTGCATTCATGAGAGAATCAAATTGAATGAGTTTGTCAAGAAACCTATTGCCAGCGACCGGGCGGCTATAACCTAACACGATCTCTGTTCCGGGTGTGTAGTTGGTCATCATTTTTGCCAGCCATTGGTCGCTGTCTGGTTTGCAGTCTGCATCCAAAAATAGAAGATGCTCATATTTTGCAGCTTTGACACCCACGGTGATGCACATCTTCTTTCTGCTGGCATACTTTGCGTTCATCGGAAGGAACGTATGATACAAATTGGGATGTTCTTTGTCCAATTTTTCTAACAACTCCCTGCTTTGGTCTGTCGAACCATCATTCACTACGATTACTTCATATTTTGGATATTTTTGGGAGAGGATGTGAGGCAAGAACATCTCTAAATTTTCCGCTTCGTTTCTGGCGCATATAATCACAGAAACGGGTGGTTGAGAGGTGGTAAAATCCACCTTGTTTTTCTCTATTTTCCGATTATACTGAATGATTTTATTATAGTACCTGAAATAAAAGTGGAGTTGGGTGAGGAAGAGCAGTAGTAACACGCCCATAATCACCCAATGCTCCAATGGTGTTTTGTCTATGAGGTTTTGTATGATTGGCTCCATTGTAACCTCCTATGTTATAGTTCTGTTGAGAGGTATCCTTGAGGAATAGCTCTCAAATTATATCTTGAAGCCATGATCTCTCCGTATGCCCCCGCAGAACGTAGGGCGAGTAGGTCGCCTCGTTTCGTCTTATTCATGCTGTGATCTTTCACGAAAACATCGGACGATTCGCAGATGGGACCTACGACATCATAGAGTTCCTCCGCATCATCTGAACTGATATTTTCCACCTTATGGTATGCCTGATAAAGAGCAGGTCTGATAAGGTCTGTCATTCCAGCATCGACGATGGTAAACTGTTTGTTGACACCTTTTTTCACATACGTTACTTTCGTGATCAGACTTCCGCACTGAGCAACGATTGAGCGTCCGGGTTCGCAATGCAGAGATTGTCCCTCTCTTAATTTGAGATTTTCAGAGAAGATTTTGAAGTAGGTCTCAAAATCGGGAATGGACTCTTCGTTTGGTTTTTCGTAATTGATGCCCAATCCGCCGCCGATGTTGATGTTCTTTAATTTAACTCCCCAACTGTCAAACTGCTCTTGAAGTGTGTTGACTCTCTCACATAAGGTCTTGAAACAGTCTAATTCCGTGATTTGTGAGCCTATGTGGAAGTGTAGCCCCACCAATTCAAGGTTGGATGCTTCTGCAATCAAGCCAACCACCTTTTGCAGATCCTCCATGTTGAAGCCAAACTTGTTTTCGTTCAGACCGGTTGTGATGTAGTGATGTGTATGGGCATCAACATTCGGATTGACGCGCAATTCGATTCTTGCGACTTTCCCTTTTGCTTTCGCTAACTCGTTGATGACCTCTAATTCAGGGATAGATTCTGCATTGAAGCAGAAAATATCATGGTCTAATGCCAAGTTGATTTCTCTATCAGTCTTTCCAACACCAGCGAACACGATTTTGTCGGCTGGGAAGCCTGCTTCGATGCAAGCTTGCACCTCGTTGCCGCTCACACAATCTGCGCCAAATCCGAATCCAGCAATTAACTTCAGGATTTTGGGGTTGGAGTTGGCTTTCGCCGCATAATGTACTTGCACATTCTGATATGCCGCATTCTTTTTTACTAACTCTAAAGTGTTTTTTAAAAGAGTTACGTCGTAATAGTAGAATGGCGTTTCGATATTTTTAAATTTTTCTATTGGAAAAACTCCTTTTGTTGTCATGATTTATGTCTTAGTCTTTATGTGGGTTCAATAAATTCATTCCTTATATTCCGAACAACTGTTTGTTCAATGCTTGCAACGCCGCTGATTTGTCTTTTGTGCGAACCAAGAAGGAGATGTTGTGCGCACTTCCTCCGTACGAAATCATTCGGATTGGAATCTCTTTAAGCGCGGAAAGAGCGTCGCTTTGTATTCCCACACTATTTTCAGGAAGGCTTCCAATCACACTGATGATGGTCATCTCCTTGGTGTATGAGACAGTTCCGAAGCTTTTCAAATCATCAATGATCGCTTCAAGGTTTTTGCTGTTGTCGATTGTTACCGAAACTCCGATTTCGGAGGTGGTGATCATGTCGATTGAGGTCTTGTATTGGTCGAACACCTCAAACACTTTGCTGAGGAATCCATGAGCGAAGAGCATTCTGCTTGATTTGATGAGGATGGAGATGATGCCATCTTTGGCGGCGATTACTTTTATAGGACACTTGCCATCAGACGGATTGTTGGTGGAAATCAAAGTTCCTTGTTTGTCTGGATGGTCGATGTTCATGAGTCGAACCGGTACATTCGCCAACTTGGCTGGTAAGATGCAAGTTGGGTGGATGATGTGAGTGAGGAAGTAGGATAATTCCGCTGCCTCTTCAAAAGAGAGTGACTCGATATGTTTCGCACCGCTTACGATGTTAGGGTTGTTGTTGTAGATCCCGATGGAGTCGCTCCACAACTCGATGATGTTGGTTCGGAGTACCGCCCCAATGAGTGCGGCAGTGTAGTCGTTTCCACCTTTGCCGAGAAGGTCGACTTCATTGTAGGCATTTCGACAAACAGAGCCTTCTGTGATGAAAGTGTTAATCTCCTTTCCCTCGTAAAAAGCCAAAATCTCTTTCAACTCTGTCCGGATGAAGAACTCGTCCGGCTCCTCATTTTTGTCTATTTTCATGAACTTCAGTGCGGAGATGTTCTCGCACACAGTTCCGCAGGCTGAAAGATAGGCGGTCATGAGGTGGGTGCATATCTGGCTACCCAATGCGATGATTCTCTTCTCTTCAAAAAGCGTGAAGATTTCATCTGAGTAACCTCTGATGACACTAAATGTGTCAAGTATGTATTGAAGAATCTCCTCTTTCTCTTTTTTTCCGTTAAATAACTCTTCTGCAAAGCGGTAGTACTTTTGTTCTAAAGCACTGATCAACTCTTTCGCTCCATCAGGGTTCTTTTTATATAGGTAGTCGGCTATCTCCTCAAGGGCGTGTGTTGTCCCCTCCATTGCCGATAGCACCACGATTTTCTTATCTCTCTCGTTGCGGATGATGTCCGCTATTTTGTTGAATTGTTCGATGGAAGATATTGCTGAACTTCCGAATTTTAATACTTTCATATATAATATGGTATTATGGTCATTGTAAAAAAGATTTCACTCTCAATAAAGGAAAGGTTGGAATTGTTTGCGTCATTCCTCCTTTTCTTTCATTATATTTCAACTTTCAGTGCCTCGTGCATTTTTCTCACCTTTTCTTTGGCTTCTTCTATTGTCTCACCTCTGGCGAGTAGGACTGCCATGCGTCGGTGTTCATGCACTTCAGGTTTTCCGAAAATGCGGATTTGGGTGTCTGGTATTGACAAAGCCTCCTCAAGGTTGGAGAACGAAACGTTCTCGCTATCACCTCGAACGACCACCGCTTTGGAGGCAGATGGACCGTGGAATGCGATGTTGGGTATTGGTAAGCCCAAGATGGCTCTGACGTGCAATGCAAATTCTGAGAGGTCTTGCGAAATCATCGTCACCATGCCGGTGTCGTGTGGGCGAGGGGATACCTCACTGAAAATCACCTCGTCTCCTTTGATGAAAAGTTCCACTCCGAAAATTCCCCAACCTCCCAATGCGTCGGTGATCTTCTTGGCGATTTCCTTAGCTTTGTCGAGGGCGGTACTGCTCATCGGTTGTGGTTGCCATGACTCTTGGTAGTCTCCGTCTTTTTGCCAATGCCCGATTGGATTGAGGAAGCTTGTGCCGTCTTTGTGGCGAACGGTGAGCAGTGTGATTTCGTAATCGAAATCTACAAATCCTTCCACAATCACTTTACCTGCACCGGCGCGGCCTCCCTCTTGGGCGATTTGCCAAGATTTGTCGATGTCCGCCTCCTCTTTTATCACACTCTGCCCGTGTCCTGAGGAACTCATGATTGGTTTGATGACACAAGGGATTCCAATGGCTTGCACTGCCTCTTTGAACTCTTCATAAGTGCTGGCAAAACGATACGGTGAGGTGGTGAGCTGCAGCTCTTCTGCCGCCAACCTGCGGATGCCCTCTCTGTTCATGGTGAGGAGGGTGGCGTTGGCAGTAGGAATCACATTGTAGCCCTCCTTTTCCAACTCTACAAGGGTTGGTGTGGCGATAGCCTCCACCTCAGGAATGATATAGTCTGGTTTTTCCTCTTCAATGATCTGGCGGAGCCGCTCTCCGTCCAACATGGATAGCACATGAGAACGGTGTGCCACTTGCATGGCTGGTGCGTTCGCATATTTGTCCAATGCCACAACCTCAATGCCAAGGCGTTGCAATTCTATCGTAACTTCTTTCCCTAACTCTCCGGAGCCGCATAACAATGCCTTCTTGCCCCCTTTTTTTAACACCGTTCCAAATTTTGCCATGATGATAGAGTTTTAGTTCCTAAATAATATATGATAAAAAAATCTCTCCCCAAAGGTAGTGAATTATTGTAAAAAAACAACTACTCGTCTGATAGTGTTACTAACAAGTCGCGGTATGAGTTGAAAATTTTTGATTTGGAGACATATCCAATGTATTTTTCATCCTCTCCAATGACAGGGAGGTTCCATGCTTTCGTTTTTTCAAATTGGTGCATCACTTTCTCCATCGGGTCATTGAGTGAAACGTATGCAGGAGGTGAAACCATTAGTTGGGAAACTCTGAACCTTTGGTATAGTTCTGGACGGAACATGATGTTGCGGATCTCGTCCAGACTGATGAGACCTACCATTCTTCCTTTGGAGTCCAATACAGGGAAGATGTTGCGGTTGGATTTCGAAATTGCTTTTATGACATCCCCTAAGTACATGTTTGGACGGAGGGTCTGCAAGTCCGTCTCAATCACATTTTCAGTTTTCAAGAGGGTGAGGATGTTCTTATCCTTATGGTGGGTGAGTAACTCACCTTTCTTTGCTAATCGCATTGCATACAAACTGTGTGGCTCGAAGAATAGGATCGTGATGTAGGCGATGGTAGAGGTGATCATCAGTCCGAGGAACATTCCATAACCTCCAGTGAGTTCTGCGATGAGGAAAGCTCCCGTGAGGGGTGCGTGCATCACACCAGACATCACACCTGCCATTCCGGCGAGGGCGAAATGCTTCTCTGTTAGTCCGGTTTCTCCAAACTTGTTCAAGACGATTGCCATGAAAAAACCTGTGATGCAACCAACAAAAAGACTTGGTGCGAAGATTCCTCCCGTTCCCCCGCTACCGTTAGTGGCGGCAGAGGCGAATATCTTGAAAAATACTATCATGAAAAGGTATAGCCCCATTATCCAGAAATTGTCTCTGTAGTTGTAGAACACACTGTTTTCCGTCAGAGCCTCCGCATTGCCGTTCAGAAGTGAGGTGATGGTGCCATATCCCTCTCCGTAGAGTGGTGGAAGGAAGAAAATCAGAACACTCAACATGATTCCTCCGACGATGATTTTTTGCGAAGGAGTCTTCAGAACCCCTCCGAAGAAATTCTCCAGTTTGTTCATGCCTCGGGTGAAGTAGAGTGAGACCAGTCCGCACAATATACCCAATAGTACATAATAAGGTATGTTCTCCATCTTCAAAATGTGGTTCATTGTGAAGCTGAAGAGGTAGTCGCTGCCCGAAAACAGGTTGGTGCAGACGCATGCGGTGGCTGCAGAAATCAAAAGAGGGACGATGGAGGCCATGGTCAGGTCGAGCATCAGCACCTCCAGCGTGAAGACCACTCCGGCGATGGGGGCTTTGAAGATTCCAGCCACAGCACCTGCCGCTCCACAACCTACCAGCAACATGAGGTTCTTTTGTTCCAACCTGAATAGTTTGCCGAGGTTTGAACCGATTGCCGAACCCGTTAATACGATAGGAGCCTCCGCACCGACCGAACCTCCGAAACCGATGGTCAGGGAACTGGCGATGATGGACGACCATATATTGTGTCGTTTGATGCGCGCTTTCTTTTGTGAAATGGCAAACATGATTTTGGTGACTCCATGACTGATGTCGTCTTTGACAACCTTCCTGACAAACAGACTTGCAAGAAATACCCCCATGATGGGCGTGGCAAGGTAGAGGTAGTTGAGGCTTCCGTCCGAAAAGTAACTTTTGACTAACTCATGAAGAAAATCAATGAGCGATTTGAGCAGGAACGCTGCAATGGCGCAGAAGATGCCGACAAACAAACTTAAAATCAGCACGAAATGCTTTTGGCTGATGTGCTTCTCTCGCCAACGTAGCACTTTGAAAAATAATTCTTCCATTTTTCTTTTTTAATTACATCTTTGTGTGTGCGGTTTGCACACCTCTTTATTATTATCTCTTACTCGTGTTCGCAAAATTATAAAATAAGGTTGGAATATAAGGGAGTATTTTTTTGTTTTTTTATAAGAATTGTAAAATTGTTTTTTATTCCGTTTCAGAATCAATCTTCTTAATAATCTTTTATCTTGTTGTTTTTTATTGTATTTTTGTTGCCGCTTTCCTGAGAATAAGAAGAGAGAAAAACGGAGAACCCTCTCCTCTTTTTTTTGTTAGCAGTTGTGTTTTGTTTTATATCAATAGGTTCTCCAATTTAATTTTTACAAGGATGAAAAAAATCTTTTTCATGGCGTTGGCATTCATGGCGACTTTTTCAATGAGTGCACAAGAGGCTCAGGTGCAGGTCGCATCGGCAGAGCAGACCGGTAACGCGGCAGTTCAAACAGAGACTGTAGCTCCTTCTGCAAAAAGTGATTTAAAACCCGGAGCAAACCGCTTCACGGTAGAGTTGGGTATCAACCCAATCAACTCTGTAGGTTTGGAGAATGGCAGGTTGACTGGTCTCTATTCTTTCACAGACAACGTCTCTTTGCGCTTAGGTTTCGGTTTCGGAATCGCATCTGAACGTCAGGAGGATGAGGATGCAGATGCTTTTGAGAAAACTACTGATGGAGTGTTTACCATCGTTCCGGGTGTGGTCTTCTCTTTTGACGGCACAAATCGTTTGACCCCTTACGTTGGTGCGGAGGTGTTGTTCGCTCATGGAGCAGAAAAGAGTGTTGAGGAAAATGGTCCGGATAGAGTGGAGACCAAGACAACACACAACACCATTGGAGTGAATGCCTTTACAGGTCTGAACATCTATTTGGTCAAAGATTTCTTTGTGGGTGTTGAGTGTGGTTTAGGATTCTCTCATACCGGATATGAAGATAATCGTTCAGAAAATGCTTTTGGCGTTTATGCTCAACCTGCTATCCGTTTGGGTTATTCGTTCTAATGTAATTGCTTTATAATAAGCAAGATATAAAATATATTTTCGATTTCTCTTCAAGAAGGTTTGTAGCTTTGGATGGTTGCATTCCTTCTTGAGGAGTTTTTTTATTTGTTTTTTTGTAAAATAACACCTATATTTATAGGCTGAACTCACTTTTGGGCAAATGAAGCAGTCGTAAGTGCGTTCTTTTTGTTTTGAAAAAATAATAAACAATGATAAATAATAGGTGGAATTACATTCCTTTATCAGAAGAGGAGGAGAGTAAGAAATTGAAATTGTCGGAAGACCTCGGGTGTAGCCCTGTTCTGTGCCAGTTGCTTATGCAACGGGGGATTACGACATTTGAGGATGCGAAGCGTTTCTTCCGTCCTCAGTTGTCCGATCTGCATGATCCGTTCTTGATGAACGATATGGAAAAGGCGGTCGAGCGGTTGAATCATGCTATGCGGAACAAGAACCAGAAGATTTTGGTCTATGGCGATTATGATGTAGATGGTATCACTGCGGTGGCATTGGTTTACAAATTTCTGACAATGAATTATGCCAATGTGGGATTTTACATCCCGGATCGTTATGTGGAGGGGTATGGTATTTCAAAATCTGGTATAGACTATGCCGTGGAGAATGGTTATTCGTTGGTCATCGCCCTCGATTATGGTATCAAAGCGGTGGAGGAGGTCGCTTATGCTAAGAAGCATGGGGTCGACTTTATTATCTGCGACCATCATACGCCTGACGGTGATGTGCTGCCCGATGCAGTTGCGGTTCTGGATGCGAAACGCTCTGATAACACCTATCCGGATACGAATCTCTCCGCTTGTGGTGTCGGTTTTAAACTGATGCAGGCTTTTGCCATTAGCAATGGTATCGAGTTCAAGACCCTTGTGCCGTTGCTCGATCTGCTTGCGGTCAGTATCGCATCGGATATTGTGCCGATAAATGGAGAAAACAGAATCCTCGCTTATTATGGTTTGCAGCAGTTGAACAGCAATCCAAGTCTGGGCATGAAGAGCATTATTGATGTTTGTGGGCTGACGGGCAAGGAGATCACTATCAGTGACATTGTTTTCAAAATCGGTCCTCGTCTGAATGCTTCCGGTAGGTTGCAGTCTGCAAACGAGGCGGTGGAGCTGCTGATTTCCAAAGATCTTTCCAAGGCGCAGGAGAAGAGCCGTTATATCGACCAGTGTAACAATGAACGAAAAGAACTCGATAAGGTTACAACCGATGAGGCAAACCGTAAATTGGAGGAGTTGGACGACTGGGCGACGAAATCATCTATTGTCATCTATGACCCCACTTGGCATAAGGGCGTTATCGGAATTGTCGCTTCTCGCATGACGGAGAAATTTTATAAGCCGACGATTGTGCTGACCAAGTCCAATGGCTTGGTGACAGGTTCTGGGCGTTCCGTTCAGGGATTTGATATTTATAAGGCGTTGGAGTCCTGCCGTGATTTGTTGGAGAATTTCGGAGGACACACTTATGCGGTTGGACTGACGTTGAAAGAGGAAAATCTCAAAGAGTTTTCTGAACGGTTTGAGGTTTATGTTTCGGAGAATATCACCATGGAACAGAGCAATCCTCAGATCGACATCGATGCCTACATTGATTTCAAAGAGATCACACCTAAATTTTTTAGGTTGCTGAAAGAGTTTAGCCCTTTTGGACCAGAAAACCCCAAACCGGTTTTCGTCACTCGTCGCACCTTCGACTATGGGACGAGTCGCATGGTCGGGAAAGACCAAGAGCATCTGAAATTGGAACTGATTGATACCAAATCGGAGTGCATCATGAATGGAATCGCTTTTTGCCAATCTGAATACAATGACTATATCAAAGCATTCAATCCAGTGGACATCTGCTATACGATTGAAGAGAATAATTTTAATGGGAGCGTTTCTATCCAGCTTTTAATCAAGGATATAAAAAAGAGTGAATGATTGGGTAAACTCTTTTTCGTAATGCTTTATTTATGGAGAATCACGATTTATATTGTTCTGTTTTGCGAAAATATTGGGGCTACGACAATTTCAGACCTTTACAGGAGGAGATTGTCGATGCCGCCTATACCGGTAGGGATGTGTTGGGTTTGATGCCTACCGGAGGAGGAAAAAGTATCACCTTTCAGGTTCCAGCCCTCTGCATGGAGGGGATTTGCCTGGTCGTCACCCCCCTGATTGCTTTGATGAAAGACCAAGTGGACAATTTGAGGACTAAAGGTATCCTTGCGACTACGGTCTATTCGGGAATGACGAGAAGTGAAATCATTCAGGCTTTGGATAATTGTATTTTGGGAGACTTCAAGTTTTTGTATATATCTCCCGAACGACTTGGAACAGAGCTGTTTTTGGAAAAAGTGAAGAGAATGAAGGTCTCCTTGCTGGTGGTGGACGAGTCTCACTGCATTTCTCAATGGGGCTATGATTTTCGTCCCGCTTACCTGAAGATTGCGGAGGTGAAAAAAGCACTCGGAGCGAAAGTCCCGGTCGTTGCCCTCACCGCAACCGCCACGCCAGAAGTGGTGGAGGATATTCAAAACCAGCTCTCTTTCAGAGAACATTATGTTCTGAAAAAAAGCTTCGCAAGAAAAAACATCGCTTATGTCGTCCGTAAAACGGATGATAAAATAGGGAAGATGCTCCATATATTGAGTGTGGTGCCGGGGACTTCCATAGTGTATGTCAGAAGTCGACAGAAGACAAAAGAGATTGCAGATTTGCTGCGAAATGAGGGCATTTCGGCAGATCATTTCCATGCTGGTTTGTCGCAGGAAGCAAAAGATAGAAAGCAAGACGCATGGAAGAGAGGGGAGTGCCGAGTGATTGTCGCCACCAATGCCTTTGGGATGGGAATCGACAAGCCCGATGTGCGTTCCGTCATCCACATTGATTTGCCCGATACCTTAGAAGCCTATTTCCAAGAGGCAGGAAGAGCAGGACGTGATGAAAAACCGGCTTATGCGGTTTTGCTTTATGAGAAGATGGACACAACAAAATTGAAAAAGAGAGTGTCCGATAATTTTCCTGGGCGAGATTTCGTGACGCAGGTCTACCATGAATTGTGCTGTTATTATGAAATTGCAGTGGAAGAGGGGGCTGGAAGTATGTTTGCTTTCAACTTGTTCGACTTTTGTAAAGTCTTCCGCTTGCCCTCCTTGCAGACCTTCAGCGCACTGAAAATCCTTCAACAGGCAGGCTATATCGAACTGACGGACGAGATTACGAAAAAATCAAGAGTCATGTTCCGCATCACCAAAGAAGAACTCTATCATCAACCATTAGACAATGACCCGAAATTGGACGAGATACTAAACCTATTGCTACGCTCCTACACGGGCTTGTTTGCTGAATTTGCAGATGTGGACGAAGATATGATCGCCCATCGGCTGGATTTGTCGAGAGATGAACTGTACCATAAAATGCAGACGCTTGCCCGAATGGGAATCATTCACTACATACCCGGGAAAAAATCCCCTTTCGTCTATTTTCCAACCAGACGAGTAGATGATAAATATTTGGTAATCAGTAAAGATATATATGAAAAAAGATTAGAACGTTTCCAAGAGAGAGTCGAGAAAGTCATCGCTTATGTACAAGATGATGCCCATTGCCGTAGCAGAATGTTGTTGCGCTATTTCGGAGAAGACGCATCTTCGAATTGTGGCGTGTGCGACTACTGCAAAAGAAAAAATGAGTCGGGTTTGAATAATTCTCAGTTTGAAAAAATACGTGGAGAGGTTTTAAACTATTTAGAGAATGAGGCGGTCGATTATAAGGAGTTGGTGAAACGATTGTCTTCCTCAGAAGAAAACTCGATTGCAGCCTTGCGGATGATGTTAGATGAGGGGGAGCTGAAGATGGCGGACGATGGTATGGTGAAAAAAAACTCTCGAATTGAAAGTCGTGGATAATATTTTTTTGAAAGAACAAAGAAGTTAAAAAATAGAAGTCATGGAGTTGAACAAGCAATTAGAAGATCAGATAGTCATATACATCACAGAAGACGGGCAGACGCAAGTGGATGTCCGTTTGGAGAATGAAACTGTGTGGCTGACACAGAGTCAGATAGCGGTGTTGTTTGGGACAAAACGACCGGCTATTACGAAACATTTGAAAAATATTTATGATTCAAAAGAACTTGATGAGTGTAGCACATGTTCCATTTTGGAACACATGGGTAATTCTGGAAAACAGGTATATAATACGAAATATTACAACTTGGATGCTATTTTATCAGTTGGTTATCGTGTAAATAGCAGGAATGCTACACAATTCCGCCAGTGGGCAAACAAGGTTCTGAAGCAGTATCTCATCAACGGTTATGCCATCAACGAGCGAATCCGCAAAGAACAGATTGGGGAGTTGCGTCAATTGGTGGGAATGCTTGGGCGTACAATCAAGAACCAGCCACTTTTATCCAACGACGAGACGACCGCACTGTTTGAAGTGGTGACCGATTACACATACGCACTTGATACACTTGATAATTACGATTATGAACGTTTGACGATAGACAAAACTACCAGTGAAGAGCCGTTTCATGCCACATACGAAAATGCCATGGAAGCCATCAACGGTTTGCGGGAGAAGTTTGGAGGTTCAGCCCTGTTTGGCAATGAGAAAGACAGTTCTTTTAAAAGTTCCATCGGGCAGATATACCAAACATTCGGGGGAGAGGAACTCTATCCCAGCGTGGAGGAGAAGGCTGCCATGTTGCTTTATCTTGTGACAAAGAACCACTCGTTTAGTGATGGCAACAAGCGTATCGCCGCCACATTGTTCCTTTGGTTCTTAAATGGCAATCGTATCTTATACCATCCTGATGGGAGCAAACGCATTGCAGATAACACACTTGTGGCACTCACGCTGATGATAGCAGAAAGCAAGACAGAGGAGAAAGATGTCATGATAAAGGTGGTGGTGAATTTGATAAATAAGAATAATGATTAGTAATGTTCTATAAATAAGGAATGGAATGTTGTACCTTTATTCTAAAAAATCGTTATTTTTTTGTTGGTTAAATATTGCATATTCTGTTTTGTGGCGTAAAAAATGTATCTTTGCAAAGAAAATTAGAGTGGATTGAAAAAGATTTAGGAAAGGAGAGGAGAAATCCGAATAGGTGTTAGGAAAAAATTTGAACAATATTTTGCATTCTCCCTTTTTTTCATTTCTTTTGTAAGTCGAAAAGTTAGTGTCAAATTTATAACTAATTATAACATATAAAATTATGGTTTATACGCATGAAGTGCAACAAATGTGCTGTGTTGCCAAAGGTCCTAACCACGGTCCTGCTCCAATTCCAGAAGAAGGAAAGTGGATTCAAGCAAAGGAGATCAAAGATATTTCAGGTTTGACTCACGGTGTGGGTTGGTGTGCTCCTCAACAAGGTGCTTGCAAACTTACTCTCAATGTGAAGGATGGTATCATCGAAGAGTGTTTGGTTGAAACTATCGGATGCTCAGGTATGACTCACTCAGCTGCTATGGCTTCTGAGATTCTTCCTGGAAAAACTCTTCTTGAGGCGTTGAATACTGACCTTGTGTGTGATGCAATCAATACCGCAATGAGAGAATTGTTCCTTCAAATCGTGTATGGTCGTACTCAATCTGCTTTCTCAGAGGGAGGACTTCCAGTAGGTGCCGGTCTTGAGGATTTAGGTAAAGGTCTTATCGGTCAGATGGGTACTCTTTACGGAACTAAGGCTAAGGGAACTCGTTACCTTCAACTTACAGAAGGATACATCACAAAGATGTTCTTGGATAAGAACGACCAAGTGTGCGGATATGAGTTCGTTCACATGGGAAAATTCATGGACGCTGTGAAGAAAGGTGTGCCTGCTGATGAAGCATTGAAGAGCGTTACTGGTACTTACGGACGTACAAAGCCAGAGGACGGTGTAGTTAAATCTATTGACCCACGTAAAGAATAAGGAGGAAACAGTATATGATTAGAGAAGTAAAATTCGAATCTCAAGATCGCCGTATCAAACAAATCGAAGAGTGTTTGAAAAATCACGGTATCGCTTCTATCGAAGAGGCTAACCAAATTTGCGAGGCTGCAGGTTTAGACCCTTACAAGACTTGTGAGGAGACTCAAATGATCTGCTTCGAGAATGCTAAATGGGCTTACGTCGTAGGTACTGCTATCGCTCTTAAAGAAAAGGCTAAAGACGCAGTTGAGGCTGCTAAGTATATTGGTGAAGGTTTGCAGGCTTTCTGTATTCCTGGTTCTGTTGCAGATGATCGTAAGGTGGGTATCGGCCACGGTAATTTGGCTGCTCGTCTTCTTTCTCCAGAGTCTAAGTGCTTCGCTTTCCTTGCAGGTCACGAGTCTTTCGCAGCTGCTGAGGGTGCGATCAAAATCGCTAAGATGGCTAATAAGTCAAGACCAGCTGACAAACCATTGCGTTGCATCTTGAACGGTCTTGGTAAGGACGCTGCTATGATCATCTCTCGTATCAACGGATTTACTTATGTGCAAACTAAATTCGACTACTATACTGGTGAGTTGAAGGAGGTTAGCCGTACTGCTTACTCTGATGGTGAGCGTGCTACTGTAAATTGCTACGGTGCAGACGATGTTCGTGAAGGTGTGGCTATCATGTGGAAAGAGGATGTGGATGTTTCTATCACTGGTAACTCTACTAACCCAACTCGTTTCCAACACCCAGTTGCTGGTACTTACAAGAAAGAGCGTGTTTTGGCTAATAAGGAGTATTTCTCAGTCGCTTCTGGTGGTGGTACTGGTCGTACTTTGCACCCAGATAACATGGCTGCTGGTCCTGCTTCTTACGGTATGACTGACACACTCGGACGTATGCACTCTGATGCTCAGTTTGCTGGTTCTTCTTCTGTGCCTGCTCACGTTGAAATGATGGGATTCCTCGGTATCGGTAACAACCCAATGGTGGGATGTACAGTTGCTTGTGCTGTGGAAGTAGACCTCTACTTGAATAAGAAATAATTTTATCTTGCTTTTTTGTAAAAGAACCTGCCCTCAAAGCAGGTTCTTTTTTTATTTTGCTTTTTTTTACACCTCCATTTCTCTGCATGTCGCTTTTATACAAGGTTTTTATCTTTAAGTGAAGATTTTTTTTCTCTTTAGTGTGATTTGTATTTTTGATTTTTTGTTTTTTTAAGAAATCTTTCTATCTTTGCCAGACTATGTACTGACTACAATTTTTTGAGAAGAGAGGTTGATGTCGTTTGTGAGGATGTGTGGATGTGTTGCATAGTGCTTCGTATGTGAAATAACACATACATTAATGTATGTATAAAATAGGATTACTAATTCGATGAAAAACGTGTAATGATGAAACTAGGATGTCGTATATTAACTGTAGTGGCTTTCCTTGCAATGTTTTTGCGAGTGAATGCACAGGAAGAGATCGTCTGCGACCAGTATCACTTCAACTACTATTTGGTGAACCCGGCAGTCG
>CALFTM010000072.1 GCA_937916355.1 uncultured Bacteroidales bacterium
ATCGTCCGCCAACACTTCCACTTCAGAAGGTCCGGCAGGCATATCGATAGCCACCTCTTTCAGACTGACCATCTGTTTGGCGGCGGTCACATATTGGTTGCCCGGCCCGAAGATTTTGTAGACTTTTGGCACACTTTCTGTTCCGTATGCCATTGCGGCAATAGCTTGAACACCTCCGGCTTTGAATATTTTGCTGACACCTGCCACATTGGCGGCGAAGAGTACTGCAGGGTGGATTTTTCCCTCTTTGTTAGGAGGGGTACAAAGGATAATTTCTTTGCAGCCAGCTATTTTTGCGGGAAGCGCAAGCATGAGGACGGTCGAGAAAAGAGGGGCAGTTCCACCAGGGATGTATAGTCCAACTTTCTCTATCGCCTTTGCCTTTTGCCAGCACTTCACTCCCGGCATAGTTTCCACGCAGGGCAATTCCTGATTTTGTGCTTCGTGAAATTTCCAGATGTTCTCCTTTGCGAGGAGGATGCTTTTCTTAAGTTCCTCAGAACACAAGTTTTCTGCTTCTGATAGTTCTTCCTCGCTAACGACCAACGAGTTTAATTCCACTTTGTCGAATTTCAACTCGTAATTTTTTACGGCAGTGTCGCCATTCTGTTTCACATCATCAAGAATCATCCGAACCGTTTCAAACAGGGTGGCATTGTCGAAAGTGGGACGGGTCAATAACTCCTCCCACAATTCAGGTTGAGGGTATTTGTATATTTTCATGAGGATTCAAATCTGTAGATTAAAGAATCATTTTTTCGATAGGAATCACCAATATGCCTTCTGCTCCCAATGCTTTCAATTGGTTGATAATATCCCAGAATGTTTTCTCTTCAATAACAGAGTGTAAAGAAGACCAACCCTCTTTCACCAGTGGAGTGATGGTTGGGGATTTCATGCCGGGAAGGAGTTTGCATACCTCTTCGATTTTAGAATTTTCGATATTGAGGATGATGTATTTTTTGCCTTCAGCATTTTTATAAGAGTCGAAACGGAACAAAAGTTCGTTGAGGATCTCTCTCTTTTTGTCTGTAAGATTGGGATTGCCAATTAAGATTGCCTCTGATTTTAAGATTACCTCCACCTCTTTCAAGTTGTTGCTGACGAGGGTGCTTCCGGAACTTACGATGTCGAAGATGCAATCTGCCAAACCTATGCCCGGAGCGATTTCCACAGAGCCGGTTATCACATGGATTTCAGCTTTGATATTGTTTTTGTCCAAAAATTGCTGAAGGATGTAAGGGTAGGAAGTTGCTATTTTCTTTCCGTTGAACCATTCGATTCCTTTGTAGTCTACTGCTTTAGGAATGGCGAGGGATAGGCGGCATTTGCTAAAATCGAGACGTTTGATGATCTCCGCATTTTCGTGACGTTCCACATATTCATTTTCTCCTACGATTCCGACATCTGCGATTCCGTTGGCTACGGCTTGTGGAATATCATCATCTCGTAGGTAAAGGATTTCAACGGGGAAGTTGGATGCCGGCACTAACAGAGTGCGTTTTCCAGAACTGATTTTGATGCTTGACTCTTCAAGCATCGTCATTGTCTCTTCGAACAAACGGCCTTTTGCCTGTACTGCGATTCTTAACATATTCTTTTTGTTTATTTATTACAATTAAAAAAATAAGGCTCACCGAAATCGGCAAGCCTGCAATTTAAGCATAACATCATCGCTCACCGAATTATCGTTGATTCAAATGGTGGTGATGATGTTTTGTGTATCTCATACTTCTAAAATTTTTTACAAATATACGGATAAATTTTTAATAGAGACCAATTTATGAGAAAATTCTTTTTTTTATAACGTTATTTCTCCGCTACCCAAGCAAAGGTGGGAGTCTTTGTCATAGATGACGCAAAATTGTCCGGGAGCGATGCCTTGCAACATTTCGCTGGAATGGATAAAATAACGACCTTCTTCTTTGGTGATTTTCGCTTTGGTAAATTCTGGTGTGTGCCTGATTTTGATGGTGATGTCACTCTTTTGACAATCACCCAAAACGTCACGAGTGATGAAGTGCATGTCTCTGATTAGGAATTTATCCCCATATTGCATTTGGGTGTCAAATCCGCATGAGACATAAACGACATTTTCCTCAATATCTTTTTTAACAACATACCAAGGTCCTCCGCTTAGCCCGAGACCTTTCCGTTGTCCGATGGTATGAAACCAGAAACCTTTGTGTTTTCCTAAAACCTTTCCGGTCTCTAATTCTACAATTTTACCCTCTTTCTCTCCTAAATATCTTCTGATGAAGTCATTATAATTGATTTTCCCCAAAAAGCAGATCCCTTGGCTGTCTTTTCTGTAGGCGGTAGGTATTTTTGCATTTTTTGCAATCTCCCTAACTTCGCTTTTCATGAGATGTCCGATAGGGAACATCAGTTTAGAGACTTGTACGTTATTGATTTGCGCAAGGAAGTCCGTTTGGTCTTTCACGGGGTCTTTTGCCGTGGATAGGTAGGTCATACCATCAATGATGGTTGTGGTCGCATAGTGTCCCGTTGCAGTTTTTGCAAACTGATATCCCACCTTTTCCTCAAAGCAACCGAACTTTATCATTTTGTTGCACATTACATCGGGATTAGGCGTTAGTCCGTTGCGCACTTTGTCGATGGTATATTGCACGACATTCTCCCAATATTCGTTGTGGAGGTCTACCACCTCTAACGGAGTGCCATATTTTGCGGAAATCATTTGGCAAAGCTCCATATCATCGTCCACGGAACAGTCGGTAAAACCGTCTGCGTCCATGCCGATTTTTATGTAAAAGAGGCGGATGTCATACCCTTGCTCTTTTAATAGGTGTACGACTACTGAGCTATCTACTCCTCCTGATACCAAAACTGCTACTTCCATGATGACTGAATGATGGTTGCTAATGATATTATTATTTCAAGCCCAAAAGGCGATAAGCGTTTTTGTAAAGTATCATTTCACGCTCTTGGCTGGTTAAGTCCAGTTTGTTGAAACGGTTTTCCAATTCGTCCTTGTGTCCCCACATCGGGTAGTCTGATCCGAATAAGAATTTTTCCGCTCCATGCTCTTTCAGCATTTTGTTGGCTTGTTCGATGGGAAGTTTCCAGAGTGTGCTGGAAGTGTCGAAATAGACGTTCTGTCCAACCAAGTGTTTCTGAGCTTCTCCCCATTCGGTATAGCCTCCGAAGTGGGCTGCGACAAAAATGAGATCAGGGTGTTTTTTTAACACATTTAGGATTCTTTTCGGGCCTGAGAAGTCGTAGCGGCAATCCCCTGCATGAGCCAATACCGGCATCCCCAATTTTGCTATCACTTCGTATATAGGATCCATTTTCGGAGTATCCACCATGAATTTTTGAAAGTCGGGATGGAGCTTGACTCCTTTCAACCCTGCATTTTTGATTCTATGCAGCTCTTCTTCAAAATTCTCGTAGTCAGGATGAATTGTTCCGAATCCGATGTATTCAGGATGTAGCTGGGTCTCTCCGATGATATAGTTGTTGATGGCCTCCACCTGTTCTGGTTTTGTTGCGGTGGAGTGGACGATGTAGTATTTCACTCCGATTTCTCTCCCGCTTTCAAGTAGTTTTTCGGAACTACCATTAAAACTCATTGAGGTGTTGTAAAACTCACCAATGGTATGACTTGCCTTGTCGGCGATTTTTGCTGGGTAGATGTGTGCGTGGAAATCCACGATTATCTCACCCTTTTGTTTAGCATCGTTCATTTTTCTTTTTGCTGAAAGTATGTGGAGTTGCCCTCCCTAATTGTTCGGGAAGCGACTGTCGTCACCTCCCGATTCTATATAAAATCATTAATCAACTTGTCCGCTGATTTCGATTTCCTGTTTTTTCAATTTGTTTTTGGATAACTCAATGTATTGCTTCCTGCAGTTGTACACATCACAAGCAAGGTATAGCGCATTTCTGAAAGACTCCTCAGAAGCATTCCCAATTCCCACTTTGTCGTAAGCAGTGCCATGAACCGGAGAGGTTCTGATGATAGGAAGGTTGGCGGTGAAGTTCACACCGCTTTCCATTGCGATACATTTGAATGGTGTCTGACCTTGGTCGTGATACATTGCCAAAACTGCATCGAAGTTTTTGAAACTTCCAGAACCGAAGAAACTATCTGCCGGGTATGGTCCGAAGCAGGTGATTCCTTCGTCGGTCGCTTTTTTCAAAGCCGGTATGATGATTTCCTCTTCTTCTTGTCCTAATACGCCACCATCTCCTGCGTGAGGATTCAATCCTAAGACTGCGATTCGTGGACGTTGGACGGAGAAGTCCTGTCTCAGAGACTTGTTGAGGTCTATAAGTTTATTGAGGATTGCCTCCTGTGTGATGTATGGAGCGATTTGTTTCAAAGGCACATGTCCGGTCACTACTGCCACTCTAAGCACGTCGCTAACCAAAAGCGTCATTCCTCTCTCTCCATTGTTAGAGAAGCGGTCTTGTAGATATTCAGTATGTCCGGGGAAGTGGAAATCGTCGGACTGTATGTTTTTCTTGTTGATAGGAGCGGTGACCAAAACGTCAATCAAGCCCGCTTTCAAATCAGAAGTAGCACGTTCCAACGCCATGAAAGCAGCCTTCCCTGCCTCTTCAGTCGATTTCGCCAATTCAACTTTCAGGTTCTCATCGCCACAATTGATGATGTTAGAACGTTTGTCATTTGCCTCCTCAGGGGAGTTGATGACATTTAGGTTGAAATTTTCTATGTTCAACGCTTTCCTATGAAATGCCGCCGCTTTAGAGGAGCCATATACGATCGGGGTGCAAAATTCCGTTACGCGAAGGTCTGCCAAAGTCTTGATGATCACTTCATATCCAATTCCGTTAATATCACCTTGCGTGATACCTACTCTTATTTTTTTATTTGTATCTTCCATAAGTCTCTTTTCTCGATATATTGCAAAATTAAGAAATTGTAACTGAAAAACCAATTAGAAGAGGGGAAGTCTCTTCATTTTAATTAAATTCCACCTCTGCTGAAATGGCTTCCATCAATCGGATCTTGTTTCTTTTTTTATGCTGCGGTGCGTAAACGAAGACCTCTATGGTTACAATGTCATTGTTCTTTTCATCGTAAAAAGAGCGACTGCAGAATGGACCTCCCATCATGTCGCCTTCCACTCTCCACAAGCCTCTCACCTCCACGCAATATTTTCCATCGATGTTTATCTCTCGGCTTACAGGGTAGTGGTTTTTCACCTCAGTTGCCATATAAGAACCTTCTGATGGACCGTCAATTCTCTCTTTTAGAATAGAGTCGCGTACGGCGATGATTCTTTCGAGTTTGAAATCGTCTTTGCTTTTGTAAGGCGTACGGTAGACCACGACATCTTGTCTGGAGTCAAGACTTCCGTTGGAAATCCATGCGAAATCACGGGTGATGTTCGACCATTTTAAAATGTCTGGTACATATATTTTCACACCTAAACTATCCAATACTTTTTGTTTTAGCTCTCCATTAGCATAGCGTTTGTAGTAGGAGAGAGTTCTTTCATATTCGGTGAAGACGATGTAGTCGATGATCTCTTGTTTTTTTTCGTTGATGACTCTGATGAGTTCTTTTGCATCGGGTGCAGTGATCTGCACGATGGCTTGTACTTTTGCCCAACGGTTTCTTTTGAAAGTCACTTTCCCTGTAGTGTACATCTTGTCATCTACTTGGTATATGATGATGTTTCTTGCAGGTTTCAATATCTTGTCGAATTGGCTTTCAGGAATGAATGATAGCGTGAAAAGCGATTCCGACTGGGGAAGTCCGGGGGTATCCTCATCGAAGATGTCAAATATTTCACGACCTATGGGATCTCTCCAAATGGTCGGGTCGCCGACAATCAAAAGGTCGTATGCCGCCCCTGTGACCGTTGGTAATAACACACTATCTCCTCCTTTAGAACCATTGTCGCAGGAGGTGAGAGAGAGTAGTGCTGACAATAATGTAATGACAAATGCTAATTTCTTCATGAACTTTATAGTTTTGGTTTTTCTTCTAATTTTTTAGTTGATAGGAGTCCGCAAGCGGCGAAGATGTCCTCTCCTCTTGATTTGCGGATGGTTGTTGTGATCCCCTTATGGTTGAGGGCATCTCTGAATTTCTCCATTTCAGGCAAAGAGACTCCATTTAATCCAGCTTCCGGCACCGAGTGAAAACGTATCAAATTGATTCTGCATTCCAATCCGTTAAGTAGTTGCGCTAAAGCTTTAATATGTTGGGGTTGATCATTAATCCCTTTAAAAAGGGTGTATTCAAAAGAGACCCTTCTTTGTCCGGAGAAGTCGTGCTTTTTAATCTCTTCGATCACTTTGGCGATAGGGAAGGCTTTTTGTGCAGGCATGAGCGCAAGACGCTCCTCTGCGATTGGGTTGTGAAGACTCACAGCCAAGTGACATTTTGATTCATTTAGAAATCTTTTCAGTCCGGGAATCAATCCTACCGTGGAGACCGTAATTCTTTTAGGACTCCATGCCAATGCGTAGTCTGCAGTTAGGATGTCCAAAACCTTCAACACATTTTCTGTGTTGTCAAAAGGTTCTCCCATCCCCATGAAGACAATGTTAGTTAGTTGCAGACTCTCTGGTATTGCAAAGATTTGGTTTAATATCTGATGAGTGGACAGTTGTGCAGAAAAGCCCTGTTTCCCCGTCGCACAGAATTTACAATTCATCTTACAACCCACCTGAGTGGAGACGCAAAGAGTTGCACGGTCGCTTTCAGGTATGAAAACCGCCTCGATGAAGTGCTTGTCCACTTCAAAAAGGTATTTTTTTGTTCCGTCGATGGACGTAAGACTTTCAATTGGAGGTTGGACCCCGATAGTGTGAGATTCACTTATTAAGGCTCTGTTTTTTTGTGATATATTGGACATGGAGGAAACCTCTTTCACTCTTTTTTTGTATATCCATTCAGCCATTTGTTTTCCGACAAAGGCGGGCATACCCAAATCGAGTGCGAGTTGCTTCAGTTCTTCTAATGTTTTTCCTAATAAGTTCTCCACGTTATAATTTTTTATTGGAAAAGGGCATAGAGATATGATTCCCTATGCCCAATCCTTGATTTTAATGATTGAATTAGAAGAAGAATGAACGGTTGTCTTCAACCTCCGCTTCTTCCATCATAGTTCCTACCAAGTGGCTGTACACGTATCGGCGTACATTCTCTTTTACATTTTCTGCATTCACTTCTGCTGCTGGAGATTCAGAAGTGCTGAGGACGCGGAATGCGTAAACACCTCTATCACCCTTGATTTCTCCGACTTGGTTGTCTTTTGATTGAGCGATCTTAGCGATAAGAGCTGGCTCTCTACCTACGTTCGGAATAGAAATCATATTCATGGAAACTGTTACAGTATCAATCTTACCGATTGCTGTCAAATCTCCTGCAGGGTCGATTTCAGCCTCCAATTTTTCAGCTTTCATGTCTTTGATAACCGCTCTCTTAAGTTGGTTTTGTGCGATCTCATTGGAGAAAGGAATGTAGAGAGGATTTCCTGAAAGCTCATCCCAATAACCGTTTTCAACTACATCAGTCAAAACTGTTGCGATGTACATGCTAACACCAGTGTTATCCACAACTCTAAACGGTTTAGGACAAACTTCATTCAACTCTGCATCGAATGCCCATTTTACGATTTGTCGTCCGTCGCTGACAACGATGAGGTCATGTTGGTTTTCTGTTATTGGTCCAAGAGGTCTAACTATATAGTTCCCCTCTTCAGCAGCCTTCATGAACTTCTCTTTGGTGTTGTTGATTGATATGAAGTTGTTGGCTTTGTCAAATGCCTCTTCTTCTGTCTTCTTTCCCGGAACAACCTTGTTTGCAATGATTGCAATGCGAACTTTCTTTACAGGAGCAGTCTTTTGGTTCACCTTCACTACTAACACTGCTTGAGGAGTAGATACTTTTACGACATCTCCTACTTTTGCAGAGAAGACGATGCTGTCAAACTCTGCTGAGCCAGAAAGTCCTTCACGAAGCCAGCCCCACTCACCACCAGTTTGGCGACCATTAGGGTCTGCGGAGTGCTTTTGTGCGATTTCCTTGAAATCAGCACCTGCTTTTATAACTGCGATAAGACTATCTGCACGGTTTGTTGCATCTTCGATAGATGTGCCTCCCACTGCGATAGCGTTTACATTCACAGAATCTGCACGACTGATCACATTAGACAAGACCCTTGCAGTTTTGTATGTAGTTCCATCCAAAACGACAGGAGCCACAGAATCTTTCTTTGCAGAGAATGCGAAATCTTTGAATATAGGGTCGATTTCACTCTCAGTTCTGTAGAAACCGTTGAACGGATAGTTAGGGTCACTTTCTTGAGAAACGAAGTAAGGAAGTTCGTTTTCTCCGATAGTCTTAAAGTCTTCCGCTGTTGCATTTATTTTTTCTGCAGTTTCCTCGAAATCTAACTCTGTTGCGGTGATATTGAATGCGACACACTTAACATCTCTAAACTTTTCAGTTTTGAAGTTCTCTTTCTTCTCTTCATATTTCTTTTTGAGGTCTGCCTCAGAAGGAACGAAAGTAGAATCTGCCAAAGTGCTGTATTGTTTAGATACAAGAGCGACTTTCTTTTCGTTTTTATAAATCTCTTTCAAAAAGTTGATTTCAGCTTTTGGAGCACTCATTGCGCTTGCAACCAATTTATTAAGCTTGTCTGTCAAGATCTGCTCTTGGATTCTCTTCTCCCAGAAGAGCCAGTATGATTTTAAGCTTTTTCCCTCTTCATCAACGATGCCTTGTTCTTCTTCCTCTTCAATTTTTGCCAAAACTTGATACAAGATACTTGGGTCAAATTGTTGGTTTTGGTTGTAGAAAAGAGGAATTTGACGCATCATTGGATGAGGATTGTCGCCCAATGTCGCTTCTTTTAGTTCTGAAGGAGTGACAGAAAGTCCGGTGGCTTCTGATTCATTGTTCAAAACTTCAGATTGGATGAATGAGTTCCATGCAGCATCACGCACCTCCCCTTCTTTCAGGTTCTGTCCAGAAGCTTGGAAGATGTTTGACATTACAGAAACTTGTTTTTGGAAGTTAGGTGCAGACATTGTTTTTCCTTCAACACTACCCACATCATTTTTCCCACTTCTAATTGAAGGGATGTTTTGGATAGCATCACCTACGACAAACGCCAAAAGCGCAAAGAGAATAGCTCCGATAAGGAGTTTTTTACGTTCTCTAATTTGTTCTAATGTAGCCATTATTAGTTATTATTTATTGTTTTTGTTACGTTGTAATTCATGCAAAAATTCCAATTTGTAGAATTGGCGCACGAAAATACAAAATATATTCGTTATGAGGAAATATTATTAAACGAAATATTCAACAATTTCAAATTATCTTAGAATTACTCTTCGATAGGGAAGATTCCTTCGGGTTTTTTGATAGAGTATTTGGTGAAGGTTTGGTTGGATTCAAACCCTTGTCCGTAAATGATTTTGTCTTTTTGTGTGATTTTGATTTTTCCGTTGGAGTAGACCCTCTCTTCTTTTTCATTCCAGAAAAGCTGGTCGCATTCAAAATGTTCTCCTTCCAAGTTCATGGCATGGACGCTATCTTTTAGATCCCATAATTTTTGCTCTGTGTAGTAGATGGCTTTTTTGCTCTCTATTTCTGCATCTACGATCATTTCGGGGGTGAACCTGTCAAAGTGTATGCCTTCCGGAAAATCCCAATAGGGGTCTTCTACTTTGTCGTAGACTTTCCATATTTTGGCGTTGATTCTATAGCGGGTGATGCCGGAGTCGGACACTAAGGTGGAGACATCCGCAGCACTCAGACTTGGAATGGAGGCTCTATCAGAAACCTCAATCACCTCTTTTTTATCAGAACATGAACTGAAAAGAGAGAGTGTAAAAAGACATACAACAGTCCCAAGTAGGACTGTTATATGCCTTTTGATTTTATCACTGTTAAAAACCACGTTCAATGACTCTTATTTTCCTCTAACCGTAGTCTTTTCGTTGATCCAACCAGGAACTGTGAATGAAGCACCTTCTGTAAGGTTTCTCATGAACAACTCTGTCTTGTCTGGATAAACTTGCTTGTAAGAGTTGATCATCTTGTTGACGTTCGCAGCGCAAGAAGGATCTACTGCTTTAGCTTTCTCCAGTTTGTCTACTGCAGCCCAGAATGCGGTCTGCTTCAATACGTAGTCGTCAGAGATGTTGGTGTTTTCTGCATAGAGCATTGCGATAAGGATGTAGGCATTTGCCATGTCTGACCTGTAGTTCAATGCAGCGCGAGCAGCTTCACGAGAAGCAGAAGGGTTGCCCAATTCTTTGTAGATGGTTGCGACCTTCATTTGCAACTTAGCCTTTTCTGTATTGTCACTCTCCAAAGAGATTGCCTCTTTAAAGTACTTCAAAGCAGTTGAGCGGTCTTTTTTAGAGTATGCTTGTTGTGCCAAACCTCTTGCAGAAGAGGCTGTTGGGTCAACTGCATGTTTGTAAGCTGCCGCTTTGAAATATACTGCAGAGTTTTCACAATCAGCGATACCGTAAAGACGAGTCACCATGTTCAAGAATGCTTTGTCGTTCTTTTTGGATTCTACTTGAGAAGAGTAGATCTTGTCCAAAGTAGAACATTCTGCCGCACCTGATTTTGCAAATGTTGCATCCAAACTGTTTTTGATTAGCGTAAAGTTTGCTGAGTCTTTTTCATCACCAGATTGTATGCGTTCTGCCACAAGAGGAGAAAGTTTCAAGTAGTCGTCGATGTAGGTTTGACGGAAAGTCTCCTTGTTGGCAGCAAAGAATCTATCAGAAAGCACGAAATACTTTTGGTATGCAGCTGCTTTCAATTTAGAACCTTCTGCTTCGATTGCTTGTTTCAACCACTCGTAAGCCGCACCTTTTTGTGGGTCGCGAGCATCAGGACAATAATCGATGTAGTCCATAGCCTTTTCAGCGAGAATTTGGTGCTTATTCATCTTTCTGTCGTTTCCGAAGTATTTGATTCTGTCATCGTATACCTTCATCAACTTATCGAAAAGCTTGTTCTGCGCATTTGCATCTTTTGCTTCTTTAGCCTTTTCGATCTGGTATGCTATGATTTTAGGTCCATAGATGTAAATGTTTTTAGAAGAAGCAGGACAGTTAGCATACACTTTCTCCCAAAATTGAGCTGCACTTACGTAGTCTTTTTGTTTAGCGTATGATGGGAACAAACTCAAGTTGGTCAGACAGTCGATACTATCTTGCCCTGTTCCATACTTTGTGCCACTTTGAATGCCTGTTGCGGCGAAAGCAGCAGATGCGAAAGCCATCATCGCTCCTAATAAAATAACTCTTTTTTTCATCTCCGTTTTATTTTATAGTTTTTTTTGTTTATTCTTTTGTTTTAGTTCAGTCTTCTCTTTTCAAACCAACGCTCGTTGATTGTGGCATTGAGCGTAAATTTGAAATATTGCTCTCTTATCAAGGATTCTGAAACAGACCCGTTGTGTCCGTATTCAAAAGTGATGTTAAGGAGCGTCGGGTTTGTTCCCTTTCTCAAAGGGAGTCCCCAGCCGGTCGTGAGCGAGAAGGAACTAAGCTGTTCTCCGTTCACCTCATAATAGGATTTGGAGAAGTTTGCGCCGATGCGGTAGGATACCCTTTGAAAGTAGGCTCTTCCGTTGGCATCGGGGGTTAGCTGAGCTCCAGCAGAGATTTTATTTCTGTCCTGAAACTCCTTTTCTCCGAAAAATCTGGAGTCCGACCACATTTCTCTCTTATAGTCCAATCCAATTAAAAACACGTCTGAGTATTGATAAACCAGACCCGCACCGAAGTGCATTGGTAGGTCGAAGTTGTTGTCAAAGTTCAATACAACTGTGTCCGTCGTGATAATCTCTTGGGTTGCGTCCGCATTGAGTTTGGATTTCAGTTGGCAGACACCTCCGATTGTAAGAGAGTGTTTTTGTTTTATCGGGATGATTGCCTGCAAGCCGAAAAGTCCGGAAATGTCTTTGACGGAGATCTCCCTCGTCATTGTTGTCGGGTGGTAGGTTGACTCGTCAAAGGAAGAGATGCTGTTATGTCGGATTGTTCCAAAATTGAATTGGAAATTTCCTCCTACAGCCAACCATTTGAATGGTCTTAAACTCAAACCTGCGTAGACTTGTGATATTCCTCCTTCTCCTGCATATTGGTAAGTAGTTGTAAGAGACCCGGAAGAGATGCTTGAAGCATTTGTCTCGGTTAGTTGGAAATCGTAACCTACGACAGAGTAGGGTTGTATACCCGCACTAAACGCGATCCATCTTCGGATTGGGAATTGTAATGCGATAAATTCCAGATTTCCGCTGCCTGTCGTCGATTTTGCCTCTGCTCCCTCTTGATGTGATACTTGGAAACTTACTCCCGCATCAAAACGGAAATTAAGAGAGTCTATGGCAGTATAAGACGCTGGGTTGGCAGGGTTGATGAACTGCGTCGGACGTAATCCAAAAGAGAGTCCTCCCATCGCGCGCGCTTGCCCGAAGCCCCCGTCTATGACATTACCATAACCATAGCGAGAGTATGGCGAACTCGTATTATGTTGTGCTTGTAGAGCCACTACGCTAAGCAGGCTCGCACAAATCATGACAATTACCTTTGAAAAAATATTTTTTCTCATCTAAAATTAAGTATTCTGTTTAATCCGATATGCACCAGATTACTGTATGCAAATATCTGATTTTTTATTCTTTTTTCAAAACATTTGGAACTTCCTCCTGTTAAAAATATTGCAAGTTGGGGGTAAACAGCAGAAATTTGGTCTATGAACGATTGCATTTCGCCGATAACCCCATTGATGACTCCCGACGCAATGGCATCTTCTGTCGACGAACCAATCAGCGGAGCGTCATCTTTTACATCTACTAACGGAAGTTTTGCTGTAAAAGTATGTAATGCTTGGCTGCGCATGGCGATTCCGAGGGATATGTTGCCACCGACATATTCATTTTGCGCATTTACAATGTCGTAAGTGATGGCAGTCCCAGCGTCTATCACCAAAATGTTGGTGTTGGGTTTCAAATGGTTAGCACCAACGCACACCGCAATTCGGTCTCTCCCCAGAGTCTCAGGCGTTTTGTAGAGATTTTTTAAAGGAATGGGAGTCTGATGGGAGAGGACGATGAATTTTTTTGTGTTTTTTTGTAAAAAATCAGTAAGAGCCTCGTCTTTTTCTGTTACGAAAGAGATAATCGCTTGGGTGTATGGGTACAATTTCTGCACCTCTTCTGCCTCTTTTTTTGAAAATTTTTCATATTTATGGAAATATAACATTTCATCACCTTGAAACAAGGCGATTTTGGCAGAAGAATTTCCTTGGTCGATTATTAAGTTCATCATTAAGCTCATTTTGAGATGCAAATATACAAAATTATTATCGTAGGAGAAAAATGAATGTGGTTTTAGCTTTTATCGACATCACTCTTTTTTTTTGAAAGTGCAAAAACTCCATCGGAGAAGGAACGGAATCTCTTCTCCGATGGAGTTTTAGTGATGGATTTTTATTATCCTATTAACTCTCTTTTACCATCGCCCTCCGCTGCTACTGCCGGTGGAAGCTTTATAGGAGGTGTAGTTTCCTGTGGAGATGGATGGTTGGTCGGTTGTGTACAATCCGAAATTTCCTTTGAAGTATTCCATTTCTCCGTCGTAGCTGTTTCCGACGTAGAATTGATATTGTGTTGCGTCACTATATGCGCAAACAGTTGCGGTTGCTGTCTGAGGAACTTTGAAGGCGGCCAAGACTTTCCCAGAAGTATTTGCTACCAATAGGTATTGATTGGCGGAAATATTCATGGATTGGTTGTATATATGTCCTGCAGAGCTGCTTGGAATGGATTCTGAGAACATATCTTTTGAACCTGTCGACAAAACGAATCCTCCTGTGTGGGTCCACCCGTTGTTGGTGTCGATGGGAGCGTTACCGCCTCCGGTTTGAGAGCAGACCACGATACCGCCTGATACGCTCATGCCTCCATTAGAATCCAGACCGTCTCCACCTGCTTGTGCGTAGTGGTTTCCTCCTTTGACATAGACGTAGACGGTAGAGCCATTGCTGTTAGAACTTCCGTTGGTTGCGTTCCATGCGTCGTCAGAAGATATGGCGTACGTGCTGCTTCCTTCGTTGAAGGTGATTGTCGCTCCAGAAAAAGCCTCGTACGAAGCTGGGACGTAAACATGGCCTCCGTTGAATGTGAGTGATGTTGTGCCGAAAAGAGCTTGGTCGTAAGCGGCATCAATTTCCAAGTCTCCTCCATTCACATTGATTTCAGGTGCGAGAACACCGGTGTCATAGGCTTTGATTTTTAGGGTTCCGCTGTTGATGTTTGCGATGCCGTCGACACTGATACCTTTCGGCTTCCCATTATATTTTGTGCGGCTGCTGCTCATTCCGCCACCCATTCCTCCCCATGAGTTGTTAGAAGAAGATGATGAGGAGGTGTAAGTGCCACATGCTGTGCATCCTGCATTGATGGTCAGTAAAAGATTCCCATTGTCGTCTCCAACCGTGCCAATGACGATATTCCCATCGCAGGTGATTCCCTTTCCGTAGTTGCAGGTGAGTGTGGATTCACCTCCGAGAATGCTGACATTACTATCTGCTTTGATCGCTTTGGCAGTAGCGAAAGTGTTGTCTGATAGCGAGAAATAACCACCATCGTTGGTGATGTTCAGAACACCTCCGTTGATTGTCACATTGTTGGCTTTGATGCCCTTGGAGGTTTTTGCGTCGTTGCCGATTGTGATGATAGAATTACCTCCGCTAATGATAACCGAAGAGTCTGCTTTTATGCCATATACAGAGGTTGTGTCGGTTGCCTCAATATTATACAGACCAGAGAGGTCGATTTTGATTTCACCTCCTTGGATATAGGTGTTCCAATCACTGTTTAGTGCGCGGGCTGAGATACCATTCCCGTTTACGACCAGTTGGGCATTCTCTTTGATTTCGATGTTTTGGTCTGATTTGATAGCGGCATTATAACTATAATCTTCATTTTCTATGAATGCGTTTTCTGCGTTGAGATAGGTGGTCAGGAGACCTCCGCTAAAGATTGTGTTTTGCTTGCTTTTCAGTGCCTTTGAGCCTGCACCATTCACTTCAATAGTGATGTCTCCTCCTGAAATTTCAATGATGCTGTCACATTTGATGCCCTTCACATCTTCTGCGGTAGAAAGGATGTTCACTTTTCCGGCTTCAATGCGAACCACCTCGCTACAGTCGATACCGTCGCTTCCTGTGGAGGCGATGTTGATTGTTCCTCCGTAAACCTCAACACCATCAGCGTTGATGCCATCGCCCATGGCTTCTGTGATTTCAAGTGTTCCGCTGTAAAGTTCGATTCTTTTTGATGATTTCAGCGCATGCTGAGTTCCCCCTTTGATGTTAAGCGAGCCATCTCCAGCCCCTTCGTCGATACTGATTTTTAGTTTTGATTTTGTAGTAATCGCACCTTTTTGGGTGTTGGTCGTGCCATCTTCTATGAATGAAGAGCCTCGTAGATGGAGGTTTGCCACGAAAGAAGTTCCGTCTGCACTTTCATTCAGTATGATGGGGGAGGTTTCATTTATAAGAGAAAGATTGTCCATGACCAGTGTGTAACCGCGGTCGGGGGTGAAATTGAACGACCCCTGAGAAGAAGTCCCCGAAAGATAGTAGACGATACCTTTTTTGTTGGCCGTTGAAGTGATGCTTACTGCCGCCCCCTCCGTTGAGACATTCAGAAGAGAATCTGCAAAAGGATTTTTGATGAGGACAGAACTCTCGTTGTAGGTTATGAAGACTGTATCTCCTGAAACCTCCTCTTCAGTTGGCGTTGCCAATTCAAATGTGAGACTGTCCACCTCTCCTGCTTCATACGATTTTCCAATACTTCCTAATGTGATTTTGGATTCGTTGAAATGTACGGTGTCATTTTCTGACAAGTCCAATTTTTCAGACACTCCACTCTTCAAGTGGAAAACAATCTTGTTTCCAGCCCATGATAATAGGGAAAAGGAAACAACCATCATTGCTACTAAATATTTTCTCATTGTTCTATATGGTTTTGGTTTTCTATGTTGCAATTTTACAAAAAAAAAAAAACAAAAAAAATGAAAATAAAAAAATGGGTCGCTTTTTATAACGACCCATAAAAAATTGTTGTGTAGGAATGAAATGTTTTTATATCAATCCAATACAGTGTTCCAATTGTGAGTGTCTGGAGCTTCACCATATTGAATGTCGTGAAGTCTTTCATACAATTTTGTGCTGACAGGACCCGGTTTTCCATCTTTCGTGAAGACGTATGATTTTTTCATGTCCAAATCATCAATGCGTTCGATTGGAGAGATGACAGCGGCAGTTCCACAAGCTCCAGCCTCTTCAAAACTTTCCAATTCTTCTATAGCGATAGGTCTTCTTTCTACTTTCAACCCAAGGTCTTTAGCCAATGTCATCAAACTATCATTGGTGATAGAAGGTAGGATTGACGAAGATTTTGGTGTGATGTAGGTGTTGTCTTTAATACCAAAGAAGTTTGCTGCACCAGCCTCATCAATGTATTTCTTTTCCTTTGCGTCCAAATAGAATTCGCAAGAGTAGCCCAAGTCGTGAGCTTTTTTATTGGCGAGCAAACTTGCGGCATAATTTCCTCCGACTTTGTAGATACCGGTTCCGAGAGGAGCTGAACGGTCGTACTCACGAATCACCACGTATGGAGTCGCAGCAAAACCACCCTTGAAGTAAGGGCCTACAGGAGTGACAAAAATGATGAAAAGATATTCATCAGCAGGGCGAACACCTACTTGTGCGCCTGTTCCGATTAGAAGCGGACGGATGTAAAGAGAAGCACCGCTTTCGTATGGAGGGATGAATTTTTCGTTGAGTTTCACCACTTTTTTTACCATTTCGCAGAACTTTTCAGTAGGAAGTTCTGGCATCAAAATACCACGGCAGGTTGACTGCAAGCGTTCAGCGTTAGCTTCCATGCGGAAGATTCTGATTTTTCCATCTTTGCAGCGGCGTGCCTTCAATCCCTCAAAAGCCTCTTGTCCGTAGTGTAGGGCAGTTGCTGCCATGTGGATGTTGATTGATTCCTCCGAAGAGACTTCCAATTCTCCCCATGAACCGTTTCTATAGTAGCATCGTACGTTATAGTCGGTCTTTCTGTAGCCAAAACCAAGGTTTGACCAATCCATGTTTAACTCTGACATATCTCTATTTTGTTTAATTATCTATGTATTGCACATTGTGCGGTTTACCATTAGCGGTTTACCATTTGCAAAGGTAGTGTTTAATTGTCTAAAATTATCACCTTCCACTTCATAATTTTAAGAAAATTTGTCTGTGCGATGTTTTTACATCATTTTTATGGAAGGGATAAAACATGGGAGGTTTAGCAATTTCGCCTTCCAAGACATCGAACTGATTCTTTTCTCTATTTTCTCAACGGTTGCTGGGTCAATGTTTTCGGTAATACCCTTGTGTACCATTTCGACCTGCTCGTAGGTAAAACCGAAATTTTCTTCGTCGCTTTTCCCGCTCATGCCGTCACTTGGGATTTTTTCCGCCAAATCAGAAGGCAACCCCAACTCTTTCCCTAAAGCCACCACCTCACTGACATAGAGGTGGGCAAGCGGCGCAAAATCTCCAGCTCCGTCCCCCCAGATGGTGAAGTAGCCCATCAATCTCTCTGATAAGTTTCCGTTGCAGGAGATTCTGCAGTCTCCGAGCAGCGCAGCCATTCCGTAGAGGGTGGACATTCTAAGGCGTGACGGTGTGTTGGTTTTATATTGCGCAGAAAAATCCTTCCCGGTTTTTTCCATAATTTCTAAGGAAAGACCTTTGTATGCCTCTTCTATGTTGATGGTGTAATGTTCTATGCCTAAAAAATCACAAAGTTTTTGAGAGTCGGAAATGTCGGGTTGCACTCCGTTGGGCATCATTACGCCGATAACACGTTCTTTGCCTAATGCAGCCACACATGCGGCGGCTACAACCGAACTGTCCTTCCCTCCACTGATGCCGATTAACGCTTTGGTTTGCGGACCTCCGTTATTTTTGAAATAGTCGCGAATCCATTCGATTATCTCTTCTTTGACCTTTTGCATATCTTGTTGAAGTTTAATTTGAAAAATTGTTACTGTTAAGTTCACGAATTTACAACATATTTTTCTTAAAAAGTGTGTATGCGAAAAGAAAATTACTATTTTTGTAGAAGATACCATGGCAAATGGCGTATTCGTGTTAAAAATATAATTTATGAAAGTATTGTTTATCGGTGGAACAGGAACGATTAGTTCTGCCATTACGAAAAGATTGTCGGAGATGGACGGAGTTTCCTTGTATTTGATAAATAGAGGGAATCGAAATGAGACGGTCTCTGGAAATGTGAAAGTATTCAATGTGGATGTGAATGACGAGGCGGCAGTGCGGGAAAAGATTGCAGGGCTTTCGTTCGATGCTGTGTGCGATTTTATCGGTTTTGTGCCGGAACAGTTGGAGCGGGATTTTAGGTTGTTTAATGGACGGACGAAACAATTTATGTTCATCAGTTCTGCGTCAGCCTATCAAAAACCTTTGTCTGATTATCGGATAACAGAGGGAACGCCTCTTGCGAATCCTTATTGGGAATATTCTCGAAATAAGATCGCATGTGAGGAGTTTTTGATGAAGAAGTATCGTGAGTGTGGTTTCCCGATTACGATAATTCGTCCGAGTCACACATACGATGAAAGATCTGTACCGTTGGGTGTGCATGGGAAAAATGGTAGCTGGCAGGTGATTGATCGAATGTTGAAGGGCAAACCGGTGATTGTCCACGGCGATGGTACTTCTTTGTGGACGATGACGCACAACAGTGATTTTGCGAAAGCATTTGTTGGTTTGATTGGTAATCCCCATGCGATAGGCGAGTCTTTTCAAATCACCAGTGACGAAACTCTGACATGGAATCAGATCTATCGTTCCATCGCTTCTGCCTTAGGAGTGGAGTTTAAGCCTTGCTATGTTGCGTCGGAATTTCTTGCGTCTGTGAGTGATTTTGATTTTACGGGGAGTTTGATTGGGGATAAAGCCAATTCAGTGGTTTTTGATAACTCAAAATTGAAAAGGGTGGTGCCGGATTATGTCGCGACTGTTCGGTTTGATCAGGGCGTGAAGCAGACGATAGACTATTTGTTGACTCATCCGGAGTGCCAGAAGTCTGACCCTGAATTTGATAGGTGGTGTGATGCAGTTGTTGAGGCGATGGAAGAGGCGAAAAAAACGATTCTTGGAAAGTTATAAGTTTTCGTTGAAGGTTTTTCAGGTTGAAAAAATAAAGAGAGATGTGGATGGTCGCATCTCTCTTTTTTCTGTTGTTTAAAACTTATGGTGAGTTTTATAATTTCACTGTTAATGAAAAATAAAGAAAAGATTAAGAAATGAAGAGTCCTCCTTAAAATTCAAATTGTTTCTTAATGTGTTCCCAATAAATTTCAGAAAAATGATCTCCATCTTTTTTCGTGTATCGAATATCAGTGAAAATTTGGGCAAGGGTCTCCTTGTTGTTGATTTTCACGAAATTTTTGTTTGCCTCCAGAGCCTCTTTTTCTGCAAAATATTGGTTGATAGAGTCGGGAGTGTAGTCTTTGTAGACCTCCTCGTGGATAAACGCATCCGCTGGAAGTCGGTCGGTTTGCTCAGGATTTTCATCAGGGTATCCTACAGTGATGGTTGTGATTGGCACGACATACTTCGGAAGTTCCAAAATCTCTGCTATTTGAGGAGCGTTATAAGTGGTCGTACCCAAAAAGCATATTCCCAAACCTTCCTCTTCTGCAAGTGTCGCAAAATTTTGTGCGAGTAAGATGGTGTCGATAGTCCCAGTCATGAATGATTGGAAGTTGTCGTAGCCCGGTTGGGCATTCCTTTGTTTGCACCACTGGTTGAAACGATTGTAGTCTGCACAGAAGGTGAGAGCCACTGGAGCACCCTTGAAAGTAGGTTGGTTGAAGTGTGTAGGGGCTAATGCCGCCTTCTTCTCCTCCTCCTTGGTGATTATGACGCTATATAATTGCATGTTGCCTGTTGTTGAAGCTCTTGAAGCCTCTTCCAACAATTTTTTTAGCAGTTGAGTATCAACATCTTGCTCTTTATATTTTCGGATGGTTCTCCGATTTTGAATACTTTTTATCATTGATTGTAGTTTTTAAGTCCTTGTTCTAAGAATTTTTTGAAATTCTCCGCATTTTTATCGTAAGTATATGCGTTGTTGAGAGGTTTTCCGTCACTGTCGAGGATAACGTAATAAGGTTGTGCGTTCGCCCCGAATTTGTGGCGTTGAAGGAATCCCCATTTCTCTCCGATTTCTGTCAATTTAAGTTCCTTGTCATTCTCTTTCACGAACATTGGACTGGAGAGTTTCGCACGGTCGTCCGTGTAGAGCGAAACGAAGACGAACTCTTTTTGGATGAGAGACTTTACTTGAGGCTCTTCCCATACGCTTGCCTCCATCTCCCTACAGTTCACGCAACCATATCCAGAGAAGTCGACTAAGAGAGGTTTCCCACTCTTTTTCGCCTCTTCCATTGCCTCATCGTAGTCGTGGTAAGTCGCCACGGTTCCGCCTTGGTATAGGTTGAAGTCTTGTGTCCAAAGAGGAGGCGCAAATGCACTGATAGACTTTAGAGGAGCGCCCCAAAGTCCCGGAAGGAGGTAGAGGGCGAATGAGAACATTGCAAGACCTCCAAATAGACGAGGTATGGTCAGGTGGGTAACTTCTTCGTCTCCCTCAAATTTAATTTTACCGATAATATACAATCCCGCAAAAATTGCGATGGCGATCCAGAGGGTCAAAAAGACTTCTCTGTCCAAGATGCGCCAGCCGTAGGAGAGGTCTGCCACAGAGAGGAATTTGAGGGCGAATGCCAATTCAAAGAAACCGAGCAGAACCTTTACGGTGTTGAGCCAGCTGCCAGATTTAGGCATTTTCTTCATGACATTTGGAAAGAGTGCGAAGAGGGTGAATGGTCCCGCCAGTGCAATGGAGAAACCGAGCATTCCGATGAGTGGTGCTAAATAGTTTCCGTCCGTACCGATATGTACGAGTAACGTTCCGATGAGCGGCCCAGTACAAGAGAAAGAGACAATCACAAGGGTGGATGCCATGAAAAGTATGCTTAACAGCCCTTTTGCGTTGTCGGCTTTGTTTTCCAGAGTGCTACTCCAAGATGAAGGAAGGGATAGGTCAAATCCTCCAAAAAAGGAGATGGCAAAAGCCACCAGCATGAAGAAGAGGAATAGATTGAAAATGTTGTTTGTAGAGAGGTCGTTGAGGACTTTCGCTCCAAATAGCGTAGTGAGGAGTGCTCCCAATCCTACATATATGATGATGATGGAGAGACCATAGATGATGGCGGATCTTTTACCCGACCCGTCTTTTTTGTGAAGAAAGAAGCTGACGGTCATGGGGATAATCGGCCAGACACATGGCGTAGCGATAGCCAGTAAACCGCCCAGCAGACCAAGCCAGAATATTGTCCACAACCCTCCTGTCCCTTTTTCAAATTGTTTCAAATCGTCAATTACAGGATCCCATGTTTGTGGTAGTGTTGTTATTGAGGTCTGTTCTATCTCCTTCTCATCTTTATTTTTTTCATCTTTATTGTCGACAGATTGGAAATTGAATGGGGCAGTCTGGGTGGCTTTATTCTCTTTCTCTAAGTCTTTTTGCTTTTCTTGAGGGGGAGTTGCCGTTTGAGCAGGCATAGTTGTCTCGTCCCCCTTTTTTATAGAAAAAGGGATTTTCGTTGGAGGCAGGCAATTCGCGTTGTCGCAAGCCATGAACTCCACGTATCCGTTGATGGCATAGTAATCTTTTGACGTGATTTTGATTTTCTGTTTGAAGACAACCGTTTTTTCGTACCAACGAAGAATCATATTGAACATCTCCTCCTTTTTTTCTATAGGAGTTTGTTCGCTGGTCACAAGATTGTTGATCTCAACATTTTCTGCGTTTTCTATGATAAAGCGGGTAGAAATAGGACCATTAGCAGGAAGGTTTTGGTCATACAAATGCCATCCCTCGTCGATGGTTGCGGTATAGGTGATCTGCGCTTCATCTCCAATGATTTGATTTTCTATCTTCCATTTCACCGGTTCTAAGATTTGAGCGAACAGTGTGAATGGGAGCAGTGCGAGCATTACAAATATATTCTTCATAAATGATGATATTTAAGTTGTCTTTTTTGCAAAGATAGTGTTTTATTGTTGTCAAATAAAAAAAATATCATAATATGTTATAGGCAAAAAAATAGGGACGCAATTATTTGCGCCCCTACCTTTATTATGGAATCAAAATTATTCTTTGATGAATTTCTTAACAACCACATCCTTATCTGCAGTGTAGATACGTACTAAGTATGTACCACTTGCGAGATTAGAGATGTTGATCTTGTTGCTTGAGCTTGTGCTAAGAACTGCACCTACAAGGTTGATAACCTCCATCTTCTCTACGTCTGCGTTAACTGAGATTTCTTCAGCTGAAACGATAGGGTAGATAGTGTTGATAGCAGCGTCTTTAACCTCTGTTGGGTCTGGATCTGGATATCCGTCGCCATCATAAGGCTCTGCCAACGCAAGTTTCAAAGAACCTTGACTTCCTCCAGCTTTAATAAAGGACATTTTAACAATGAATGTTCCTGCCTCCTTGAATAATATGCGGAGATTGCTGTTTTCGCCGTCGAATTCATCGTTTGGATCAATCCATTCATAATCCGTCCATACATTTTCATATTCTCCTTCTTTCAAATAACGAGAAGAGAAGAATTCAGTAGGAATGTAAGAGTTCCCGTCTTTTGTATAAAGAATGTTAGGGTCGATGTTCATCAACTTCTCATTGTCAAGAGAAAGGGCTGCTTTCGCTCCAGCATCATTACCTCCACATAATACTTGGAAAGAGTAGTATCCAGGATCTTTTACATTGACAGTATATCTTGTCCATTCTCCATCGATGATACCTCCAATTTTATGGAATGAACCTTGGTTACCAGCGTCAACACACTCACCATTTTCTTCTCCTCCGATACGGAAATTGAAGGTGGTTTGACCTTTTTCATCCATGCTCCATGCGTATTGCAAGTTGCAATTCAAAGCCTCTTCTGCTGTTGGGTCTCCTGTATTTTCATTTGTGAAAGGAATGTCGAAGTAAGCGATTTGGTCACCTCCGAGGTCATACAATCCCACATCCAATACACCTGGTATAGATTGAGGCGCTCCTCCGTAAGGACCTTCTGTGGATAATTCTGTAGAACAATCCTTGTCTCCACACAATTTTGTTGTGATGTATTCTCCTGAAGGTGCTAAATCGTAAGAACCACATTTTGTGAACGATGCAGATGCTTGTTTATCGTCAGACCAAGACCAGAAACACCAGCTGATCTTTTGACCTCCTTCGTTTCCTCCGTCACATGCTTGCATAACCACATCACCGTTTGTTGTGTTTACATAAGTAGTATTTACCCTACCTCCATCAGAATCAGAGATACCCCACTCAGACATGAAGATAGGAATGGTTCTTGCCGCTGTTTTCATTTTGCTTACGTAAGACATGTGAGCATTGTCTCCTGCATATACGTGGAAAGCGTACATGATGTTCAAGTTAGAATAACCTGTGATAGGAGACTCAGCTGCCAAGTGAATCAATTGATCCCAACGAGGAGTTCCTACAACAACAACTGCACCTGGATCTCCACTTTGGATGGTTGGCAACACTTTGTCAGCGTAATCCTTGATGCGTTTCCATCCATTCATGTCGTCGGAAACTTGAGTGTAACCGTGACTTTGATCACCGTTTGGCTCATTACAAATTTCATACAACACGTGGATGTATTCGTTCTTTTTTACATGCTTAGTGATTTCTTCAAAGAAGAATGCAGGAGCATTGTCTTTTCCATGAATTTTCATGTAACTGTCTGACAATGGGTCGCCCGGTTTCAATATGTGCCAGTCGACAAGGCAATAGATTCCTTGGTTTGCAGCCCAATCAATCATTAACTTTACAGTCTCAAGATGGTTGTAGTTATCTGCCCATCCTCCCTCTTGAACATACATTGCGATACGAACAATGTTTGCACCCCAATCCTTCATTCTTTTGAATGCACCCTCATTGTTACAGTGAGATGTCCATACCAAACCGAAAGTTGACCATCCTTTCAATTGAACAGCATTTCCGTTTGCATCAGAAAGCTGATTTCCAACCAACTTCAATCGACCATACTTCTCGATGTAGTTGATGTCGGAATACTCCGACGCGTTCACTTGCCAGCAAGCGAACATCGCCATCATTAAGAATAAAATTTTTTTCATGTTTCAAAAAATTTGTTATTTTACACTAATTTATAAATTCATTTTGATGTAGAAAAAGTTCCTTCCTGTGTCAGAACCGCAGATTTTGTGTTTCTCTATCTTGCCGTCTTTGTGAGGTTAGAGACTCTTCTATCACACTCATTATCACGTCTCTCCATAAGTTACAACTCTTATTGGTGAAGACCTATGTACACACGATACCATATTTCGGGGCAAATATAATACCAAAATTTTACATTCGCAATTAAAGATTTGAAATTTTTTGCACATTTAAACGTTCAGGTCTTCATTTTAACATTTGTGTTGTCTTGATATATGGTCATATTATCAGGTCGGAGAGGGTCATGTCGCAGATTTCTATGAGTTGTTGAGGGGCGATTTTGATTTGCATTCCTCTGACTCCTGCACTTACATAGATGAAGTCGTGGCTTGTTGCTGTTGTGTGGATATAGGTGGGGTAGCTCTTTTTCATTCCGATGGGGGTGCAACCTCCTCGAATGTAGCCGGTTAGTCCTAATAACTCTTTGACTTGTGTCATGGCGCAGCTTTTGTTGCCGGATATTTTTGCCGCTTTTTTCAGGTCTAACTCTTCTGCTCCGGGAATGACACAGACAAAAATGCCGTTTTTGTCGCCTCTTAGAACCAATGTTTTGAACACTAACTCGATAGGTTCGTTCAGTTGTTCTGCTACGTGAACTGCACTCAAGTCGTTTTCGTCGACGATGTAGGGTATCAGTTCGTAGGCTATCTTTTTGCTGTCCAATATCCTTGCTGCATTGGTTTTGGGTAGTTTCTCTTTTGCCATGATATTATGATGAGAGATTGTCGGATTCTATTTGTTCTCGATTTGGGTGACCGTTCGGAAAATCTCCTCCATCGAGCGTTCTTTCTCTTTAAGCGTCAAGAGGATGGCCTTATTTGCGACACTTTCCCTGAAGATTGCCTCGCGGATGTCTGCATCTGCTGTGATGGCGAAGGTCGTGTCGTTTACTGGCGTGATGTTTTTTACGCCTGCGATTTTAGATAGGAACGTACTGTCGGTTTTCGGAAGGAATTCTACGATGAAAAGGTGTTCTCCGCTTTCCGCAGAAGCAGTCACGATGCTCTCTTGGTCGTCTACTGCGATTTTTCCTTTGTTGAGGATGATGACTCGGTCGCAGATGGCGGAAACCTCCTGCATGATATGGGTGGATAGAAGAACCGTTTTTTCTTTGCCGACCTCTTTTATCAAGTTTCTCACATCCACAATCTGGTTAGGGTCGAGTCCGGTAGTCGGTTCATCAAGGATGAGCACCTCTGGGTTGGGGATGAGAGCCTGAGCCAGTCCCACACGTTGGCGGTATCCTTTAGAAAGCATTCCGATTTTTTTCTTGTATTCCCTTGTCAGTCCGGTTTTTTCAATCATTTCATCTACACGTTCCTTTGCATTCTTACCCAAATGATAGATGCCGGCGATGAAGAGCAGGTACTCCTTCACGAACATGTCGGGGTAGATGGGGTTATGTTCTGGTAGATAACCAATTTTACGGTTAGATGCAATAGGGTCTTTGCAAACATCAATTCCGCAAACCTCCACATCGCCCTTGTCGGGTGTGAGGTATCCGGTGATGATCTTCATGGTGGTGGATTTCCCAGCACCATTATTGCCGAGGAATGCTACGACCTCTCCCGACCCGATCGAGAAGTTGATGTCGTCCAGCACGAGTTGCGTGCCGTACGATTTTGATAGATGACTGACTTTGATTGACATGCTCTCTTTGTAGTGATAATTAATTTAGGGTATGGAGTTAAATTATAAACGATGGATTTATAAAAATCACCTTCTGCTATTTTCGTCCGAAGTCTGCCGGGATTTCGCCCCAATTGGCTGTGTCCCATTTGTAGATGGGGTTTGAAAAACTATTTTCCCTCAGCCATTTTTCAGCCCTTTGTATCAGGTCGAATATGGGGGCGTTGATTTCCGAAGCCTCCAGTTTCGTCTTGCATTTTTTTTGTTTGATCCAAGATATGGCATTTACACTATCCGAGTAGATAGGGAGCGAAGAACCTTTTTGTTTTAGCAGAGCCAATCCATGGACGATGGCGAGGAACTCTCCGATATTGTTCGTCCCTTTCTCCAAAGGTCCGACATGGAAGATTTGTTGCCCGTTTTTCATGTAGACACCTCGATACTCCATTTTGCCCGGATTACCGCTGCAAGCAGCATCCACAGCGATGGCCTCTGTTAGAGGAGAGGTGTTTGAGGTGGCGACCATGCTTTGAGACATCAACTCCTTGATGGATTGAATCTTTCCTGATCGGATATAGTCCTTGTGACTGTTAGAGTAGGCTTTTTGCGCCTCTTCCAAAGAGTCGAAAGATTTGTATTTCGCCTGAGGAAAACCCTGAATCTCTTTTTTGCATTCATCCCAAGTGAGATATATGCCCGGCGTGAACCCTTCCCAAACGACGTAGAACTTTTTCTTTTTCTCCATATTATAAATATTATAGAGGAAACTATTCGCTAAATATGTCGAATGTCATACCATCTAAAAGTTCGACGTAGGTTTCGATGGCTTTGTTTATCTCCTCGATTTTGATGAACTCGTCGGCAGTATGGGAACGAGAAGAAGATCCCGGACCCAGCTTTAGGCTTGGGAAGTGGAGGAAGGCTTGGTCGGAAAGGGTCGGCGAGCCGTAGGTGGACATGCCCAATTCTATCCCTTTTTTTACGATAGGCAAATCCGTTGGGATGCCTGAAGAGGTGAGGCGGAAAGATCGCGCCTTGACATTAGATTCCAGTTCGACATCCAAAATCGAGAACACTTCTTGGTTTGAGTAGCACTCGTTTGTTCTGACATCGATGACGAAGCTACATTCGTCTGGGACAACATTATGTTGTGTGCCAGCGTGAACCATCGTAACGGTCATTTTCACTGGCCCTAAAGTTGGAGAAACTTTCGGTAGTTGGGTCTTTTGTACCCATTCGATATCTTTTAAAGCTTTGTAGATTGCATTGTCCCCTTCGTTTCTTGCGGCATGTCCTGCCTTTCCTTTGGCGGTGCAATCGACTACCATCAGTCCCTTTTCTGCGATGGCTATTTGCATGTTTGTAGGTTCGCCCACGATGGCAAAATCGAGGTGGGGGAGTTCTTTTAGAAGAAGTTCCATCCCGTTTTTTCCTGAGACTTCCTCTTCTGCCGTTGCAGCGAAAATCAGGTTGTAGGGTTGCTCTTTTTCTGACAAGATGAAGAAAGAGTAGAGCAAAGAGACGAGCGAAGCCCCAGCGTCGTTACTTCCCAACCCATAAATGGTGTCTCCCTCCAATGTCGCTATGTGAGGCTCACGTTGCCAGCCTGCCGTTGGACGGACAGTGTCTATGTGGGAGTTGAGAAGCAGTGTGGGTTTTTCGTCAGAAAATCCCTTTGACATGAGCCAGATGTTGTTTTCGATCCTGTTCGTTTCGTACCCCAACGACTCTATATGGGTTTGCAAATAATTGGCAGCGGATTTCTCCTCCCTGCTGTGAGAAGGAATCCCGATTAGTTTTTTTAGCAGATTGACAGCGTCTTCTTGCGCTTCCTGTATGTTCATGATTCAGATTTTATAAAAATTACTTCTTGCAAAGATACGAACTAAAATAGTCTTTCTCCTAAAGAATTTTCATCTTCATGAAAAAAATATGTAATTAGAGCGAAAAAATCAGCGAAATATTGCTTACTTTTGGAAAACCAAACTAAAATTTTGTAAGAGTATGAAAAGTGTTATATCATTATTCTCAGAAAAAAGTGTTCTGTTTTTGTGCGGATTGTTTGTCGCTATGTTCTCTTCTTGTGATACACAGCAGAGTTCGACTTCTTTGCCTTCTGAAGTGAGTGATTTCATCACTGCCCACTTTCCTGAGCAAACCGTTTCGATGGTTCGGGAGACCAAGACGATGATGGATTATGAGGTGGTGTTGTCGGATGGCACGGAGATTGATTTTGGCAGTTTAGACGAGTGGGAGAGTATCAATTTCAGGTGGAATGAGGTTCCTGCCTCTTTTCTTGCGACTTTGCCATCTGCATTGGTGAAGCATATTGATGAGTATCATACGGAGGAGACCATCCACAAGATAGAAAAGAAGAATTTTGGAAGAAATGATTTCATCTATATCGTAAAATTTCATAAGCCGAATGATTTTGAATTGAGTTTTACAAAAGAGGGAGCTTTGATTAGCGATGATCCGGAAGGGAAGCATTTGCCATCTTTGGCTTCTGCTTTTTTGAAAAAGCATTATCCTAATGAAGTTCCGGTTTCTGTTGTGGAGGATGTCGACGGGGATTTTAAAGTTATGTTGGAGAACAATACGGAAATATCCTTCAACCGAAAAGGTGTATGGACGGAGTTGAGAGTCTATAAAAAATCACAATTGCCTGAAAGCGTTTTGAATATACTTCCAGCTCTGATGGTTAAGTATGTGGAGAAAAACTATGAGGGGCAACATATCAAAAGGGTAGAAAAGAAAAGTTATGGTTTCCGCATCAAGTTGAATAAACCTAAAAATGTAGAGCTGACATTCACGAAAAACGGAGATTTCTTAAGTGAGGAAGGTAAAAATGAAGAGGTAGAAGAATAGTAAATTTTGATGAAGATGAAGAGATTTTTTGTGACCATAATGCTGTTTTTCTCTTTTATTACGCTTTCGTTTTCTGCCAGTAAGAGAGAAGAGAGGGAGGCCGCCGAGGCTGCGACGAAAGCTGCTCGCGAGTCGGCTTATCGAGCCGACCAGATAGCGCGAAAAAAGGCCATCTTAGGGTTTAAGATGGTGTTTGTCGAGGGAGGCTCGTTTATGATGGGCTGTACTGAGGAGCAGGCGGGTGAATGTTTCAATCCGGAAAAACCGGCACATCCGGTTTTTGTCCGTAGTTACAAAATCTGCAAGCTTCCTGTGTCACAGCGTCAGTGGAAGGAGTTGATGGGTGAAAATCCGAGCGACATCGTCAATGATGATGCGCCTGTTACCAATGTTTCGTGGGATGATGCACAAAAATTTATTGCGAAGTTGAATGCTTTCATGGGGAAAAAATATCGTCTCCCGACAGAGGCAGAATGGGAGTATGCTGCAAGAGGGGGAAAAATGTCTGAGAACATGAAGTACAGTGGAGGTAATGATTTGAACATATTGGCATGGTATAAGGATAATGCCCAAGGAAGTCTGCAACCAAGAGGGAAAAGGAAGGCTAATGAATTAGGTTTGCACGACATGAGTGGTAATGTTTGGGAGTGGTGTTCCGATTGGTATGGAGCGTATCCTACAGATACAGAGCTGGAACAGATAAATCCGGAGGGTGCGCCAAGTGGTACTGAGAGGGTTTGTCGTGGAGGGTATTATGAAGGACCTGCAGTTTTTTGCAGAGTCTCTTGTCGAAGCAAGGGAAAACCCGACTATGCTTCTGGTATCATCGGTTTCCGATTGGTGGAAGATAGTGAAGATGATACTGCAGCATCCTCAGATGAGGGTCAGTAGGATTGAAAATCGGAAATCATAGAAGTAGCTTTAAATGATAGCGAGGGCATGGTTGTTGCTCTCGCTTTTTTGTGTGATAATAAAAAGAGGCTGATGAAAATCAGCCCCTTTGAAAATATCCTTGTGGATGGATATTATTTTCCACGGATTGCTTCAATTCCCGGAAGAACCTTTCCTTCCATGTACTCCAACATTGCACCACCACCAGTAGAAACGTAGCTAACCTTGTCAGCAAGTTTGTTTTTGTTGATAGCAGCAACAGAGTCTCCACCTCCGATCAAAGTGAACGCACCGTTGTTTTGGGTTGCGTTTGCAACAGCCTGAGCAACAGCAGAAGTTCCCTTAGCGAACTTGTCGAACTCGAACACACCCATTGGACCATTCCAAAGAACTGTCTTTGAGTTTGCGATAACGTCGCTGAAAGTAGCGATAGTCTCCTCAGCGATGTCAAGACCCATCCAGCCGTCAGGAGTCTCGTTAGTCTTAGATGTGTTAGTGTTAGCGTCTTTGTCGAACTTGTCTGCGTTAACAGCGTCAGTTGGCAAGTAAACCTTAACACCCTTGTCTTGTGCTTTTTTCAAAACTTCCAAAGCCAAGTCAAGTTTGTCTGCTTCACAAAGAGAGTTACCGATTTGACCACCTTGAGCTTTGATGAAAGTATAAGTCATACCACCACCGATGATAAGGTTGTCCACACGGTCGAGCAAGTTTTCGATGATCATGATCTTATCAGAAACCTTAGCACCACCCATGATAGCGGTAAATGGTTTTTGAGCCTCGTTCAACACCTTGTCCATAGCTTTCAACTCGTTGTTGATCAAGAATCCGAACATCTTGTTCTGCTCGTCGAAGTAATCAGCGATGACAGCGGTAGAACCATGCTTACGGTGAGCAGTTCCAAATGCGTCATTTACATATACATCAGCGTAAGAAGCGAGCTTTTTAGCAAACTCTTTTTGTGCGCCTTTAAGTTCTTTCTTTGCCTCGTCGTATTTAGGATCCTCTTTGTCCATACGAGGTTTTCCCTCCTCTTCAGCATAGAAACGAAGGTTCTCCAATAAAAGGATCTCACCAGATTTCAAGTTCTTTGCTTGCTCTTCTGCTTTCATGCAATCGTCGCAGAATTGAATCTTACCAAGGTATTTTTCAATTGCGGGAACGATTTGCTTCAAAGAGAATTTAGGGTCTGGGTTTTGTTTTGGACGACCCATGTGAGACATCAAAATAGCCGCTCCGCCATCAGCGATGATTTTCTTGATTGTAGGAAGCGCACCGCGGATACGAGTGTCGTCACTAACTTCTCCAGTCTCTTTGTTCAATGGAACGTTGAAGTCCACGCGAACAATTGCCTTTTTACCGGCAAAATTGAAATTGTCAATTATTTGCATAATTTGTATTTATTAAACTTGTTTTTAATTTCTCAGAGTGCAAATATAAGATTTTTTTTTATCTCTTAATAAAGTGAGCGGTACTAACTTTTCCTTTGTTGTCAAGTTGGAACATATAACTTCCGCTTGGGAGTGTTGAAATGTTCACTTTCCCTTCTTTTGTATCGCCAGAAAGAACCGTAGTTCCCATCAAGTTGATGATTTTAAACGAACCGTTTTCTTCGCAACTGATATAGTCACTTGCAGGATTTGGATAGATTGCTATCGCAGCAGGCGATTGAATGTCATCCACTGCCGTATTGTCCTTAAAGAAGAAGAATTGTTCCAATCGGGTGATATAATCAATATCGTTCTCTTTTCCGTTTAGCATTTGAGAGTGTGCCACATTGTCGGAAAGATAGAGGTAGACGGTCTTGTTGTTGTCGCTTGGATAGGTGGTCAGAGAGACTGTATTTCCGTCATTTTTAGAGTCTTCCAACATTTCGGAAGTCCCTTTTTGGCAACCATTTTTTGACGCAATGGATTCTACCGTCTCTAAGATTGAACCATTGAAAGTTCCTCCATTGTATTTGATGACAGAGTCTGCTTGACTATGGAATACACATACGGGGATATCGAGTTTCACGTTAGCGGTATCCACGCCTTCTCCTACGAAACCATGGACAACTCCGATTTTGCTCACTTTTTTACCTTCGCTGAAAGCGTATTTGTAGGTCATTGCACCTCCCAAAGAGGCACCTGCCATATAGATGGTGTTGTTTGCGTTGTGATTTGATTGGATGTCTGAAATGACTTCGTTGATGAATTTTACATCATCTACGTCTTTGTTGAGTTCGGCATAACCATTTTTAGAAATGTTTGGAAATAGCATTCCGATAAGAGGTGCGTAATTAGAAGGTATCAGGTCTGTGAAACTGGAAAGGTGAATACGGGCACCTGCACCCCAGACACTTTTGGTCGTCAATACTGCTAACTCTGCGCTTTCAATGCCTTGTCCGGAAATTAGATTGATTGCCTCGGTCATCTCTTTATCTTGCTCATCTAACGCTTGTGGATAAACTACAAGTGCGTCGTTTTTGTCACTGATCTCTTGAGGATTGGATACTTGAGAGAACTCCTCCGCACTCATGCCGAGAGGGTGGAGGAACATCAAAGTAGTGTACTCTTTTGACGCATCAAACGAAGTTGGTTTGTAGATGATGTAAGAACGTTCCATACCATCCACTGTCAGGGACTCCACAGTTGACGCGGCGTAGCCTGAAACCATAAAGAATACAAAAATTATAGAGAAAAAATGTTTCATGTTGATAAGATTTATTGGTTTTACATTGTGTTTTTTTGTTGCGTTACATTTGCAAAGATAAAAAAAAAGAGTTTTATAATGGAGACTTGAAAAAAGAAACTTTTTTTACAAAAAAATAAAGACAGTTTCTGAAAATTGGGCAGAAATGATTTTGAGGGGTATTTATTCCGCGAAACGAATTTACAGAACTCTCCTAAAGCAGTAATTCATGGTCGCATCCTTGATTCAGAAGGTATTTCATGTACTCTTTGTATGGAATGAACCGTCCACCCATACTTTTTAGATGAGGGGTCTCCATTTGGCAGTCTATAATTGCGTTGCCTGTTTTTTTTAGTATATGTGCAAGATGTATGAGTGCCAATTTCGAGGTGTTAGGTTCTAAAGAGAACATGCTTTCCCCACAAAAAACATTGGAGATGGTAACCCCATACAATCCTCCAACCAATTTACCCTCTTCATTCCAAACTTCTACGCTTGTGGCAAAATTTTGTTCGTGTAGTCGGGTGTAGGCTTTGATCATGTCTTCCCCCAACCAAGCCCCCTCATCTTTGATCCTCAGTTGGGAGCAGTTTTTGATGACACCCTCAAAATCATTGTTAAAACTCACCTCGTAACTTCGATTTTGGATGAAAGATTTCATTGAGTGAGAAATGTGGATCTCTTCGGGATAAATGACAAATCGTTGTAGTGGACAATACCATAGAATGGGAGTGTCTCTAAAAGAATACCATGGAAAGATACCATTGGAATATGCCAATAGAAGACGGTCAATAGAAAGGTCTCCCCCAATGGCGATCAAACCATCAGGATCTCCATTGTATGGGTTGGGAAACCATAATTCATTGTCCAGCCTGTAAATCATAAGATGTAGAATTACCCTTTGTTTATCACTAATTTCCCTTCCTCCAGTGTGATGATGGCATTTCCTCCCTTTTTCAATTTACCGAACAAAATCTCTTTTGAAAGAAGTTTTGTAAGATGGAAGCGAACAACACGTTCCATCTCCCTTGCACCATACTCTTTGGAGTATCCTTTGGCGAGAAGGTGTTTTTTCGCTTCTTCTGAAATCGTGAGGGTTACTTTTTGTTGGGATAGTTTCTTTTCTAAGTTTCGGATGTTTTTGTCCAACACGAGGGAAGCCATTTTTTCGTCCATGTCGTTGAAGATGACGATGTCGTCCAAACGGTTGATGAACTCCGGTTTGAACACTTTTTTCACCTCCGTCATCATCGCATTTCCAGAAGAGCTTTTTTTCCCGAATCCGATGTTGGACAGGTGGGCGTATTGCGCACCTGCATTAGATGTCATGATGAGTATGACGTGTTGGAAGTTTGCTTTCCCTCCTTTGTTGTCGGTCAGTTGCGCATAATCCATCACCTGTAGGAGGATGTTGAAAATATCAGGGTGCGCCTTTTCTATCTCGTCCAGCAGTAAAACGCAGTTGGGCGTGTTGAGGATGGCTGACGTTAAAAGACCACCGTCGTCATAGCCGACATATCCGGCAGGAGACCCGATCAGTTTTGCCACAGTATGTTTTTCCGCATATTCACTCATGTCAAATCTCACAAGTGGTATATTGAGAGAATCTGACAAGGTTTTGCAAAGTTCTGTTTTTCCCACGCCCGTTGGCCCGACAAACAGCAAAGAGGCGATTGGTTTGTTCTCCTCTTTGAGACCCGCTTTCGCTAATTGGATATTTTCCATGAGCTGTTCAATCGCCTTGTCTTGCCCATAAATGTTTCCGTAGAGATTTTTCTCTACTTCTTTTAACGAATTGGCATTTCCGTCATCCTCCTTTATCGCTTGTGCGTTGATTTTGCAAATCTTTTGAAGGATTGTATTGATGAGCGTTTTGGTGATGGTTGTTTTTTTCCCGTTCTCATTTGGGTGTGTTGCCGCATAGGCACCGGCTTCGTCTATGAGGTCGATGACCTTGTCGGGCAGGTGTCTGTTGAGAATCAGTTTTGCGCTTGCCTCCACGGCATACTCGATAGCATCCGTCTTAAACTTCACTCCGTGAAAAGACTCATATTTCCCGATTAGCCTTTTGATGATTTGCGTTGCCTCTTCGATAGAAGGTTCTTTCACATCGATTTGTTGAAACCTTCTGATCAATGCCTTATCGTTTGATATATATTTATTGAAATCCTCATAGGTCGTACTGCCGATGAAGCGTAAATCTCCGTTTTCTAAATAGGGTTTCAGCATATTGCTTGCATCCAGCGAACTATTACCTGAATTTCCGGCATTGACGATGTTGTGTATCTCGTCGATATATACGATAGATCCCTTTTCCTGAAGACACTCCTCCATGGCATCTTTCAAACGCTTTTCGAAATCGCCTCTATATTGAGCTCCGGCAAGGAGGTCGCTGATTTTCAGTTCGTATATTTTGCAATTTTTTAATTTATCGGGAACGTCCCCTTTGTTTATTCTTTCCGCTAATCCGTAGACGATGGCGGTTTTTCCCACCCCGGGTTCTCCGATGTAGATAAGGTTGTTTTTATCTTTTCTGCATAATATTTGAAAAGTCCTTTCCAACTCCTCTTCTCGTCCGATCAGAGGGTTCTTTTTTGAAGTCACCTCGTTGAGGCAGATCAGGGATTTTTTAGTTTTAGATTGCGATGGATGCCCCTCTTCTTTTTTTTCTCCCCACAAAGAATCGACGTAATTCAAAAGCTCATCGTTGAGAGCTTTCTCCTCCTCATCCAGATACTCTTCACTATCTGTTGTCTCTGCCACACTACGGTTCTCATTTTCGTTTTGTAGGTTTGCGCACTGAGAAATCAGGGCAGACAACACGTTGCCGTAGTTGGTGTTGAAGCAATTATCAATGCAGATTTGCGCAAAGGAGTCGGGAAGCTGATAGATGGCGTTGAAGAGTTGCGGAACATCAATCGTTCTTAGGTGGGCGAAATAGGCGTTGTGTCCAGCAGTTTCAAGAGCCTCTTGCATCTGATGAGAAAATTGGAGGCTTGTCTCTTCCTCGCTATGTTCCTCCGCTTGTTGGAATAGATTCTTTTCTCCTATGTTTTGGTCTATATGTTCAGTAAGAGCGATTCTCCATCCGTCCAAACCATCCGTGAAGTTTTCTTCTATCTCTTTGAAAATTTCTCGATTATTAAATAATGCGAGTATCAGATGTTCTGGATGGATGTATTCATTCTTATGTTGTTGAGCGATTTGTCGAGCCTCTTCTAAAAGTTCGAGGCACAAACCATCGGGGAATAAATAATCGTTCTCTTCCATTTAGACAGTTTTTTATTCGGGTTCGTAAGTGATGCGGAGAGGGAAGTTTTGTTCTCTCGCCATCTTAATTGCTTTTTCCGTCTTTGTGGCCGCTACGTCGAGTGTGTAGACTCCCACAGTGGCGCGTCCCTCTCGGTGTACTTTTATTGTCAATCTTTCAGCCTCTTCGGTTGTCTTGGAAAATACGGAGACCAGCAATAGAACAACCATATCGAATGTGGTGAAATTATCATTGTGAAAAATGACTTTGTACATTCGTGGCTTTTTGATTTTGCACCTCTCTTTTATGTTTGATTGGGACGAAGATTGCTCCATGGACGGAATTATTTTAAAGCATTGATCAAAAATGGAATTGCAGTTTCAAAATCGACTCCGTAGGTGTTGTAATTTTCGTTTTCCAAAGTTTTTTTGATGGATTCTACCACAAATTCCCCTGCCAAGGCATACGATTGTTCAAGGGTTTTCCCTCTCATGAGTGCGCCGGTTAGCACACTTGCGAAAATATCTCCTGTGCCATGAAAACTTTGAGACATTTTTTCATGGAAATACCATGAGAAGGCATCTTTTTCTTTGTCGTATGCCATGATGCCAATTTTACCTTTCGTCTCTCCGATTTCCGGCTGAGATTCAGAAAACTCGATTCCTTTTAAAACCACTTTTTTTGCTCCGCCTTTGGTGAGTTCTTTCATGATGTTTTTCACATAATCCAAATCGTAGCCACTACCAACATAAGGGATGTCCAATAAGAAGGCTGCCTCAGTGAGGTTGGGAGTGATGATGTCTGCGACATCGCAAAGTTTTTTCATGGCTGCCGGAAATTCGGGAGCGAAACTCGGATATAGTTTTCCGTGATCCGCCATGCAAGGGTCTACTATGACAAGAGTGTCTTCTCTTTTGAAATCCCGAACCAACTGCTTCATCAGTTCCAACTGTTCAAAAGAACCCAAGTAGCCTGTGTAGATTGCATCGAATTTGAAGTTTTTCTCTTTCCAATCGTTGCAGATCGGAGTGATGTCTTCCGTGAGGTCTCTAAATGTGAATTTAGGGAACATTGTATGTGTAGATAAAACTGCAGTTGGTATGATGCAAGTTTCTACACCCATGGCAGAGATGATTGGAAGTGCCACGGTTAAAGAACATTTGCCTAAGCAAGAAATGTCTTGAATAGTTGCGATACGTTTCATAAAAAATTATTTAGTGAAAAGGTGATATTCCCATAAGGAAGAACAATAAACTGATAGGTGCAATGATCATCAATAGTACACCTGTTATTTTATTGATGATGTAAAGTTGTCTTACGTTAAAGAACTTGGCACGGAACTGTTCGATTGTGTAGACAATGAAGGTCCACCAAAATACTGCGCCGGTCATGATGAAGCACACACCTAATAACCCCTGAAGGAAGGTAATGTCTTCGCTGACATAGTTGAATTGGGCAAACATGAAAATAAAGAGGAAGATGACAAGAGGATTGCTGATGGTCAGTGCCAAAGAAGATAAGTATGTGCCGATCAATCCAGGTTGCTTTTCTGTCTCATTTTCGATTTTCTCCATTTTTTTTCGAGGATCATCTTTAAATGTATGGAATCCGAACCCGAAAATTACGATAGAACCGAGTATTTGCAGCAGTGTCTCATTTTCTTTGATGAAACTTACTACTATTGACATACTGAACATTGCAATAAGAGCGTAAATCAAATCAGAGGTCGCAGCCCCCAAGGCTGTTGCAATTCCTTGTTTGTGACCTCCTTTCAATGTTCGTTGGACACAAAGAATGCCGATAGGTCCGACCGGAGCAGAAACCACCGCACCAATGATAAGTCCTTTTATGAACATTGTGAGCATTACTATCTCTTTTTAAATTTTTTCAATTAGTACTGTTGCCATGGAGGAGATTCCTTCTTCTCTCCCTACAAAACCAAGTTTTTCTGAAGTTGTCGCTTTTACTGTCACACACTCTGCATCAATTCCGATAATTTCTGCCAAGCATTTTTCCATTTCATCGATGTGCGCTTTTAATTTAGGTCTTTGTGCGCAGACTACAGAATCGATGTTGACCACTTGAAAATTTTTCTGTTTTAGCAGTTCAACAGTTTTTTTTAATAAAATCTTACTGTCAATGCCTTTGAATGTCGGGTCATTGTCTGGGAAGTGGTATCCTATATCACGCAAGTGCGCCGCACCTAAAAGTGCGTCGCATATTGCATGTATAAGTACATCAGCGTCAGAGTGTCCTAATAGTCCCTTTTCATGAGGGATTTTTATACCTCCAATCCATAAATCCCGATTCTCTGCAAATTGGTGGACATCATATCCCTGTCCAACTCTGATATTTGTCATGTCACCGATTTATTCTCTAATTTCTGTCTCTTCTTTACCGAACAAAGACTTGATTCCTCCAAGGTCGAAGCCAAGAGAGAAACGTAGTGTGCGGTCAAGAGGGTTTGTTTGAGCGATAGAGATAAGGTAAGCTGCATTCAACTCAAAAATCATCAAGTGGAATCCTGCTCCTACAGAGAAATATTTTCTGTTACCTTTCAATGCGTTTTCGTTGTAGTAACCTCCGCGCACCATGAATTTTCCGGCGTATGAGTATTCCATACCGACAGAGAAGGCGAACTCCTTCATCTCCTCTTTGAAACCACCAGGCGCATCACCGAATGAACGGAAGATACCTCCGATTGAGCTACCCTCGTTGTATTTGTCACGAGCCTCTTCGTATTCTTCCTCTGAATCATAGCTTTCCAAATTTCCGTATGGTGTAGGTACGAGCAGTTTGTTGAAATCCACAGCAAGTCCTAAACGGTTGTAACTATCAAAGTCAAACTCAAAGTTACCTCCGAATCTCAAGTTGGTCGGAATATATTGGTAAGTCGCTCCATTGTCGTATGAGATCTTGTTTCCCATATTGGTCAATGCGATACCAAATCCGGCAACCGCATGATATTGGTTGATTGTCAAAGGTCTTCTGTAGGCGAAAGAGATGTCTGCACCGAATGCCTTTCCCTTTGAATAATCACTCTCATCGCTCATGCCATTGAATAGGTCAGAAAAGATGAAACGGAGAGCGACACCACCAGACCAATATTCAGAAAGAAGCATGGAGAAACTCGCATCAACTGCCATTTCGTAAGGTTGTGCCACACCCAAATCTTGTGGTACACCGGTTGCGTCGGGACTACCCGTCAAATTGATTTTTCCCATACTGAAATAGCGGAAAGAGGCACCTACCGCTGTACGCTCGGTTGGCTTGTAGTATCCTGCAAGGTAGACCATGTCTATATCGTCCACAATCTTTCTTAACCAAGGGGTGTAAGACAACGCAACACCACCTTTGCTTTGCGCAAGGGCGTATTTGGAAGGGTTCCAGTGTTGTGAGTTACAATCAGGTGCAGTTGCTGCACCTACGTCTCCTTTACCACCTCCAACGGCATCTGGTGCGATGGACAATGAAGGAATCGCTGTTTGCAAAGGATTATAACTTGCGCCACTTCCGTCGGTCACTCCTACTGCTGATGCTGTGAAGACACTACTTCCTGCCATTGAGAAGATGGCGGTTAATAGAGCGATGCTAAAAATTCTTTTTTTCATTATTCTAATACAAAAATATTCTGTTAAAAAACTTCATGTTTTCTTTCGTTTCAGAAAACAAGTGCAAATTTACTATTTTCTTAACTAATTTTAATGTTTTTTATTGTGGCAATATAATAATTTTTTTCGATTTTCCGACATATTTGTCGTCTTTTGCCTTAATTTCCACTCTTCCCGCATAACAACCGGGAGCGATTCTCTTCCCATTCTGAGTGGTCAAGTCCCATGTAAGGGACAGGTCTCCGTTGTCTTGGGAAACTACCTCGTCTGATTGGAATAGCAGTGTTCCTGATAGGTTGTAGAGTAGGAATCTGAAGGATTGTACTGTTTCAGGACGGTCGTGCATAACACGCAATGTGATGCTTTCGCTTGCAGGATTAGGATATGCAAGGAACTCTTCAATTTCGACTTCAGCCTCATTGTCCACGGTGAAATGGATGGTTTGAGAGCTGGAGTTGTTGAGCAAATCCCAAACTTTGATGGTTAGAGTGTAGTCTCCTTCTTCCAAATCGTTCAGTTGGTATTTTATCACACCACTTTTGTAACTGTTTTTATCGTATGTCAGATAATTGTTTAGTATGACAGGGGTTGTAGACCCATTAAGGGACAAGGTGATGTCGTGTCCGATTCCGGCTCCAGAGGAGTTGATTCCGTTTTCGTCAGAAACGATGGCGTAGAAAACGGGGTTGCTGTTCACCTTTTCTCCTGAACGGAAGTTTTGGGAGTTGAGGTAGGAAGAGATGATAGGACCATCCGTTTCATAATTTGTAATGTCGCAACTTCCTCCTATGATGAAGTTTTCATGGTTGCCCTGAGCCTCATAGCCATTTGTCTCGTCGTAGGCGTAGTAGGAGAATCTTCCTGCACCATAATTATAGTTGATGTCTTTGGGCGTTTTGAAAGAAAAACAAAATCTTCCGTTTTCAACCTCGACCTGACCTGAAAATAGGATGTTCGGACGGTCGGTGTAGGCATGTCGTTTTTCTATGATGTCCTCTTCCTCCGTGTAGATGTTCGCCTTTGTGTAGAGCGTCATCTCTTTATCATATAGGGTGACGAACATTGTTCCATTGAAATCTTCGATTGTGCTGTTTGTCGGGTCTGTGATTCTTCCAAACACCTGCATTTCTGACAATGCCCGGACAGTGTCCGTCTTTTCTCCTTCTACGGATACGATTGAGTCGGTTGTCACATAGTTGCTCGGGTAGGTGAGGCGTATCGCAGGATCGCCCAACAAGACGAATGAGAGTTTGTTTGAGTCGTTGGCGAGCGTCTGTTTAGAGAGTCGGTGGGCATCCCCGATTCGTATAGGAAGGCCGAGCGAGTCTCTTTGGAAAAGATGAGTGAAAAATGATTGATTCAGATTGTCGTTTCGTGTGTCGAACACTACGCGTGCGGAACTAATCAATGCGACCGCTCCTCCATTCGGGTTGAGCAGCAAGTCTTCTCCTCCAGATTGTTTCAGGTTGTCAAATTGGGAGAATTCGCAACTTGCGGTGTACCAGAATCCGCAGTTTTTGTTGAACATAGTTGCAGCTTGGGTTTGGGTGAAGACGTGTTCGGCAGAAAAACCGGTGTTGCTACTATGTCCTACATAGTTGAAGAACATCACGCCATTCGCCAACTCCTCTTTTATTAGATTTTCCACTTCGTGGTATCGACTACCGTTAGCACCGGTTGTCCTTGTGTAGGCATCGAAATAGACTTTTTTCACCTCCATGGAGTTGTTGTAGGTTTTCACTTTTTTTGCGAGGTTGTCCGAATATTCGCAGAAGCGTTGGTAGGCGGTAGACGCTTCGTTGTCATCCGCCATAAGAATGATCCTGTTTTTCCATTTGCCGTAACTCTTGTTCTCCATGTGCGGTTTCAGTTTGTTTTGAATGTAACCGTCCAATTGTTCGGACGTGCTACAAGGGATTCTTCCCACTGATATGCACATTTTGGATTTGGAATTGCTGGTGTAGACCTCAGAGTCTGCTAAAAAAGCAAAATAATCGTCAGTGACGTAAGATTTGGTTCCATCAGTCGAGTTGATACTTTGGTAGGTGATCATGAAATTGTTGATGGTGGTTGAAGAGGAAGCCAAAATCCCTCTGTTGTCGAAACAACCATCTCCTATCAGTAGAAGGTAAAAACTTTTTTGTCCGTTTTTGTCATAAAGACTTTTCATAAAATATCTGAGGGCGGTAGCATCCGGTGTTCCAGAAGAGAATTCGTTGTATATCTTTTCTGGAGTTGTGATTAGAGTGGTCATTTCGTCATACTCTTCGTGAAGTCTGGCAATCTCCTCCGCACCTTCCATGAAGTTGGGATGGGTAATGATGACCAAGTCGGAAGCGTCCTCCCCGTGGAGGTTTTGGTTCTCCACTTTGCCGATCATTTGGGCGGTGATATGGAGAGGGGAGAGAACGTCCACTGCCACAAACTCGCGTACGGGTGTTTCGCAAAAGTCTTGGAATGAGAGTGTAGAGCCAGAAAGCGTAGCCTCCACCTTTTGAGGGTATTTGTGATTGGACAAATCCCATATTTCCGTGTTGGCAGAGCAGTTTTCCACGATGTATTTAAAATTGGTCTTTTCTCCTGAATTGTTCGGCGTTCTGAAAAACAGTGTTCCGGATTTCATGCTCAAAGGTCTCGTCATGGTGGCGATGATTCTTTCGATGGTTGCGAAATCGGAACTGAAGTTTTGTTTGAATTTTAGTGTGACAGACATTTTCCCGTTGTTAGGAGAACAAGAGAATTTCTCCTCTGCCTCTTGTGCCATGGTGTGTCCTGAGCAAAGAGAGTGCTGAAGTGTAGACGATTGAGTTGAGTCGCCGATCCTGATTGTCACGTCTGTCGTGCTGGGGTAGTTTGAGAACCCCGTAGATTTGACGTATAGCATAGCATCACCTTCCGGGGAGAAATCGGGGAAGGAGAATGATTTCGTGTAAGATTGTGTGAATTTGTCTCCATACCAACACCTGCCGGTGTTCGCAAGGTTGATTTCCTCCTTTTTGTGCATTTGGAAATCCATGTAGCTTGTTATCTCCTTAGAGGGATAATCGTCGTTGGAAGTTGGTTCTCTTAGGCTAATTCTTTTCTTTTCTCCCACATTGTCGGTCACAAAATAGTAACCATAGTTGGAGTAGTGGTTGATGGAAAAGTCATATCTGTTTTGTGCATATTTCCATTGAATAGGGCCTTGAGCGTAAAAGAGGAAATAGTCTTTTCCCGCATAGAGAGGGATCTCCTGTAGGTCGTCAGAGTAGGGGTCGAGGAAACTTTCACTCATTAGAGCACCACCATGACCATACACGCGGATTTCTGACGGGTTGGAAAATCCCATTTTCTTGATTTGGTCGTAGGTTAATTTGCAGATGCCACTCTCCTTTACCGCAATTTTGTACCAAGTCCCGTTAGAAAGCACAGACTTCTGCGCAAACGGTATCGCACCCGTCGCCTGAAATGCGTTGGTTGCGAAAAACAAAAGTTGCAGCAGCAATATTTTAAAATATAATCGTCTCATAAATATTCCTATTATATTAAGGTATGTTTCTCAAAATTTCTGGTTCGCTCAGCAAATTGAGAAATCCAGCAATTTTTGATCTTCGATGAATCCTTCTAAGTGATCTCCTATTTTTACAGGTCCTACTCCGACTGGAGTTCCCGTGAAAATGAGGTCGCCGGTCTTCAATGTAAAAAAACGGCTGACGAAAGAAATTATTTTCTCCGGAGAAAAAATCATATCCTTTGTATTCCCTTTTTGAACCGTCTCTCCGTTGATGTTAAGTGAAAAATTCAAATTAGAGAGGTTGAAATCCTCTTTGGGGAGGAATTGGCTGATAGGTGCGGAGTTATCGAATGCTTTACATAATTCCCATGGCGTTCCATTTGCTTTGAACTCATTTTGCAGATCCCTTGCAGTAAAGTCGATGCCCAATCCGATTGCGTCATAATATCGGTCGGCAAACTTCTCAGAAATGTTTTTCCCCATCTTGGAGATGCGTAGAACAATCTCTGTCTCATAATCAATTTGAGACGAGAAGTCTGGAAGGAAGAACGGTTTGTTGTCCCTCAGCAGGGAAGTTTCCGGTTTCATGAAAATCACCGGTTGTTTCGGCAAATTCCCCTGATTCAACTCCTTATTGTGATCGAGATAATTCCAACCTACTGCCAATATCTTCATAAGAGAAAAGAATTTACAAAATTAATACGCAAACTTACAAAAAAAACGGATAGTTTACAACCGTAGTATATTTAAGAACTTGCCATAAATCTTTTTTGTATTTAAGTTTCTTTTTCTCAATGAGATAAAAGTTTTTTTTAAAGATTAAAATTTAATTTATATTTGACTGATTATCAATATATTACCCCCCCCATTCCTTTTTTATTATTCTATTTAAAATTAGATGAAAAACATTTGTTTCCCTAAAGAAAATTATATTACCTTTGTAGAAACTAAAACACATTAGCAGTAGTTTAAATGAGGTTCTGATTGCTTGCTAATGCAAAAAAATGTACTTATAGAATCTCTCTTAAAAAATTATTTAACACTTTATCTCATGTTTAATCTGCAATCCTTTCTATCCCATGCCAAAGATTTTATGAAAAGTGCAAAGTACTACCCTGTAGAGTTGTGCATGTCTTTGTTTTTATTTTTTTCCTTCGTAATTAGGGTGGAATTTGTAGAAATGCCTCGGTCAGATTGTTTCCTTGACTTTTTTTTGCCAATATGGACATTCTGTGTCCTTCCGTTTGTCATAACCATCATAATTCGATGCGACTGGTGGAATCGAACGAAAAGCAACATTGCTAAATATGCATACTATGCAAGCGGTCTGTTGCTGTTACTGCCGGGAGTAATCTTCTATGACTTTGATAAGGTGAGCATAGAAATCATTTGTGGCACATATCTTCTCGCTTTTGGATTGTTTATCTCTTCCGGGTTGTATTGGGATAACCGTAAATATGCCTATAGTGGAAGCCAGATGTTTCATCAGCTTTGTTCTTCTGTCATTGTAGCCGGCGTGTTCGTCCTTGCCTACTTTGCAGTAGTAGGTTCGATAATCTATCTTTTTCTTGATTATTCTTCTGAAAGTGTAAAAAATAGCTTTGTCATCCGCTGTTTGGTGTTGTACGGAAGTTGGTTCATAGCATCAGTGTTTTTCCCAATGTTCCTGACTCATAAAATAATAGAGGTCAGAGAGCAAAAGGAAGAAGACGTGTCAAGAGTGCTCAATTTCTGCGCCAACTACATTCTCATCCCTTTTCTACTTATCTACACGATTATTTTATACGTATATGCGTGCAAGATATTAATTCAGTGGAATCTGCCTCAAGGAATGGTGAGTTGGATGGTGATCGTGTATATCTTCTTGGCATTCATTGGCCACGCATTGCAGAATATCATCAGCAACAAGCGATTTGAACGCTTCTTCCGTTTCCTTCCCTATATTTCCATCGTTCCGCTTGTCTTGTATTGGGTTGGTTTAGGCAGACGCTTGTCCGACTATGGTTTGACAGAGAGCAGAATCTATCTTTTGGTGTTTGGTATTTTGGCTACGATCTTCATGGTCTTTTTACTTTTCAAAAAGACCAACCATTACCTGTTGATGTCAGGCATCGCATCTGTTGCCATCATTTTTCTTGCTTACGTGCCATGGACAAACGCCACTTGTTTGGCTGCGTTAAGCCAACTATCAACGGTAAACGATTTTGTGGAGAAATACGATCTGCTAAATGAAAAGCAGCGTCAATTCAAGGAGTATAAAGATTGGAATGCAGATGCGATAGCAGATACAACAGGGTTAAAGAACTTCGTTTCCGCCTATTCATATCTCGGAGACTACTCTGTGAAGAAAAAAGTAGAAAATGTCATTCAATATGATTCCGTTTATTCCATTTATGGGCACTTGCCAGCAGAAATAAAACACAAAAAAGACAGACAAGTATCACCCTATGATGACACTAATTCTTATTTTTCACATAAAAGACCCGACTACCCAATTGATGTGAAAAAGTATCCGTTCTTTTGCAAAAAAGTCCGCGTGGATCTCCGGTATGAAGACGATGCTCTCATGTATATATACGACGGACTTGAACTGATAACCACAATAGATTTGAAATCACATATTAAAGACAACTTTTCTGTCATTCGTCAAAACTCTATTCCAAAGGAAAAAACAGAACAGGTTTTCACAATCAAAAATGACTCTGTTTTAGTCGTCTTCAACGATATTTCTGTCGATGTTATTAGAGAAAGCAATCAAATCACCAACTTGCGATCCGATGAAGTGCTGATTTTCTCTGTGCGTTCGTTGGAGGAAGTTTACATAATATGTTATTAGGTAATTGACAGGAGGGGTGAGAAATGAAACTCTAAAAATAAGTAAAAGAAATTCTTGCATATAAGAAAAAAAACTGCTAATTTTGCGGTCGATTTATTATCCAATAAAGTAGTCAAAAGTTTTTTGCCGGGAAAGTTTGCCCGAAACCGGAACGGCAGTGAAAGATTAATTAACTAATTAAAAAGGAATTAAAGTGGATACTTTAAGTTTTAAAACGATTTCAGCCAATGCTGCTACAGTAACCAAGGAATGGGTTGTTGTAGATGCGACTGACCAGCCGTTAGGACGTTTGGGTTCTAAAGTTGCTAAGTTGCTTAGAGGCAAGTACAAACCAAACTTCACTCCGCACGTTGATTGTGGAGACAATGTAATCATTATCAATGCAGATAAGGTTAAGATTACAGGAAAGAAGGCAACTGACCGTATTTATTTGAGATACACAGGTTATCCTGGAGGTCAGAGAGAGTTCACTCCTGGTGAATTGTTGGCTAAGAGCCCAGAAAAACTTCTTAAGAAGGTGGTGAAGGGTATGTTGCCAAAGAACCGTCTTGGAAGTGCGATTTTGCGTAATCTTTATGTTTATGCAGGAAATGAGCACAACCATACAGCTCAACAACCTAAACAACTCGATTTAAACTCAATTAAGTAAGGTTATGGAAGTAATAAATGCAATTGGTAGAAGAAAGTCGGCGGTAGCTCGTGTATACCTTAGCGAAGGAAATGGAGAAATTGTGATCAATGGAAAGGATTTGGCTACATATTTCCCTTCTGGTATCTTACAATATGTTGTAAAGCAACCATTGAATCAACTTAGTGTGGCTGACAAGTACAATGTGAAGGCAAATCTTGATGGTGGAGGTTTCACTGGTCAAGCAGAAGCTCTCAGATTGGCGATCGCTCGTGCCCTTGTTAAATTGGACGAGGAGAACAAGCCAGCTTTGAAGAAGGAAGGTTTCTTGACTCGTGATGCTCGTGAGGTAGAGCGTAAGAAACCAGGTCGTCCTAAGGCAAGAAAGAGATTCCAGTTCAGTAAACGTTAGTGCTTGGAGGGAGTGGCTATTGCGGATTTTTCGGCTATATGCACATTCCTTTGGTAGGACGTTTAGTATCTAAATCGGTCAGACTTCCAGAAAAGGGACTACTGGGCGATTGAGTAAATTAAGAATGTAAACGATTAAAAAAACAAAAAAAATGTCAAGAACTAATTTTGATGAATTATTAGATGCAGGTTGTCATTTCGGACACTTGAAAAGAAAGTGGAATCCAGCGATGGCTCCTTATATCTTCATGGAACGTAACGGTATCCATATTATTGATCTTCACAAGACTGTTGTAAAAATCGATGAGGCTGCTGCCGCATTGAAGCAAGTTGCAAAATCGGGCAAAAAGATTCTTTTTGTTGCAACAAAGAAGCAAGCAAAGCAAGTCGTAGCGGACAAAGCGTCTGAGGCTTCTATGCCATACGTTACAGAGCGTTGGGCTGGTGGTATGTTGACCAACTTCCCTACAATCCGTAAGGCAATCAAGAAGATGACTCTTATCGACAAATTGTCTAACGACGGTACTTACGATAACCTCTCAAAGAGAGAGAAATTGCAAGTTTCTCGTCAGCGTGCTAAGTTGGAGAAGAACTTGGGTTCTATCGCTGACATGACAAGACTCCCAGCTGCTCTTTTCGTAATCGACGTTACAAAAGAGGCTATCGCAGTTAAGGAGGCTAAGAGATTGGGTATTCCAGTGTTCGGTATCGTAGATACAAACTCTAACCCTAATGACATCGATTTCGTTATTCCTGCTAATGACGATGCAACAAAGTCTGTTGACGTAATCTTGTCTGCTCTTTTCGGTGCAATCAAGGAAGGTCTTGAGGAGAGAAAAGTAGAGAAAGAGGAGTCTGAGGCTGCTGAAGGCGCAGAGAAGAAAGAGCGCAAACGTGCAGCTAAGAAGACTGCTAAGTCTGAGGCTGCTGCAGAAGAGGTTAAGGCAGAAGAGTAATTTTATTAACGATTAAATTTTACAACAATGGCTATTTCAATGGCTGATATCAGCAAATTGCGCTCAATGACTGGTGCGGGTATGATGGATTGCAAGAAGGCTCTTACTGAGGCTGAAGGCGATTTCGACAAAGCTGTCGAGATTATCCGCAAGAGAGGTCAGGCAATTGCTGCAAAGAGAAGTGATCGTGATGCGGCAGAAGGTTGCATCCTCGCTGGTGCAAAGGATGGTTTCGCTGCTACTATCGCTTTGAAGTGTGAAACTGATTTCGTGGCAAAGAATGCGGATTTCATCGCTCTTGCTCAACAAATTTTGGATAAGGCAATCGAAGCAAAACCAGCAACCCTTGAGGAGTTGAATGGTTTGTCTATCGGAAATTCTACAATCCAACAATTGATCACTGACCGCTCTGGTGTTACAGGTGAGAAGATGGAGTTGGGTATGTACGAGTTCGTTAATGGAGAGGCTACATTCGCTTACATCCACCCGGGAAATCGTTTGGCTTCTGTGGTTGCGTTCAACCAAAAGGGTATTGACGAGCAAGTATACAAGGATATTGCAATGCAGATTGCCGCAATGAATCCTGTTGCTGTAGATGAGGCAGGTGTGTCTGCTGAAGTGATCGAAAAAGAGAAAGAGGTTGCAATCGAAAAGACTAAGCAAGACCAAATCGCTAAGGCTGTGGAGGTTGCGCTTAAGAAGGCTGGAATCAATCCTGCTCACGTAGATTCTGAGGATCATATCGAGTCTAACATGGCTAAGGGATGGATTACTGCTGAGGATGCTGCTAAAGCTCGCGAAATTAAAGAGAAGGTGGCTGCAGAAAAGGCAGAGAGCTTGCCTGCTCAAATGATCGAGAATATCGTTAAGGGTCGTATCGCTAAGTTCTTCAAAGAGTGTACTTTGTTGGAGCAAGCGTTCATCAAGGATCAGAAAGCTTCTGTCTCTGATTATTTGAAGTCTGTATCTAAAGACTTGACAGTGACTTCTTTCAAACGTATTACTTTGAATCAAGAGTAATTGTATCTTAAATGATATGTACGAACGAGGAGGATTTTTAGGTCTTCCTCGTTTTGTTTTATTGTAGATTGTATGTTGTTGTGGAGAATATACTTTGAAAAAAATGATTTAAAAATATTCGCTTTTATATAAAAAAATTATATTAAATTTGTGATAATAAAAAATGCTTTAGCGGTAGCCTTAATGGGGTTCAGACTATCTGCTAATGCAAAAATGATTTGTAGAACCTCTCTTATATGATTATGCTTATGAAAAAGATAGGGATTGTTTTTTTTACATTATTTGTCACATTGGGTTTGGTTTCATGTTTTTATGAAGAAGACTCAAGATATGATTATGATTATGAAATAGAGGATTGTCTGATAGATGGAATGTGGACATTGGACAAGGTTGTCTCCTACGAAGGCGATAGCCGCTTCGATTATAGTTACACAACGTATCCTATTCCTACGACGATGAGGTTCTTTTACGATGGAACGGCGGAGATTCAAGAACCCGGTGGCCGCTACTCGGGAACTTGGCATATTGATTCTGGTATTTTAATAGTGGATATGTATGATTATTGGGGGCATTATTCAGGTTCTTATGAGTATGGTGTCTATAGTTATTCGCCACACTTGCTTATCCTTTCTTATTATACAGAGGATAGATATGGATCGCTTTGTCTTGTGGAGGAGTATTACGGACGTTGATTTATAGACCGAAATGACTTTTGCAGATATTAGATAGAGAGGAGTTTTTTCGTATTCTTTATGATTGTGGAGGTGATGATGATTTTTATTTGTAACTTTGCGCAAGTAATAAATTTAATTGTATAATATTCTTATGAGAAATTTTAGAATTTTATCTTCTATTCTATTATTGTTTTTAGGTTTAGTTTCTTTCTGCTCATGTAGTTGGGAGGGCGGAAGTGGAAATGGTTATGTTTTATCTGATTGTCTGGTCGGAGAGCCTTGGATACGAACAAAGGTGTTGTTCTATGAAGGGGGTAGGAGTTCCGAAAAAAAAGAGAGCCCCAAAGAAATGGTGTTCTTCGAGAATGGTGATTATGAAGAGTATAATGGTTACGGAGCGAGTTATTATGGTGATTGGTCATTCGGTTCAGGGATGCTCTCCGTTGATTTATATGATTATTATGGTTATTATACAACATATAAATATGAAGTGGAGAGTTATTCTCCAACTTCTTTGGTTCTTTCCTATTATTCGCAAGATTGTCTTATAGAGGAATATTACAAGCGTTGATCTAAAAAAACGAGTTATCATTTCAAAATTTATATGGCAAAAGAATTAGAATTGAAGTATGGGTGCAACCCTAATCAGAAACCTTCTCGCATTTTCATGCACGATGGTTCTGAGTTGCCTATCCAAGTGTTGAATGGCCGTCCGGGTTACATCAATTTCTTGGATGCTTTCAATAGTTGGCAGTTGGTTAAAGAGTTGAAAGAGGCTACAGGATTGCCTGCAGCGACATCTTTCAAACATGTGAGTCCTGCCGGTGCAGCTGTTGCAGTGGAATTGTCTGACACATTGAAGAAAATTTATTTCGTCGATGATGTGAAGCTCTCTCCTTTGGCGACTGCGTATGCTCGTGCGAGAGGTGCAGACCGTATGTCTTCTTATGGAGATTTCATCGCATTGTCAGAAGTTTGTGACGAGGAGACTGCAATTCTCATCAATCGTGAGGTTTCTGATGGTGTAATCGCTCCGGGTTATACTGATAAGGCGTTGGAGATCTTGAAGAACAAGAGAAAAGGCACTTACAATGTGATTCAGATTGATCCTACATTTAAACCAGACCCAATTGAGAGGAAACAGGTGTATGGTATCACTTTTGAACAAGGAAGAAACGAGATAAAGTTGGACGAGTCTCTTTTTCAAGAGTTTCCGACCCAAAAGAAATCTTTCGATGAGGCAGCGAAACGAGATCTTCTCATCGCTCTCATCACATTGAAATATACTCAATCCAATTCGGTTTGTTATGCGAAAGACGGACAGGCCATCGGTATCGGTGCAGGACAACAGTCTCGTATCCACTGTACTCGTCTTGCTGGAAATAAGGCGGACATCTGGTTCCTACGCCAACATCCGAAGGTGATGAACTTGCCGTTTAAAGAGGGTATCCGTCGTGCGGATCGTGACAACACCATCGATGTCTATATTTCTGATGATTATATGGACGTTTTGGCTGATGGTATTTGGGAGCAGTTCTTTACGGAAAAGCCAGAGCCTATTTCTCGTGAGGAGAAAAAAGAGTGGTTGACCAAGTTGGATAACGTCTCTTTGGGATCTGATGCGTTCTTCCCTTTTGGTGATAATATCGAGCGCGCTCATAAGAGTGGAGTGAAGTTTATCGCACAGCCGGGAGGTTCTGTTCGTGATGATCATGTTATTGACACTTGCGACAAGTATGGTATCACAATGACCTTTACAGGTGTAAGATTGTTCCACCATTAATATTGTAACGAAAAATAGAGAGTGGTGACATCTCCCGTTGGGGATGTTACCGCTTTTTTTCTCAATGAATGTTATGTCTGCGATTATCCGTTCATATATTGCCATTGATTTGAAGTCGTTCTACGCCTCTGTGGAGTGTGTGGAGCGGGGACTGAATGCGATGACTACTAATTTGGTGGTGGCGGATGAGAGTCGGACAGACAAAACTATCTGTTTGGCGGTTACTCCCTCATTGAAATCATTCGGCATCCCCGGTCGGGCTCGACTTTTTGAGGTGCGTCAGAAGGTGCGGGAAGTTAATTATGCAAGACGTGTTGCTTGTGGAGGACGATTCATCGGAAAATCTTATTTGGAAGAAGAGCTTACAGCCCATCCTGATTATGAGGTGGATTTTCTGATTGCTCCTCCTCGTATGGCTCATTATATCGAATATAGCACCCGTATCTACAAAATCTATTTGAAGTATGTCTCCGAGGAGGATATTCATGTCTATTCCATTGATGAGGTTTTTATGGATGTTACCAATTACCTGAAAACATACAAGATGAGCGCACATCAGTTGGCGATGAAGATGATTCAGGACGTGCTTCGTGAAACTGGTATCACGGCGACAGCGGGGATTGGTAGTAATATGTATTTGTGTAAAGTGGCGATGGATATTGTGGCGAAAAAAATGCCTGCGGATAGTGATGGGGTGCGCATCGCCGAATTGGATGAGAAGTCGTATCGTAGATTGTTGTGGAATCATCAGCCGCTGACCGATTTTTGGAGAGTCGGACGTGGGATTGCGAAGAAGTTGCGATTGTATGGAATTGATACGATGGGGGAATTGGCACGATGTTCTGTGGAGAACGAGGAGTTGCTTTATAAATTGTTTGGTGTCAATGCGGAGTTGTTGATTGATCATGCGTGGGGATGGGAGCCTTGTACGATCAAGGATGTGAAGTCCTACCATCCGGAAAACCACTCCCTAAGTTCGGGACAGGTGTTGCATTGTGCGTATGATAATGCTAAGGCGAGGGTTGTTGTGCAAGAGATGGCGGATGCAATGGCCTCAAGTCTTTTAGAAAAACGTTTGATGACGGATCAGCTCGTTTTGAGTGTCGGGTATGATACGGAGAGTTTGAAAAACGACGAAGTGCGGTCTCACTATCAAGGAGAGATGGTTGCCGACTATTATGGGAGGGTAGTCCCAAAACCATCAAGCGGTTCGGTCACATTGTCGTCGCACACCTCCTCATTGAAGATTATAACGGCAGCGGTTTTGGCGTTGTTTGAAAAAAATGTAGATCCGAAGTTGTTGGTTCGAAGGATAAATCTTTCTGCCAATCATGTCTTGCCAGAGGCATATTTGTTGAGAAAAAGAAAAGAACCCGTACAATTGGATCTTTTCTCCGATTATGATGCTTTGCAAAAAGAAGAAGAGGCGGAGGCCGAAGCGTTGGAAAAAGAACGAAGAATGCAGTTGGCGTTGCTTTCCATCAAACAGAAGTATGGTAAAAATTCGATCCTCAGAGGACTCAATCTGAAAGATGGAGCGACCGCCAAAGATCGCAATGAGCAGATTGGAGGACATAAAGCATAAAAAAACAATATGGAAGATTTGGATGAAAATAAAAAAGAGGTATTGACGGAGTCTGAAATACTTTATGCGGACATCATTGATATGCCACATCATAATTCCGCCCGTCATCGTCGAATGCCGATGGAGAAGCGCGCCGCACAATTTTCTTCATTTGCAGCCTTGTCGGGACATGAGGATGCTATAAAAGACACTGCAGAGAAGAATATTTTGGAGGTTGAAACCAACCATGACAATGATGATTTCTACGACAATATGATTTGAATTGCCTCTTTCGTTCAGAGAAGTCCGGCTCGTTTGCGCATATTTTCTTTTATGTTTTCCGCAAATAGCCAAGAATCTGCGAAATGGAGATTGCCCAAGGGGAATGGGCGTTTAATCTCTTCTATAAAGCAGACGTGCGGATCCACATCAGGGCAAACCAGCATGTGGTTTTGGATGTGCGCACTGGTGTAGTGAGGGGTTGTCTCGTACCCACCTTTCTTTTTGTTGAAACGGACAATCCCTTTGTGGAGTGATGCGTCTGCCACACTTCCGTCGCACTTCCAGTTGAGAGGATTGATGCAGACTGCGGTTTTTTCAAAAAGAGGTGAGACAGCATCGAGGGAGACCACCGAGTTAAAAGAGATGACCGAATGCAAGTCGAGTTCTCCGCAAGCTGGTTTCAGTCGTACCGGATATTTGTCAAGTTCGTTTTGGGTGATTTGGTATCCGATTAGGTATGCTGCGACCATCTGTTGGTGTTGCTCCTCTGTCATGCCATACTTCAGCAATTCCAGCAGCATGTAAGACCCTTGGCTGTGTCCTAAGAGGATGAACCTACGTCCGCCATTCAGGTGTTTCATGTAGTATTGGAAAGCGTCCCGGATGTCGTTGATGGATAGTTTCGCTCTTTTGTTCATTTGTGTCCTGCTCATTTCAAACACCTTTGTCGTCATTTGTCGGTAGAACGGAGCGAAAAAATTAAAATCCCCTGCAGCGTAGACCTTCTTGTTGTAATTTTGGTTTTTCATGGCAGTCTTTCTTATGCCCTCCTTCCAGATGTCTGTGTATGAGTGGACGTTCTTCTTGTTTTTCAGGGGAGTACTGTTCACTGTTGGGTAGACATAAAAAATATCCACCTCTTTCCCTATGAACTGGCTTTCCGGTTCAAACCAGAATGTATTATCAGCATAATCTACTTGCATGTTCTTTTTTTGCAAAGGTAGGAAAAAGTCTGGTGATTTGTGTCGAAGAGAAATACTGAAAATGGATTGAATTGTTAAAAATGTTTTTTTGTCATTCTTTAATCCCCAGTTGCTTATTAGTATAATATTCTCTGAAAATGATTCAATAAAAAAATCCATTCCATACAATTCAAAAAAAATTAGTAAAACAAAGAAAAAACTATTACCTTTGCAAAGTTGAATTTTTCACAAGGTAGTTTTATTCTTTAATCAAAAATTAAATGGACAATCAACATCCTTTTTCAGTCTTTGCAGGGTCAAGTACAAAATATTTGGCGGAAGAGATTTGTAAGTGTTTAGGTTGCGAATTGGGTAACATCAATTTGCAGAAATTCGCAGATGGCGAGTTCGGTGTCTCTTATGAAGAGTCGGTTCGTGGTCGCTATGTCTTTTTGGTTCAATCAACTATGCCGACAGCAGATAACTTGATGGAGTTGTTGTTGATGGTTGATGCGGCAAAGAGAGCGTCTGCTTACAAGATCGTTGCTGTTATCCCTTATTTCGGTTGGGCACGCCAAGATCGTAAAGATAAACCGCGCGTGGCTATCGGTGCAAAATTGGTGGCGGATATGTTGACGGCCGCAGGTATCGACCGTTTGATTACCATGGATTTGCACGCTGATCAAATCCAAGGATTTTTTGATATTCCTGTGGATCATTTGTATGCTTCTACAGTGTTCCTACCTCATATCCAATCTTTGAACTTGGAGAATCTTGTTATCGCTTCTCCTGATGTGGGTGGTTCAAAAAGAGCTAATTCTTACTCTAAATATTTGGGTTGTCCGATGGTGCTTTGCCATAAGAGCCGCGAAAAGGCTAACGTGGTGAGCGAAATGACTATCATCGGTGATGTGAAGGATAAAAACGTGATCATCTTAGATGATATGGTCGACACTGCAGGTACGTTGACCAAGGCTGCCGGTATCATGTCCAACGCTGGTGCGAAGTCTGTTCGTGCAGTCGTAACTCACGCCGTAATGTCAGACCCGGCAAGCTCTCGTGTGGACGATTCAAGCTTGGAGGAGATCATCTTCACAAATTCTATCCCGTTCCATAAGAGTTGCAAAAAGGCGCATGTGCTTTCGGTCGCACCTCTTTTTGCGGATACTATCCAACGTGTGATCGATAATCGCTCTATTAGCGAGAATTATCTTACTAAATAATTTGTATTAACATAATGATGGGACTGAAGACGGTGGTTTTTGTACCACTTGTTTTTCAGTCCCTTTTTTTCCTGTTTTTTAATCTTCCCTAAATATGTTCGCATTGCTTCTTGTTGATCATCCTGTTTGGAATAATTTGTTACGTCCTGTGATTTTAGATGGGGGAGGTGCGAATGCTTATCCTCTACTGACCTATTTGGATGGGAAGTCAAAAGAACTTGAAACGCTTGGTGAGGAGTGTAGAAAAATTGTCTCGATCTATGAATGTACAAGCGAGGAACATATCTTGAGGGCTTTTGTGAGGGAAAAACTGAATAAGACTGAATTTCGTAAAAAGTTCTCACCTTCTTTCCCTAATTATGAAATAATTGTCTCTGCGGTAGAAAATGCCAATTATAAAATGGCAGCAATGGCAGTGGAGCATCGAATCCCGGTCTTTAAAAAAGATTTGAATTATCAAAAGGTTTACCTCTCTGATGAGGTGGCGTTGCCGCTCTCTTTGTTGCAAGTGAACCCTTTTTTCAGTTTGTCAGGTGGACAATTGCAATATTCTCTTCACTTGCGTGATGGAAATCGTCAATCTGAGATTCCTTTGCTGAAAAAGGATTCTGATTTAAGGGTGCTTTCTCGTCAGCCTGCCTGCGTCGTGATTTACAATAAGTTGTATATAATGGAGTCGACGGGCTTGAAGAAGATCTCTGCTTTTTTTGATAAAAAGAGTGTGTCGGTTCCAGCCTCAAGTCTTTTCACTTATATGAAGACTTTTGTTTGGAAGACTTTAAGGGAGGAAGAACGTGTGGAGGTGGAAGGTTTTTCTGTTGTTCGCATCGAAGAAGCTCCTCGTCCGGTTCTTTTGTTGAAAAAAAAATGGGATGGCACTTTTTTAGTGATGCTTCAGTTCGCTTACGGTGATAAGATGGCAGAAGAGGACTCTCCAGAGCGGCGGTTCGTAACTCTGAACGATGTCGATGGAAATTTTCGTTTTGATGTTCGGGAGAGGAATTTTGAAAAAGAAAGGGAGTTTGTCCATTTGTTGGAGGAACTTGGGTTGCAGGCGGAAAACAGAGGGTGGGTTTTAGGAAACACCACCGAACAATTTGCTTTGATCGATTTCCTTGTTCGGAATAGGGAGGCGTTGGATGGTGTGGAGATAATACAAGACCAGTCGAAAGAAGTTTTCGTGTTGGAGCCTGTGGAATCGTTCGTTTCCGTGGAAGAGGAGGGGATGGATTGGTTCGAACTTAAAGGCATGGTGAAGGTTGGAGAGTTTGAAATTCAATTTTCAAAATTACGCAACCATATTGTTTCTGGAGAAAGAATCTATGAGATGGAGGACGGGAGGATGGTTTTGCTCCCAGAGGAGTTGTTTGCTCAATATGGAGAGTTGCTCCGTCGTTCAGAAAAGGGAGACCGTATGCTGGTGCGTCGTTCTCTGATGGGTATTATGACCGACCATTTTGCCTCTCCTCGGAATTTACAGCATTCCCTGATGGACTTAGAAGAACTTCCCAAAGGAGTTAATGCAGAGTTGCGCGATTACCAGAAAGTGGGATACTCATGGCTGGTGAAATTGTATCAGAAAAACTTCGGAGGGTGTATGGCAGATGATATGGGACTGGGAAAGACATTGCAGTTTCTCACCTTTTTTCGTCGTATTTACCCTTATAAGGAGACTGAAACCACCAAGTCTAAAAGTACAGATTGGTGTTATACGACTAATCAGCCGTCCCTTTTTGATCAAGTCGGAATCGGAAATGAGACGGAGAAGGCGATTTGTGTTCAACCTGCAGATGAGGTGAAGCCCGCCACATTGGTGGTTTTGCCTACCTCCCTGTTGTTTAACTGGGTGAATGAGAAAAACAAATTTGTTCCGTCGTTGACCCATTATGTTCATGCAGGAGAAAAAAGAGTCCAGTCTCCACAAGTAGGGAAGATTTTCGCTCATTACAACCTCATTTTTACGACGTATGGAATATTACGGAAAGATGTGGAGTATTTGAAGAATTACAAATTTGAGTGTGTCGTTTTTGATGAGAGCCAAAATTTGAAAAATCCCGGTTCTCAAATTTACAAATCGGCACTGCAGCTGGAAGCCTCCCATTTTTACTGTGTGACCGGGACTCCCATCGAAAATGGCATGATGGACTTATGGGCGCAGATGAACCTTGTGAACAGGGACATTTTAGGCTCTGCCAATTATTTCCATAAATACTTTGAATTGCCGATCCAAAAGGGCGAAAACACCAAGCAGGAGTCTCTTATGCGAAAAATAATAAATCCGTTCATTCTTCGTCGCACAAAACATGAGGTTGAGAGTCAGTTGCCGGAGAAATATCAAATGGAGGTTTTCTGTGAAATGAACGAAGAGCATAGGAAGGTCTATGAAACCCAGAAGTCGGCTGTTCGGAACACCCTGATGGATGAAATTATGCGTTTGGGGAAACCCCATGAAATGACATTGGCGTTGTCCTCACTTACGATGTTGCGCCAGCTTTCCAACCATGTCTCTTTGGTGGATGAGACACAAGACATTCCATCCTCAAAAGTGGAGGAGGTTTTGCGACGGTTAGAGAGTTTGAAAGATGGCGGACATAAAGTTTTGATATTCTCCAGTTTTGTGAGATTTTTGGAAGTCATAGAAAAAGAGTTGAAAGAGCGGTCGTTCCGCTACTCGAAAATAGTCGGTACGACAAAGGACAGAGACGTACAAGTGTCCAGATTCCAAGAAGATGATTCGATCTCCTTCTTTCTGGTTTCGCTAAAAGCCGGAGGAGTTGGTTTGAACCTGACGGCGGCAGATTATGTTTTTTTGATCGACCCGTGGTGGAATCCTGCGGCGGAACTGCAGGCGGAAGACCGAGCGCATCGCATCGGCCAGACGAAGAGCGTCTTTGTCTACCGCTTTATTATGAAAGATACCATAGAAGAAAAAGTATTGATATTGCAGAATAAAAAACGAGCAATTGCCAATTCTTTCCTCCGTAACAACAATCCGTTCGACTCGTTAGACAAATCTGAGTGGGAAGATTTGTTTAAATGAAAAAAAAAGCCTACCTTTGCACCGCTTTTTTAGAAAAATGTTCAAAAGAAAGTGTGATGGGAAATTAAGGCCATTACGAACAAAATGTAAAAACTTAATTTTGAGTAACACATGAAGACTTATGATTTGAAAGGTGAATTGAGAAGTCAAGAAGCCTTAGGAAAGAAGGGCGTTCGCTCTGTCAGAACAAACGGAAACATTCCAGCTGTATTGTATGGTGGTGCAGAGAATGTAAATTTCCAAGTTTCTTTGTCAGATGTTCGCAAGTTGATCTACACACCAGAGATTTTCTTGGTGAATTTGACTATTGACGGAAAGGCTCACAAGGCGATTTTGAAGGAACTTCAATTTCATCCAGTGAAAGATTCTATTCTTCACATTGATTTCTTGGAGGTTTTTGATGACAAGGACATTGTGATGGAAGTTCCAGTTAAATTGGAAGGATTGGCAGAGGGTGTACGTTTGGGAGGTAAGTTGAGCCAAGAGCTTCGTAAATTGAAGGTTAAGGGTAACTACAAGAACATTCCTGAATTGTTGTCTGTGAATGTAGAGAACCTCGGATTAGGAAAGACTATCCAAGTTGGTGCGCTTTCTTTCGAGAACCTAACTATCTTGAACAGTGCAAACAACGTTGTTGCAGCAGTTAAGTTGACAAGAGCAGCACGTGGTGCAGCCGCAGCTAAGAAGTAATATGAAATATCTGATTGTGGGTTTGGGGAATATTGGCGCAGAGTATGCGAATACCCGACACAACATAGGATTTAAAGTGTTGGACGCTTTTGCGAAGGCGTCCAACCTTGTTTTTGACGAACACACCCGTTATGGGGCGACCGTCTCTGGACGGGTGAAAAATGCTCAGGTGGTCTTGCTGAAGCCCTCCACTTACATGAACCTCAGCGGAGACGCTGTCCGGTATTGGCTCACAAAGGAGAATATCCCGGTGGAGAATTTGTTGATTGTAGTGGATGACCTGTCCATCCCTTTTGGTTCGCTTCGTATGAAAGGAAATGGAAGTGCTGGTGGACATAATGGTTTGAAGAGCGTTGAGGCTCGGACGGGAACTTCCAAGTATGCCCGTTTGAAATTTGGAATTGGAAGCGATTTCCCTAAAGGTGCGCAAGTCGATTATGTCTTGGGTGAGTGGACTTCAGAGGAGTCTGCTGCTTTAGAGGAGCGTATCCCCGTGGCTGTCGAGATGGTTAAGAATTTTTGTCTCGCCGGTTTGCAGGATACGATGAACCGATTCAATAATAAGTAGGAAATTTTGAAGGAGGTTTAGTATGCCTTCTATATTAATATATAACAAAGAAACAATGTCAGAGAATAAAGTGCGAGTGCGTTTTGCACCAAGTCCGACAGGACCTCTCCACATCGGAGGCGTTAGAACTTGCTTGTATAATTACCTTTTTGCAAAAAAGTATGGTGGCGATTTGTTGTTGAGAATTGAGGATACCGATTCACAGCGTTTTGTACCGGGAGCAGAAGAGTATATCATCGAAGCTTTTAAGTGGTTGGGCATCACGTTTGATGAGGGAGTCGGCGTTGGCGGAGAAAATGGACCTTACCGTCAGAGTGAACGTCGTGATATCTACAAAAAGTATGTTCAGCAATTGTTGGATGCAGGTTTGGCATATTATGCTTTTGATACTCCAGAAGAGTTGGAGGAGAAAAGAAAAGAGATAGCAAACTTCCAATATGATTCCCGTACGAGAATGCAGGGGGTCAATTCTTTGACACTCCCTGCAGAGGAGGTGAAACGTCGTATCGAAAATGGAGATAAGTATGTTGTCCGCATAAAGATTGAGCCAGATGAGGATGTTGAGGTGGATGATATGGTTCGTGGTAAGGTTGTCATCAATTCTAATGTTTTGGATGATAAAGTGTTGTACAAATCGGCAGACGAACTTCCGACCTACCATTTGGCGAATATTGTCGATGACCACCTGATGAAGATTACGCATGTCATCCGTGGAGAAGAGTGGTTGCCATCTGCCCCTTTGCATGTCTTGTTGTATCGCTATTTGGGGTGGGCGGACACAATGCCTCGCTTCGCGCATCTTCCATTGCTGTTGAAGCCTGAGGGAAATGGTAAGTTGAGTAAGCGTGATGGTGATCGCCTTGGATTCCCTGTGTTCCCGTTGCAGTGGACTGACCCTGCGACTGGTGCGATATCGTCTGGCTACAGAGAGTCGGGTTACCTTCCAGAAGCAGTCGTGAACTTTCTGGCTCTTTTGGGTTGGAATCCGGGAACAGACCAAGAGATGTTCTCAATGGAGGAGTTAATCCAATTGTTCTCCATCGAACGAGTGAGCAAATCAGGAGCCCGTTTCAACTATGAAAAGGGTACTTGGTTCAACCATGAATATTTGATAAAAAAATCAGATGACGAGGTGGCGGAACTTTTTATGCCGTTTTTGAAAGAAAAAGGGTATGAGTGTGAAAAATCACGTCTTACCTACATCGTCTCTTTGGTAAAAGAGCGTGTCAGCTTCATTAAAGATTTGTGGGAACAGACAAGCTACTTCTTTGAGGCTCCGACCGAATATGATGAGAAATCATTGAAGAAGCGTTGGAAACCAGAAAGTCCGCAGATGTTGACCGAATTGATGGAGGTTTTAGATGGAATCGCAGATTACTCTAAAGTGGCAGAGAACGAGCAATTGGTACTCGATTGGGTCGCATCTAAAGAGTATAATTTGGGTACTGTCATGAACTCGTTCCGTATCACTTTGGTAGGTGCGGCGAAAGGTCCTCATATTTTTAATATTATAGATATTTTAGGTAAAGAGGAGACCTTGGCGCGTGTGAAACGTGCGTTGGAAGTGATAAAATAAAAAAACACTTGAAACAGAAAACATGAGGGTGTTGTACGATTTAGGAATCATGCTCTACTATGTTGGGGCATGGTTCGCTTCGTTCTTTAGCGAAAAAGCAAAGAAGTTTGTAGAAGGAAGAAAAGGCGTGTTCGATTTGCTTCAGGAAAATATTGGGGCAGATGATAGTTGTTTGTGGGTACATGCTGCATCTTTAGGCGAGTTTGAGCAGGGACGGCCAATCATTGAGAAGGTTCGCCAGCTGAGACCCGATTTGAAAATCTTGGTAACCTTCTTTTCGCCTTCTGGTTATGAGGTTCGGAAGAATTATGATGGTGCCGATTGGGTATGTTATCTTCCTATGGATACTTCATGGAATGCCCGTAAATTCCTTTCGGTCGTACATCCATCATACGCTGTTTTCATTAAATATGAGTTTTGGATGAACTATCTCTCCATTTTAAAAGAAGAGAAGATTCCGACCTACATTGTCTCTGCCATATTCCGAAAAGATCAAGTCTTTTTCAAATGGTATGGGGGGTGGTATAGGGATATTTTAAAAAATTTCACACACCTTTTTGTTCAAAATAGCACCTCTGTGGAGTTGTTGCAATCTGTAGGCGTAACCAATGTCTCGTTGGTGGGAGATACTCGTTTTGATAGGGTGGCTGATATTGCAGAACGGGCTAAGTCTTTGCCTCTTGTTGAGGCTTTCGCTGGAGATGCACCTGTCTTTGTCGCAGGTAGTTCATGGCCGAAGGATGAGGATATTATTATACCTTATATTAATGCCCATCCTGAAATAAAATTTATCATAGCTCCGCACGAAATCCATGAAGAGCATTTGGGGCGTATCATCGGACAATTGGAGCGTACTCATGTTCGTTACACGCAGGCGGATGAGATTTCTGCTGCTAATGCAGATTGTTTAATTATTGACTGTTTTGGTTTGCTCTCTTCCATTTACCGTTATGGCAAGGTGGCGTATGTCGGTGGCGGTTTTGGTGTCGGCATCCACAATATTTTAGAGGCGGCGGTTTATGGCATACCGGTCATTTTCGGACCTAATTACCGGAAGTTTATGGAGGCAGTTGAATTGGTTGGCAGAGGCGGTGCCTATTCCATTCAGGAACCGGAAGATTTTAGCCGCTTGATGAATGACCTTTACCAGTCGGGGTCCGATTTATATGCTAAGAGTGCGGAGGTCGCTTCTTCATACTCAAAAGAGAATAAGGGAGCAACGGAAAAGGTTTTGAAAGGAATTTTCGGATAAGAGTTTTTTTTGATTTTAAAGTTGTTGTTTGATATTGCACTTGCTTCATGACTATAGGATTTTCAAATTGCTTTTTTGCGTAGATTTTAGATATAGCCTTTTGTGGACTATCATGTGAAAATATTATCTTTGCAAAAAATAAAAGAGCATGAAGAAGCGATTCAATACCACCGGCAGCTGCAACCCTGCCCAGCATTACATGGTTGACACGAGCAGGAAGCTTGCGCAGATAGAGGAGTACATCGAAGAGGGTTTGTACTTCACCATCAACCGTGCGCGGCAGTTTGGCAAGACAACGACGCTGAAGGCTCTGTTCAGAAATTTGTCTGACCAGTATGTCGTTATATCTATCAGTTTTGAAATAGGAGATGCTATTTTTGATTCTGTAGAGGGTTTTTGCGAAGGTTTGGGTTTTAAAATATCAGAAGCGGCAGGCGTGACTTCTGAACAAGCTGACTTTTGGCTGAATGAATGCAAATGCGCCTCTTTTGAGGGTTTGTCGGCAAAGATTTCTGCATTCTGCAAGTCACAAACCAAGCCTGTCTTGCTCCTCATCGACGAGGTTGACAAGAGTACGGACAATCAGCTGTTCCTGAATTTCTTAGGCATGCTCCGCAATAAATACCTCGACAGGGATTTGAAAGGCATGAACTCCACCTTCCATAGTGTCATCCTTGCCGGCGTTTATGACGTGAAGAATCTTAAACTAAAGCTTCGTCCTGATGAGGAGAGAAAATATAATTCCCCATGGAACATCGCCGCCAAGTTCAAGGTTGACATGACCTTCCACCCAGACGAAATCATCACGATGCTCAACGAGTATGAGGCCGATCATCATACGGGAATGAACAGAGATTTTATTGCCAAAGAAATCTATAAATACACTAATGGATACCCTTATTTGGTGAGCGAAATTTGTTCGCTGATAGAGACCGAATTTGAGCGTGACTGGAGCGAAAGAGGCATTCAGATGGCGGTCAAGGAGATCGTAAAAGGAAATAGCGGAACTTTGATTGACGACATCTCAAAAA